>DASSNX010000145.1:0-9767 GCA_035701185.1 Candidatus Limnocylindria bacterium
TTGCGACTCCCTCCGTGCCGCCCCGCGCCCGGTGGATCGGAGTCGGCAGCCGGGTGAGCATAGGTGCTCCCCCTTGAACGCGCCAATGACGAATGGGCTACGCCCGATGTCCCTCCAGGCAGGTACAGCCGGCCGGCCCCACCACGGCGGCGTGCGGCGTCCCGGCCGGCAGGACGAACCCATCGCCGGGGTGCAGCTCCAGCGGCTCCGCGTCCGGGCCGACCAGGAAGGTGATCGAGCCGGCCGCGCACATCAGCAGCTTCGTGTAGCCATGCTGGTGCACCGCGTAGCGGTCACCGGGCCCGTTCGACCAGGCAAAGGGCTCGACGCCCTCGCGACGCAGCCGATCGGCGACCGTGGCGGTGGAAGGTGCCTCCGCGTCCTCCCAGGCCAGGGGCTCAATGCCTTGCGGCGGCGCCATCGGTGCCTAGCGCACCACCGCGGCTTCAGTGCCGGAGATGCGCTCGGCGATCCAGACGGGCACCACGGAGAGAACGATGAGCACGAGCGCAACGACGTTCACGACCGGCAGCTCGCGGGGGCGCTGGATGGCGCTGAAGATCCAGAGCGGGATCGTCTCGGTGCCAGGCCCGGCGGTGAAGTTGGTGACGATCACCTCGTCGAACGACAGCGCGAAGGCCAGCAGGCCCCCGGAGAGCAGGGCGGTCCGGATGCCCGGCAGCAGGACTCGTCGGAAGGTCTGCCACGTGTCGCCGCCGAGGTCCGCGGACGCCTCCTCGGTCGAGCGCGGCAGCCGGCGCAGACGGGCGACGACGTTGTTGTAGGCGATCACCACGCAGAAGGTGGCATGCCCCACGATCACGGTCGGCAGGCCGAAGTCGACGCCGAGCGTCTTGAACGTCGCCGCCAGAGCGATGCCGGTCAGCACGCCGGGGAGCGCGATCGGCAGGATCAGCAGGAAGGAAACCGTTTCCCGCCCGAAGAACTGGTGACGGGCAACGCCGAGCGCGGCGAGTGTCCCAAGCACGAGGGCCAGGGTGGTCGCCCCGATGGCGGCCAGGATCGAGGTGATGAAGGCATCGATGACCCGGCCGTTCGAAGCCGCCTCGCCCCACCACTGCAGCGAGAAGCCGGGCGGGGGCCAGGTCTGGGCGATCTGCGAGTCGAAGGCGTAGATCGCGACCACCACCAGCGGCAGGTAAATGAATGCCAGTGCCAGCGCGGTCATTACCCGCAGCGCGACCTTGACCCAGCGCGATTCGGTCATCGGCGCCGCCTCACAGCGACTCGAAGGCGCCAAGGCGCCTGGCGACGATGAGGTACGCGATGGTGATGATGATCGGGACGAAGGAGTACGCGGCCGCCAGCGGAAGACTTCCCAGGCTCGACTGGTCGTAGATCACGTTGCCGATGAACTTCGTGCTGGACACCAGGTTCGGGGTGATGTAGTCGCCCAGGGTCAGGCTGAAGGTGAAGATGGAGCCCGCCACCACTGCGGGCAGGGCCAGCGGCAGGACCACGCGGCGGAACGTTGGCCCGGCCCGGCCGCCGAGGTCGGACGAGGCTTCCAGCAGCGAGCCGGGGATGCGCTCCAGCCCGGCCACGATGGGCAGGATCATGTACGGCAGCCACAGGTAGCTGAGCACGATCCAGGACGGCCACAGCTCCTTCAGCCCCGGACCGCTGATGCCGAACGGAGACAGGGCCCAGTCCAGCAGGCCGTTGCCCTGCAGGATCACCTTCCAGGCGTAGACCTTGACCAGGTACGAGGCCCACAACGGCACCAGCACCGCGATCAGCAAGATGCGGCGGGTACGTCGGGAAGCGACGCGTGCCATGTAGTAAGCAATCGGGAAGCCGAGGAGGATGTCGGTGAGGGTGACCGCCACCGCCATCCCGACTGTGCGCAGCGCGATCGTGCGGTAGACCTCGCCGCCCAGCAGCGTCTGGAAGGCGTTCAGGCTGAACTCGGGAATGATCTTGCCGCTGAAGGAATCAACGCGCCAGAACGCGTTGAGGAGAAGGATCGCTAGCGAGCCAAGGTAGGCGAGGCCAATCCAGGCCAGTGGGCTGGCGAGCAGCATCCCGAGCTGCACCCGACGATGCCCGTGCAGCCACGCCGCCGCGCGGCGTGGGAGGCCGGGTCGTCGGGCTGAGACGCTGCTCATGGTGGCCTCAGGCGGAACGCTTCTCCCGGGAGCGGACTCCCGGGAGAAGCACGGTCGCACGGACCAGCGGCTGGCTCAGCCGCCGGTCACCGTCGTCCAGGCATCGATCCACGCCTGGACGTCCTTGCAGGTCGTGGCCGGATCGGTGTCGTTGCAGTCCTCCCGCGGCGTGCTCCAGAAGTGCACGTCGGAGAAGTAGGACTCATCCGTCGCGTGGTAGGCCTCGCAGTGGCCCGGCGAGATCGCCTCGGCAGCGTCGCATGCCTCCTGGCTGACGGGCGCCTCGCCGAAGTAGATCGTCGCGAGGGCATTGGCCTCGGGCGACAGCATCCAGTTCATCCAACGGTACATGCAGCCGGGATGCTTCGCGGTTGACGAGATCATCCACGTGTCCGACCACCCGGTGGTGCCCTCAGCCGGCTTGGTGATTGCAACCGGGGCGCCTTCCGGCATGTTGTTCAGCTGGTATTGCCAGGATTCGCCAGCCAGCATGTCCTTGTTCCCGAACGAGGTGATCTGGTCGGTCGCAAAGTTCCAGTACTCGCCGACGATGGCCTTCTGCTGCTTCAGCAGGTCGATGGCAGCATTGAACTGCTCGTCGTTGAGCTGGTAGATGTCATCGATCCCCAGCTCCGGCTTCGTGACCTTCAGGTGCAGCGCGGCATCGGCAATCGTGTTCGAGGAGTTGTACATGCTGATCTTGCCGGCGGCCGGCGAGTCAGCGTTCCAGACGACGTCCCAGCTGGTGGGGGCGGTCTTGAAGGTGTCGGTGTTGTACAGCAACAGGTTGGCACCGCGGCCGTGGGGCGTGCCGTACGAGACGCCGTTCACGGTGTTGTGCGGCTGGCCCTTGAGGCCGTCGAAGACGTTGGCGTAGTTCGGGATCAAGTCCAGGTTCACCGGCGCCACGGTGCCCGCCGCAATCATCCGCAGCGTGGCGTCGCCGGAGGCCGATACCCCGTCGTACTGGCCGGTGGCCATCAGGGACACCATGTTCGCCGAGTCACGGCCGTCGGTTGACTTGACCTTGCAGCCGGTGTCTTTCTCGAAGGGCGTCACCCAGTCATAGGCGGGATCGGTGGAGCCATCCTCCGCATATCCGACCCAGATGACCAGGTCGAGCTCGTCCTCGGCCGGCGGCAGAGTGGTCGCCATGCCGCTCGGCAGGGCACTGCCGCTGGCGCTTGCGCCGGCACTGCCGCTCGCGCTCGCGCTCGATGAGACGGTTCCCAGCCCGCAGCCCGCGCCGATCAGCGCCAGGCCGACGAGCAGCGCCGGAATTCTCAGTCTTGTCATTGGTTGCTCTGCTCCTCCGCTGCCCCCTGCTCCACTCCCTGTGCCATGTTCAGCACGTGCCGCCGGTGCCACAGCAGCGTCACCGGCTCCCCCTGGGCGCTCAGGACCTCCGTCGATGAGGTCTGCAGATTCTGGGTCGTGACCACCAGCTCGCCCCCGGCGTCGAGCGTCACGACGTAGCGCGTGTCCGGGCCGAGGTAGATGACCTCCTTGACCGTGCCGGGTGCCGCCAGCTCGTCAGAGGCCGGCTGCTCCCCGGGCTGGCCGATGCGGATCTTCTCCGGCCGGACGGCGTAGGTTCCCTCCGAGCCGATGATCTGGCGCGCGGCCGCGCCGGTGATGAGGTTCGAGGTGCCGACGAACGCGGCCACGAAGCGCGTCTTCGGGCGCTCGTAGACCTCGGCCGGCGCGCCGACCTGCTCGATACGCCCGGCGCTGAACACCGCGAGCCGGTTGCTCATGGTCAGCGCCTCTTCCTGATCGTGCGTGACGTAGATGAAGGTGATGCCGACCTGCGACTGGATGTCCTTCAGCTCGATCTGCATCTGCTCGCGCAGCTTGAGGTCCAGCGCGCCCAGCGGCTCGTCCAGCAGCAGGACCCGGGGACGCAGGATGAGGGCGCGAGCCAGCGCGACGCGCTGCCGCTGGCCGCCGGAGAGCTGTGCCGGGCGGCGGCGCTCGTAGCCCTCCAGGCGCACCTGGCGCAGCGCCTCGGCCACCCGCTCCCGGCGTTCGGCGGCCGGCACGCGGCGCACCTCCAAACCGTACGCGACGTTGTCACCGACGCTCATGTGCGGGAAGAGGGCGTAGTCCTGGAAGACCGTGTTGACGTCGCGATCGAACGGCGGGATGCCGGTCACGTCCCGACCGTGGAGCAGCACGCGGCCCTCGGTGGGCTGCTCGAACCCGGCGATCATGCGCAGCGTTGTGGTCTTGCCCGATCCCGACGGGCCGAGCATCGAGAAGAACTCGCCGTCCGCGATGTTCAGGTTGATGCCCGAAACCGCTTCCACGTCGCCGTAGCGCTTGACGAGGTTCTCGAGCCGAACGGCCGGCGCGGCCGCGGCCGGCGAGGGGGTCGTGGTGTGGGGCGGCATCGTGTCGACGGCCACGGGCTCCTCGTGGTTCCGGAAAGGGTGGCGGCACTGTGCCGTCCCTCGTTGGCCGGTGTCAAGCGATTTCCGCAACCGCGCAGCATCCAAGTTGCGCAATCCGCAAGCGACGCGCGGGGACACGACGGAAACCGCACCGCTCGCCAGCTGCAGCGGTTCTGTACAGTCGGGCCTCGTGAACCCCGGCGTCCTCTTCGGCCTGGCGGCGGCCCTCGCCTTCGGCGGCGGCGACTTCACCGGAGGCCTGGCATCACGGCGCGTAGCGGGCCTGACGGTCGTGGCCGTGGCGCAGGCCGTCGGGTTTGTCCTGCTGCTCCTGCTCGTCGGCGCGACCCGGACGCCGCTGCCCGACGGCACCTCGCTGCTGCTGGCCGCGGCGGCGGGCGCGTTCGGCGGGATCGGGCTGCTGGCGCTCTACCGCGGCCTGGCCATGGGGAGCATGGGCGTCGTCACCGCCCTATCGGGGGTGGGGTCGGTGGCGCTGCCGCTGCTCATCGGCTTTGCGCTCGGGCGCGCCGGCGTCAACCCGCTCCAGTGGGTAGGGGTCGTGGTCGCCATGGGGGCCGTGGCAGCGGCCAGCGGCGCCACCCGCGAAGGCGTTCGCAGCGAGGCGGTCGCGATGGGCGCCGCCGCGGCGCTCTTCTTCGGCCTCTGGTTCGTGCTCCTCGACCTGGCGGCCAGCCAGGACCGCGCCTGGCCGCTGCTCGTCAGCCGCGGCTCGGCAACCGTCCTGATAGGCCTGGCGGCGCTGGCGCGACGACAGTTCGCCGGGGTCCGCCGCACGTGGCCGCTGATGGTCGGCGCCGGAACGCTCGACGTGGCCGGCAACGCTGCCTTCGTCGAGTCGCGGGCCACCATCCCGGTCGGCGTCGCGGCGGCGCTCACCGGCCTCTACCCGATCATCACCATGCTCCTCGCTCGCGTCGTCCTGCGCGAGAAGCTCCCACCGCTGGGGCTCGTGGCCGTCGGCCTGGCCGTAGGCGGCGTGATCCTCATCTCGCTCGGCTAGCGACGCCCCAATGGTCGGCGGCGATCGGCCATCCCCCGCCGGTGGAGATGTCCGGGGTGTCGTGCTGGGTCGCCTGCATGTTGCCCTTCCTCCTGCTGGCGCCACTTCATCGGCGCTGGAGGAAGGGAACTGCGGCGTGCCTTACCGCCCGCTTATCGGCCGCTTATCGGCTGACCGCCACGACCACGAAGCCGCGTATCATTGGCGTCTCCACACGGCCACCCGCACCGATCGAGCATGACCTTCGACCGTGTTCCCATCGTCGAGTCCGCACTCGACGCCTACCTTGCCGGCGCCAGCGATGACGCCACTCGTCTGGGGGGAGATGCCGAGCTGCTGCCTGGCTCCGGCCTGACCGCCCGCCGGGCGCTCGCCCTGTTCGAGGACCAGGTGAGCTCGCGAGCGATCGACGTCGCGGCGCGGGAGCTCAAGAAGACCGACCGCTCCTACTACACCATCGGCTCCGCCGGACACGAGAACAACGCGGTGCTCGGCGCCCAGCTGCGGATCACGGATCCGGCCTTCCTGCACTACCGGTCGGGTGGCTTCTTCATGGCGCGGGCCCGCCAGCTGCCAGGCAGCACACCCGTCTTCGACACGCTGCTCGGCATCGTGGCCAGCAGCGAGGAGCCAATTGCCGGTGGCCGCCACAAGGTGTGGGGCAGCCGCCCGCTGTGGATCCCGCCACAGACCTCGACCATCGCCAGCCATCTGCCCAAGGCGGTGGGCCTGGCCTTCAGCCTGGCGCGCGCCCGGCGGCTGGGCGTGGACGACGGGCTGCCGTCCGACGCGATCGTGCTGTGCTCGTTCGGCGACGCGTCGGCCAACCACGCCACCGCGCTGGCGGCCTTCAACACGGCGCGCTACGCGGTGCGCATCGGCCTGCCCATGCCGATCCTGTTCGTCTGCGAGGACAACGGGACCGGAATCAGCGTGCCGACGCCGCAGGACTGGATCGCCGACACGTTCCGTAATCAGCCGCACCTGCGCTACGTCGCCGCCGATGGCGAGCTGGACCAGATCTGGGAGGCGACGGCGGACGCCGTCCACCACGTCCGCACCGCCCGGCAGCCGGCGTTCCTGCACCTGCGCACCGTCCGCCTCTGGGGCCACGCCGGCAGCGACGCCGAGCATGCCTATCGCAGCGCCGACGAGATCGCGGCGATCGAGGCCCAGGACCCGCTGCTGCGGAACGCGCGCTTCCTCGTCGAGCGCGGGGCTGCCACGCCGGCAGAGCTGCGCGCCCTGGTGGCCGACACCCGCGAGCGGGTCATGGCCGCCGCCGAGGAGGCGACCCACCGGCCGCGGCTGGAGACGACCGCCGAGGTGATGGCGCCGCTGGCTCCCGACCACCCAGCCCGGGCGGCGCAGCGCGCCGCGCACCCCGTTCTCAGCCGCGCGGAGCGGCAGGAGGCGCTCGGCGGGCTGCCAGAGGAGGCATCGGCGCCGAATGCGCGCACCTTGGCGGGCAACCTGAACGCGGCGCTGGCCGACGAGCTGGCGCGCCGGCCGGAGCTGATCCTGTTCGGCGAGGACGTGGGCCGCAAGGGCGGCGTCTACAACGTGACCAACGGCCTGCAGCGGCGCTTCGGCGCCGGCCGCGTCTTCGACACGCTGCTGGACGAGACCTCGATCCTGGGGATCGCGCAGGGGGCCGCGCACATCGGCCTGCTGCCGGTGCCGGAGATCCAGTACCTGGCTTACATCCACAACGCCCTCGACCAGATCCGCGGCGAGGCCGCGTCACTCCAGTTCTTCTCGTCAGGCCAGTTCCGCAGCCCCATGGTCGTGCGCCTGCCGGGCCTCGCCTACCAGAAGGGCTTCGGCGGCCATTTCCACAACGACAACAGCGTCGGGGCGCTACGCGACATTCCGGGGCTGGTTCTCGCCGTCCCGGCCCGCGGCGACGACGCGGCGCGCATGCTGCGTGGCTGCGTGGCGCTGGCCGAGGAGGATGGCCGGGTCGTCGTCTTCCTGGAGCCGATCGCCCTCTACCACGAGAAGGACCTCTTCGCCGATGGCGACGGCGGCTGGCTGGCCGATTACCCTCCCCCACCCTCGCACCTGTTGCCCGGCGAGCCCGGCATCTACGAGGCGGATGGCCCCCAGGCCAACGGCGCCCAGGCCGATGGCTCCGACGGCGCCGACCTCCTCATCGTCAGCTACGCGAACGGGTTGCGCCTCTCGCTCCAGGCCCAGCGGCAACTGGCGGAGCGCCACGGCGTGCGTGCACGCGTCCTGGATCTGCGCTGGCTCAATCCCCTGCCCACCGTGGCCCTGCGGCAGCATGCCGGGCGCGTGGGGGCGGTGCTGGTGGTGGACGAGTGCCGGCGCACGGGCGCCGGCGTCGCCGACGCGATCATCGCCGACCTCGTCGAGTCCGGCTCGGTGGCCCGCCCCTCGTCGGTCCGCGCCGCGGACTCATTCGTGCCGCTGGGACCAGCCACGGCGGCGGTGCTGGTGGGCGTGGAGGACATCGTTGATGGCGCGCTGGCGGCCGTCGGCGAGCGGCGGGCGGTGGTCCGGTGAGCGACCGGCCGCGATCCGTGCTGGTCTGCCCCGGCATCGGCAGCTACGGCGCCGGCTCGCTCGGCTCGCTGGCCGCCGACCATCCCGCGGTGGAGGCGGCGGAGAGCATTCGCATCCAGTACGGCTTGGAGCCGCTGCTGGCCCTCGATGGAGCCGAGCGCCTTGATCCATCGCGCCACCTGCGCCCCGCCAACGCGGCGGCGCTGACCTTCATGGCGACCCTCCTCGACGCCGAGCGGGCGATGGCGGACCACCGGCTGGTGGCGATCGTCGGCAGCTCGCTCGGCTGGTTCAGCGCCCTGGCCATCGCGTCGGCGCTGCCGTTCGAGGACGCGTTCCGGCTGATGCAGGAGGTCGCGCTGCTGCGCGAGCAGGCAGCGGCCGATTTCGCCGGCGCGGGGCAGGTCATCTACCCCCTGGCCGGGCCCGACTGGCAACGCTCCCCCGACCTGGAGGCGGCCGTCGTCGACGTCCTGGCCGATGGTGGCTCCGGCGAGCATCCGGTCTTCGCCAGCATCGACCTCGGCAGCTTCGCCGTCCTGGCCGGGGACGCGGCGGGCGTCGAGCGGCTGGTGGCGCGGCTCCCGAGGGTCAAGGTCGGCGCGCGCGAGTACCCGCTGCGCCTGGCGCTCCAGGGTCCGGACCATTCGCCGCTGGCCGAGCCGGTCGCCGAGATGGCGGCCGATCGGCTCCATGGCCTGCGCTGGCAACCGCCGGCCACCACCCTCATCGATGGGCGGGGAGCGCGCTGGTCGCCGTGGGCCACCGATCCCGAGGCGCTTCGCGACTACACGCTCGGCGAGCAGCTGACCGAGCCATACCGCTTCGCCACCAGCCTGCACGTCGCGTTGCGCGAATACGCTCCGGAGCTGCTGGTGCTGGCCGGCCCGGGTGCGTCGCTGGCGAGCATCGTCGGCAGCGTGGTGGTTACGGAGGGGTATCGCGGACTGCGCAGCCGCGCCGCCTTCGAAGCCGCGCAGCAATCGTCACAGCCCCTGGTGCTGTCGATGGGTCGCGGCGCGTGATTCGTGCGTCGGCGGCCACCAGCGAGGCGCGGCCCGACGCCAGCTCGTTCGTCGCGGTGGAGCCACTGGACCTGGTGCTGACCATGGCGCCGATCGCGCACGGCACTGGCGATCGCACGATCCGGCTGGGGCGTGGCGAGGTCTGGCGCGCCACCCTCACGCCGGTTGGCGCGGGCACGGTGCGCCTGCGACGGACGCAGGGTGGCGTCCTGGCCGACGCCTGGGGTCCCGGCGCCGCGTGGCTGATCGAGCACGCTCCGGGGCTGGTCGGCGCCAGCGACACACCACCCTCCTTGGCCGATGGCCACCCGACGCTGGCCGCGATCGCCCGGGCCAACCCGGGGCTGCGCCTGCCGCGGACCGATCGGCCGTTCGATGCCCTGCTGCCCGCCATCTGCGAGCAGAAGGTCACCGGGCGTGAGGCACGGGCCGCGTTCCAGGGCATCGTGCGGGCGTACGGCCGGCCGGCGCCCGGGCCTGGCGGCCTGCGGCTCCCTCCAGAGCCTGCGGAGCTCGCCGCCCAGCCGTATTTCGCCTTCCACAGGTTTGGCCTCGAGCAGCGCCGGGCCGACGTCATCCGTCGGGCCGCCGCGCTTGCGCCGCGGCTCGAGGGCCGGCCGCCGGCCGAGGTGGAGCGCCTGCTGCGGTCGGTGCCGGGCATCGGCCC
>DASSNX010000146.1:0-5872 GCA_035701185.1 Candidatus Limnocylindria bacterium
GCCGACCGCCGTGGCGACTGTCGTGGATCCGTGTGAGCTGCTGACCGCCCAGGAGGCTTCGACCCTGAGTGGGACCGACTACGGCAGCGGCAAGGAAGCCACGCTTCCCAAGCACGTTCGGACCTGTACCTACCTGAATCCCCCCGATCCCACCCAGGTGACGGTCACCGTTGTGCAGCTCCCGATGTCGCAACAGCGCAGGCCGCGAAGAAGCAGTTCCTGAACACGATCAAGGGGAAGATGCCCTCCAACTTCACGTCCACGACATTCGACCTGGCCGATGGCGGCGCCATCGTGCGCGCCTCGGCCACCGAGTCCGGCATGACGCTGAACGTCGCTGCGGTGTTCGTCCTGAAGGGGACGATCTCGTTCGGCGTGAGTGAGCTGGTGGTCGGCGGTCAACCGGCGAGCGACAACGTCCTGAAATCGCTGGCGCAGACGGTCGTCGGACGCCTGCCGTAGCGCGTCACGCGGCCAAGGCCGAATCGGTGAAGACCGGCCAGCCGCGCGCCGTATGTACTGACGGCTGGCCCATCGGCGACAGGGAGTAGTCGAGCGGGACAAACGGAACGGCGGGCGCGGAGGCCGCCGTTCCGCATCGGCTCAGGGAGGGGTTACTCCAGGTAGTCCTTCAGCTTCCGGCTGCGGCTCGGGTGCCGCAGCTTGCGCAGCGCCTTGGCCTCGATCTGTCGGATCCGCTCGCGGGTCACGTTGAAGTCCCGACCCACCTCCTCCAGCGTGCGGGATCGGCCGTCCTCCAGGCCGAAGCGCAGCTGCAGCACGCGCCGCTCCCGCGGGGTGAGCGAGTCCAGCACGCCCTCCACCTGCTCCTTCAGCAGCTGGTGGCTGGCGGCGTCCGCCGGTGCGACGGAAGCCAGGTCGGGGATGAAGTCACCGAGGTGGCTGTCCTCCTCCTCACCGATGGGCGTCTCCAGGCTGACCGGCTCCTGGCTGACCTTCATGATCTCGCGGACCTTCTCCGGTGAGACCGTCTGCGGGCCGATGGCCTCGCGCTCGTCGACCTCGCCCTCGGTCGGCTCACGCTGCAGCTTGTCGCGCAGCTCGCGGATGATCTCGTCGCGGCTCATGCGCCGCGCGATCTCCTCCACCGTCGGCTCACGGCCCAGCTCCTGGAGCAGCGTCCGGCTGACGCGGATCAATCGGTTGATGGTCTCGACCATGTGGACCGGGATCCGGATCGTGCGGGCCTGGTCGGCGATGGCGCGGGTGATCGCCTGCCGGATCCACCAGGTGGCGTAGGTGCTGAACTTGAAGCCCTTCTCGTAGTCGAACTTCTCGACCGCCCGGATGAGGCCGATGTTTCCCTCCTGGATGAGGTCCAGGAAGCTCATGCCCCGCCCGATGTACTTCTTGGCGATGCTCACCACCAGCCGCAGGTTGGCCTCGGTCAGGCGCTTGCGGGCATCGACCGACTGCTCGACCAGGCGCCCGGAGCGCTTCTCGAGCGGCACCTCCAACGGGATCTGCGGGTCGTAGCCGAGCTCCTTGAGATAGGCGGCGTCCTGGCCGTCCTCGATGTAGGCCCGCACGATGCCCTGCGTCGTCTCGCGCGCCCAGCGCTCAAGCTCCATCAGCTCGCTGGCGCCGGCATGATCGATGGCCTTGAACCGATAGCTGTGCCCGAACAGGACGGTCTGCTTGAGCGCCTCGGCCGGATCGCTGGCGAACAGCTTCAGCAGCGACTCGGCGTGCATGATCCGCTCGCGGGCCTCGTCCGTCAGGTCCGATGCTTTGCGGGCCTTCGCCAGCTTCACGTTCGGTGGCTCGATCTGGCGCCGCTTGCGCTTGGTCCACCAGTCGATCGCCTCGATGGCGACCCGCGGCGACTCCTTGGGCAGGTCGAAGGCGCGCATGGCGGCCATGCTCCGGGCCTTCGGCTCGGAGTTGGTGCTGACCCAGGTGTAGAGGTCGGTCAGTGCCCGGGCCGGATCCTCCACCGCCTTCTCACCGAGCTCGATGGCCTTGGCCAGGACCACCTCTTCCTCGGCGGTCAGCAGCGCGACCTTGCCGATCTCCTTGAGGTACATGCGGACGGGGTCGTCGATGCCGATCAGGTCCGCGGCCAGCGCCTCGAGATCCTCCTCGCCCGGGGCAGCCGCCTTGGCGCCCGGGGTGGTCTCAGCCTCTTCCTCCTCGGGCTCGGCGATGAGCGTCGGCTGGTTCTCGGCGTCCAGGACCTCGACGCCGCTCTCCTCGGCCGCCGCGTACAGCTCCTCGACCTGGGCGAGGTTCTGCTCGGGCTGGGGGATGGCCTCCAGGATCTGGTCCTGGGTAATGAACCCCTCGCTGCGGCCCTTGTCGAGCAGTCCCTCGATCACCGCGGACGAGGCCTTGCCGTTCTTCCCTTCAGGCTTGGCAGCCACCTTCTTGGTGGCCGTCTCCTTGGCAGGTGCCTTCTTCGGGGCCGATGCCTTCGGCGCAGCCGATGCCCTGGCCTTCGGCGCAGCGGTAGCCTTCGGCGCAGCCGCCTTGGGCGCGGATGCCTTGACAGCCGATGGCTTCGGCGCAGCCGCCTTCGGCGCCGATGCCTTGGCCGCAGCTGCCTTGGCCGCAGCGGCCTTGGGCGCGGCCGCCTTCGCGGCCGTGGTCGCCTTGATCGTCGTCGCTGCCTTCGTCGTGGCCGGCTTGGCCGGCTTGGCCGACGCCGGCTTCACCGTCGCCTTGGTGGTGGCCTTCGGCTTCGTCTCGGTCGTGCCGCCCTTCGAGCGGGGTCGCGTGGTCGTCGTCGCCACTGGGTCAATTCCTCCTTTCGCCGGCCACCACGGCCGACGGCTTGATCGCCTGTTCGAGCTGCTCCCGCTCGAGGTGCAGCACCTGGAACTGTCGTTCGAGATCCTGGAACGCAGACCGATCGGGGTCCTGCGCCCCGACGCTGATGAGTGCCTGCAGGTCGGCCAGCCGTTCCTGGACCTGCTCCTTGCGCAGGCGGAGCAGGCAGACCCGCAGCGCCTCGCGGTCGACGTCGAGGTCGGCCACGACGCCACGGGCACGAGCCGATGCCAGCAGGCCGCGCGCCAGCTCACCGGTTGCCGGGTCAAGGCCGGCGACGAATGTCTCCAGCGCGGGCCGTCGCTCCGACTCCTTGACGGCGGTGATCCACGCCTCGCCCAGGGCGCGGGCCCATTGGTCGCGAAGCGGCAGCGGCTGGGTCCCCTGCTCGTGGGCGAGCGTCGGGTTGAGGAGCAGCAGGGTCAGCGCCTCGCGCTCGAGCGGTCCGAGCATCGGCTCCGCCACCTCGCGCGTCGCCGGCTCCAGCGGCCGGACCGGCACGGCGCGCGGCCCGCGGGCCAGCTCGTCGCGCAGGACGCGCTCATCGATGCCGGCCAGCTTTGCCAGCCCCGGCACGTATGAATCCTGCTCGACCCGGTCGGGGATGCGACGCAGGAGGTCGAGCATGCGTCGGGTGTAGGCGCTGCGACCCTGAGGCTGCCGTATGTCGACGTCAGCGGCGGCGCGCTGCATGAAGTACGGCAACAGCTCGGTCGCCTCGGCCACGGCCGTGCGCCAGCCGTCGGGATCGGTCTTGATGAACTCGTCGGGGTCCTTGCCGGCCGGAATGCGGATGACGCGCACCTTGCTCACGACCGGACCGAGCTCCTCCAGCAGGCCCCGCTGGGTGGCCGTCTCGCCGGCGAGGTCGACGTCGTACGCGAGCGCGACCGCATCGGCGTAGCGGGTGGCGAGCTCGACCTGCCCGGCAGTCAGCGCCGTCCCCAGGCTGGCGACGACGTTCTCGAAGCCCGCCTGATGAGCGGCCAGGACATCGGTGTAGCCCTCGACGATCACCGTCAGCTTCTCGCGGCGGATCGCCGGGCGCGCCAGGTCGATGGCATACAGCGTCCGGCTCTTGTCGAACAGCGGACCCGCGGGCGAGTTGAGGTACTTGGGTCCCTCCAGGCCCGGCAGGATGCGTCCGCCAAGGCCGATGGCACGCCCGGAGCTGTCGCGGATCGGGAAGATGACCCGACCGCGAAAACGATCGATCACGCCGCCGCGGTTCGACGGGCTGGCCAGCCCGGAGCCGATGAGCTCCTCGCCGCTGAAGCCGCGCGCCTGCAGCCGGCTGGTCAGCATCTCCCAGTTGTTTGGCGCATAGCCGACGGTGAACCGTTCGAGCGTCGCCTCGGTGAAGCCCCGCTCCGCCAGGTATTCGCGCGCCCGCTCGCCCTGCTTCGTCTGCAGCAGCACCTCGCGATACCACGCCACCGCCGCCTCGAGCGCCTCGCGCAGTCGCGCCTTGCGCCGATCCTCTCGGGCGGTGCGCTCCGACAGCTCCACGCCCGCCTTCTCGGCCAGCCGCGCCAGCGCCTCGCGGAAATCGAGGCCGTCACGCTTCATGAGGAAGGTGAAGATGTCGCCGCCCTCGCCGCAGCCGAAGCAATGCCACGATTCGCGCTCAGGGCTGACCACGAACGATGGGGTCTTCTCGGCATGGAACGGGCACAGCCCCTTGTAGGCCGAGCCCGCGCGCTTGAGCGCCACGGTCTCGCCCACGATATCCACGACGGGGAGCTTGGATTTGATCTCGGCCGGAATGCCGGAAGAAGTCACGCGGAAGGAGCGCCTCGGTGCTCGGACGAGCTTGTCAAGAGGTTTGTCAATAGCGGCAGGGACATTTTACCTCATTGTCAATGATTACGCCCCCGGTTTCGCCCACCGCGCGACTGCGAGGAGGCGGGCTGGCCCGGCGCTTGCACGCGATTGCGACTACCCTATGCGGATTCCGGCATGATTTCGCGTTTCTTCGGCAATCCCGGCAGCAAAGGCACGGCGTATCCGGTGGCGGCCGATGAGAAGGTCCGCCTGCGGGGCTTCGCAATGCTGGTGGCCCTCGGCGACCAGCCCGCGGCCACATCCGCTTGGCGCAGCGCGCTCGACGCCGCCGCGCGCCGGCGGCAGCCCCTCAGGCATCCGGCCGGTTGGATCCGGCGTCGGATCATGCGCCGCCTTGACCACGGTCTCTGGGCCCATGTCGAACGCAGATTGCCGGCAGCCAGTGAAGAGCTCGACGTCGAGCGTCGGGCGACGCTGCGTGCCTTCGGCGCCAGCGACGCGGTCATCTCCGGATTGCGGGCGCTGTCGGTGCGCGAGCGTGCGGCAGTCGTTGCACAGGAGATCGAGCACCTCGACGCGGCGGACATCGGCGAGATGCTGGGACGAAAGGACGCGGCGCTGCTGCGGTTCCTGGCGCACGCGCTGAGCCGGTACGTCAGGGGCGCCGAGACGGTGCTGGCCGAGGAGCCATGGGCGCGGCGCCAGGCGGGTGGCGAGATTGCCCGCCGCGTGACGGAGGCTGCGGATCGCGCGGCCGGACTGGACAAGGTGTCGGCGTGAGCCTGAGCGCCATCGTTCGGCTGGGCGACCCGGTGCACGCTGCTTTCCAGTCGTGGCTGGCCACCGGCGCCGATGGCGATCCGGAGCCGGCCACCGCGCTGCATGCGGTGGCGTGCGAGTCCTGCCGGAACGCGGTCGCCGCAGTCGATTCCCTGCAGGTCATGGACACGGCACGCGCTGATCTGCCGGCGCTCGCGCCGCCGCAGGTGGTGCCTCCACCCCGCTGGCGCTGGGCGATGCACGTGTTCCCCGCAGCCGCGGTGCTGGTCCTGGCCCTGGCGCAGATCGCCGGCTCGGGCACGGTCATGGCCCCCGGAACGGTGGCCGGCAACGGAGCGCCGGCTTTCTGGCCTGACTTCTTCGGCGGCGCCGGCGGCATACCGTCGCTGTTCGGGTCGCCGTCACCATCCGACGGTGTCGCCAGCGAGAGCGATGGTCCATCGCCCACGGATGAGCAGCAGGTCGCGCCCGGGCAGGGCTTCCCGCCCGGGGTGCCAGTGCCGCCCACGTTGGGTCC
>DASSNX010000147.1:0-4993 GCA_035701185.1 Candidatus Limnocylindria bacterium
GGGTGCGGGCCGCGGGGCAGTCGGCGGGTGGCCCCCGGTCGCTCCCCTGCGGCATAATCGGGCGCAGCCCGCATCTGAGCGAACGTCGATGAAGCTCGTCACCGCCATCGTCCATAACGAGGATGCCGCCAACCTCGTGGAGGCCCTGCTGGAGCGCGAGTTCCGCGCGACGCGCCTCCATTCCTCGGGCGGCTTCCTGAAGCAGGGCAACGCGACCATCCTGGTGGGCGTCGAGGACGACCAGGTGGACGGCGTCCTGGAGCTGATCAGCGCCAACTGCCACGCCCGCCGCCAGTTCGTGAACCCCATGCCGCCGATCATGGAGCCGGGCGAGTTCTACATGCCGTACCCGGTCGAGGTGGAAGTGGGTGGCGCCACCGTCTTCGTTCTGCCCGTCGAGCGCTTCGAGCGCCTCTAGGGCCGACTCTCTGCCGCCGGACGCAGCGCTGGCCTACTGACCTGCGCGGACCGGCTGCTCTCCGGCGGGCCGCACAGTCCCTTGCGGCGCGAGCAGATCCGCCGCGTGGTTGGGAAGCGTCTGGGCTGACGGGGCGGCGCGGCGCAGGGCGGCAGCCAGCCGGCCCCGCACGCCGGTGATGGCCATGAGCTCCAGCTGGCCGAGGGCCACCACGCCGGGGAGCGGATCGTCGGCGGCGAAGATGGCCGATTCGACGCGACCGGCCAACGAGGCGGCATAGGCGCCCAGCGGCATGCGGCCGGCCAGCAGGTCACGGGCCGACGCGGCGAGGTCAGCGTCGAGGCGGGCCCAGCGAAGCCCAGGTGGCGCGGGCTCGCTCGCGACCGGCGCATCGGTGAGCAGTCGATAGAGGAGGTGGACGAAATCGGGGCCGGTCCGCTGGGTGAGGGTATGCCAGCCCCAGATGCGCGGGTTGGCGTCGAGAACCTTGAGCCGGCCGTCACGCGGATCGCGCTTGAACTCGATCTCGATCAGCCCGGTATAGCGCGCCGCGGCCAGGAGCCGCCGGCTGTCCTCCGCCACCGCCGGCTCGTCCACGGTCTCGACGAACGTGCTCAGCCGGCCGAAGTCCATCGGGTACTGACGCAGACGGCGCACCACGACCTCTGCCAGCGGCCGTCCCTCGTCCACGATGGCGCCATACGAGTACTGCGACTCGCCGCCACCGGGGATCAGCTCCTGGAGCATGACCTGCTCGGCGGGCAGGAAGGCCCGAGCCTCGGCGTAGCGAGCGGCAAGGGTTCGCCGGTCGTCGACGCGCCACGCCTTGTCGTGGGCCAGCGGGTTCATTGCCTCGTGTGAGACGGGCTTGATCACCATCGGAAAGTCGCGGGCGAGACGGGTGATGTCCTCGCCCTCCGCCGGGTAGGCGGTCCACGGCCGGGCCACACCGGCGCCGTCGGCCAGGTCGTGGAGCCGGCGCTTGTCGTGGGCCCACTGCAGCCGGTCCCAGCGTGGCGTGGTGAGCCGGTAGCGCGTTGCGAGCTGCGCGTGGTTGCGGCCGATGAAGGCCACCACTTCGTCCGAGCTGGGGATCAGGACCGAGCCGAAGTGGCCCTCCCGCTCGGCCAGGCGGATGAGGAGCGCCAGCCGCGCGTCGTCACCCGCCGGCCACGCCAGGCGGCGCCGGGCGAAGCGCGACGCCGCGGCCAGTGGGTGGTCTCCGTCGTAGAGGACGTCCACCGGCACGCCGTGGCGTCCCAGGCTGCGCACGGCTCCCAGCCCCCGGTAGTCGCCGCCGATCACCAGGCCGGCGACGGGCGGTGTGCGAGCGCTCGACGTGATGCCGTTGGGCGCGGCACTCATCGCGATAAACCCCTCAGCTCGCTGCGAGCCGCCTGGCGACGGCACGGGCGGTGAAGTCGGCGCCGGCAACGAACCGCATCAGCGGCCCGAAGCTCCAGGCCGCCGGCGCGCCGACGAAGTGCAGCCCCTTCACGCTGGTCTCGAAGCCGGCATCGAGCACCGGATAGCCATCCACTGATCGGATCCTGCGGAGCAAGGTCTGGTCCATGAACGGGTAGCGCCGCAGGTCGACTCGATAGCCGGTGCCCAGCAGGACGTGGTCGGCGACCCTTTCGCTGCCGTCGTCCAGCGTCAGCCGAACACGTTCGCCGTCGGTGGTGGCGGCGGCGACGGAGCGCAGCATCTCCATCGGAACGGCGCTGAGGCGGTCCTTGAGCCACGCCGCGCCGGCCGCGCGGATCGCGCGCGGCCCCCATCGGTCCTGGAGCCGGCGGGGAGCGAGCCGGTAAAGGTTGGGTCGGGCAACCAGCTGGCTGAGCAGCGCCGGGCCGACGTCGGGCGGCGCGTACAGGATCTGCTCCAGCGGCCAGCGATGCAGGAGCGCCCGTTGATGGAGGAAGCGAATCCCGTCGGTGCGCGCCATGAGCTGGACCGTGGCGCCGGCCTCGTGAAGGAGCGCGGCCGACTCGAGAGCGCTCTGCCCGGCGCCCACGACCAGCACCTCGCGTCCGGCGAACTGGCCCAGGTCGCGGTGGACCGAGGTGTGGGAGACGAGGGTCGCCGGCAGGTCGGCAAAAGCGTCGGGCACGTGGGGGAAGTAGCCGATCCCGGTGGCGACGATCACGCGACGCGCCTCGATCTGCGCGCCGTCCCCAAGGGTCAGCACGAACCGGTCGGCGTCGTGGGCGATGCAGGTCACGCTCCGCTCGTCCACCCCGGCGACCGCTTCCCGCTGGAACCAGCGGCCGTAGGCGGTGAAGGATTCGAGCGGGACGGGGGCGACGAAGTTCAGCCGCTGGCTGGCGCGGAAGGCATCGAGGGTAAGCGCCCCCTTCGGATCGGACAGGTTGGACGCGACCCACGGGGAGCGCAGCAGCATTCCCGCCGGCATGTGGTCGGACCAGAACGACATCGGCCGGCCGAACACGCGCAGCGGCGGACGCCGCCGGGCGTTCGCCAGGTGAGCTGCCACGGAGAGGCCGTACGGGCCTGCCCCCACGATGACGAGATCAGATGATTCCATGGTTCCACGCAAGTGCTCGGGAGTTCGACGGTCGGCTGCATCGTGGCGTGCGGCGCGGCAGCCCGTCGAGCCGCGCGAGTGAACCGTAGCCCCTAGCCTATGTCAATGACACTGGTGCGCCCTGTCACCTGCGAAAGCCCATGAGCCGCCGATGACGTCGGACCGCCCGGCCCCGCTCGTCCTGGTGGTCGACCGCTCGGCCGACGAGGAGCCGATGGGTGCCTATGCCGGCGTGGCGGCCGCCGGCCAGCGGCTGCTCGCCAGCGAGCTGTCCCGCCGCCTCGGGGCACAGGCGGCCGCGGTCGCCCGACTGCCGGCTGACGCGCCGACGGCCGATTTCCACTGGGGCCGATGGTTCACGACGGCGGCGCGCGACGCTCGACGCGAGGCGGAATCCGGGTCGCGGCCGCTCGACGCCATCGGCTACGCCGGCGCGGGCTCGCTCGCCCTGCTGGCCGATGCGGGACTGGATGCCCTCCTCTCTCCGATCCCGGGCGAGGTCGTCGCCAACAACCGCTTCAGCGCCGATGCCTTCGTGGTGGCCGGTGACCTCGACGCCGCCCTGGACGCCCTGGCCGATTGCTCCAGCGACAACGCCGCGGTCCGCTTCCTGGAGCGCGCCGGCTTCACGTCGCGCGACCTGTCCACGGAACGCTGGTCGCGCTTCGACGTCGACACCCCGCTCGACCTGGCGCTGCTGCGGCTGGCAACCCGCCTGCCCGAGACGCGGATCCTGGAGGGCGTGGTCACGGCGTTCCTGGAGATGGCGCGGCTGCCGGGCGGGAGCGAGCTGGTGGTGCCGCGCCTCGCCGATCTGGGCGAGGTCATCCGCAGCCGGGACGCCGAGCTGGTGGTGGCGGGTCGCGTCCCGTCCTCCGCGTGGGCCTACCTCGAGGCGGAGACCGCTTGCCGGGTGCGCTGCTTCATCGAGGAGCGGGGCATGCGCTCGGCCCGTGACGGGGTGCCGCGCTCGCTGCTCGCCGGCTGGGTGGCACGGCTGGGCGCCGCGGACCTGGTCTCGCAGCTCGCCTCGTTGGGCGACGCGGTGATCCTGGACACGCGCGTCCTGATGGCGTCGCTTTCCGGCTCCGCGGACGCCGTCGCGTGGCCGGGCGAGGAGCAGCGGTTCGCATCCGACTTCCTGGACCGTGCCCGGGCCGGCGGCGGCTGGCTGGGTGAGCTGGTGGAGGCCGCGGCGGAGGCACCCGTGCCGTTCGTGCTCGGCGGCCACGCCCTCGTCAGCGACGGCCTCCGCATCCTGGTCGACGCCTCGTGGCAGGGACGCTGAGGAGCCGCCCTACCGCCCGCGCGATACTCTGCCGATATCAAAGGTCGAAGGAGGCGCCGCTCCTTCAGCTTCTGATACGCCCACGCCATGAACATCGAAGGAGCCGGCCGATTCCAGGGCTCCCCCGACCTTTGATACGCCTGCCGCATCGGTCGCGGCATCGGCCGCGGCACCATCGGCACCATCGGCTCATGGATCTCATCGGCCCATCAGCCCACCGGTAGGGGGGACCGGGGATTGGTAGACTGTTTCGTGCGATCGGACCCCCAATCCGGGCGCATCTCGAAAGCGTGAACGTCTGCCGGGTGTCTCGCCGACGCCAGGGCAACATCGAAGAGGGCTGACGCGGAGCTGACATGGATCAGACCGGCTTGATCTACGTCCTCGGGTTCGGGTTCGCCGCCACGACATTCGTGTTCGGCACGATCCTGTTCTCGTGGCTGATCACGCACCGCCGCTCGCGCCCGCAGAAGGGACTGCCGTACGAGAGCGGGATCGACACGATCGGTGACACCTGGTCGCGCTTCGGCCTGGCGTTCTACCTGTACGCGCTGCTCTTCGTCTCCTTCGACGTCGAGATCATCTTCGTCTACCTGTGGGCCATCACCGTCCGGGCGGTGGCCGTGCCGGGGATGATCGTGATTGGCCTCTTCCTTGCCATCCTGATGTTCGGCGAGCTGTACGCCTGGCGGAAGGGAGACCTCAAATGGCGATGAACACCACTGAACCGGCCGACGGC
>DASSNX010000148.1:0-8453 GCA_035701185.1 Candidatus Limnocylindria bacterium
ATGCCGGCGTGACCGTCATCGGCACCGCGGCCGATCCGCAGCGCATCTCGCTGCCGGTCGGTCGCCCGGTGACGTTCATCCTGAAATCGGCCGACGTCGTCCATTCGTTCTTCGTGCCCCACCTGCTGGTGAAGCGCGACACCGTCCCCGGCCGGGTGAACGAGCTGACCGTCACGTTCGATGCGCAGGGCACGTACGCCGGGCAGTGCGGGGAGTTCTGCGGCCTGCTCCACGCCGACATGCGCTTCGAGATCGATGCGGTCAGCGAGCCCGCCTTCGAGTCGTGGCTCGCCTCGCAGCCGGGAGCCTCACCGCCGGCAGCCTCACAGCCGGCCGCGTCCCAGTCGGCGAGCGCGCCATGACGGCCGTCGCGCAGGGCCGGGGCGGCTTCGGCACCGCCCTGGTCGAGAGCCTCACCAGCGCCGATCACAAGCGGATCGGCATCCTCTACCTGGTGACCGCCGTCGTCTTCCTCATCGTCGGCGGCGTGCTGGCCATGGTCATCCGATCCGAGCTCGCCTTCCCCGGCCTGCAGCTCGTGGACCAGGACACCTTCAACCAGCTGTTCACGATGCATGGCACCGGGATGATCTTCTTCTCGATCGTGCCGCTGGCAATCGGCCTCGCGAACTACCTGGTGCCGCTGCAGATCGGCGCGCCCGACGTCGCCTTCCCTCGGCTGAACGCGCTGACCTACTGGCTGTACCTGTTCGGCGGCGTCATCGCCTTCTCCGGGTTCCTCACCAACGGAGGAGCGGCGGCCTTCGGCTGGACCGGCTACGCGCCGCTGTCGGAGGCGACCTACTCCCCCGCCATCGGCGCCAACCTGTGGATCCTGGGGCTGCTCCTGTCGGGCACCAGCGGGATCCTGGGCGGCGTCAACCTGATCGCCACCATCTTCACCCTGCGGGCACCGGGGATGGTGATGTTCCGGGTGCCGATCTTCACCTGGAACATCCTGGTCACCAGCCTGCTGATCCTGCTGACCTTCCCGGTGCTGGCCGCCGCCCTGGCCATGCTGCTGCTCGATCGGCTCACCGGGGCGACGTTCTTCGCGCCCGCCTCGGGGGGCAGCGCGATCCTGTGGCAGCACCTCTTCTGGTTCTTCGGGCATCCCGAGGTCTACATCATGGCGCTGCCCTTCTTCGGGATCATCAGCGAGGTCGTGCCGGTCTTCAGCCGCAAGCCGCTGTTCGGGTACAAGGCCCTGGTGGCCGCCACGATCCTCATCGGCGCCTACAGCTTCAGCGTCTGGGCGCACCACATGTTCACCACCGGCGCGGTGAGCAACATGTTCTTCGCCGTCACCAGCTTCGCCATCGCCATTCCCACAGGCGTGAAGTTCTTCACCTGGATCGCCACCATGTGGCGCGGCCAGCTGCGCTTCGCCACCCCCATGCTGTTCGCGCTGGGCTTCCTGTTCCAGTTCTTGATCGGCGGCATCACCGGTGTCTTCCTCGCCTCGCCGCCGATCGACTACCAGGCGCAGGACACCTACTACGTCGTCGCCCACATGCACTACGTCCTGTTCGGTGGCAGCCTCTTCGCCGCTTTCGCCGGGCTGTACTACTGGATCCCGAAGATGACCGGCCGCCTCCTGTCAGAGGGGATCGGCAAGCTGCAGTTCGCGCTGATGGTCATCGGCTTCAACGTCACCTTCTTCCCGATGCACCAGCTCGGCCTGTCCGGCATGCCGCGGCGCATCGCCGACTATCCGGCCGATACGGGCTGGGGCCTGCTCAACCTGGTGTCGACCGCCGGCAGCTTCGTGCTGGCCATCGGAATCGGTCTGTTCGTGTGGAACTACTTCGTGTCGATCTGGCTCGGCCGTGGCGCGCCGGCCGGCGACGATCCGTGGGTCGGCAACACGCTGGAATGGGCGACCAGCTCGCCGCCGCCGCGCCACAACTTCAGCGCGCTGCCGCCCATCCGCTCGGAGCGGCCACTGTTCGATGCCAGGACCCGCACCGATGGCTGAAGAGGCGCGCTTCTTCATCCGCACGGCGCTCTATTCGCTGGGGCTGGCCGTCATCTACTGGTTTGCGAGCGCGAATTCGGGCGGATCGGCGGCCGGTGGGTATGACCCCATCGGCACCGTCCTGCTGGTCGGCACGGTGCTGGCCTGCGGCGCCTTCGGCGCGGTCGTGGTCGGCCTGGCGCCGGCGGTGCGCGCCAACCCCGACGAGGCGGCGCCCGTCGCAGCGCGGCCGGTCAGTCGTGCCTGGCAACGGCTGGCCCAGCTCATCGGCTTCGCCGATGCCAGCGACCCACACCAGCTCGGCCCGCTGGAGGACTGGCCCGATGCGCTGCCTGCCCGCAGCCCGTGGCCCGTGGTCGGCGCGCTGGGCGCCAGCCTGGCGCTGCTCAGCCTGGTGTTCGGGCCGTGGCTGCTGCCACCCGGCGTCACCCTGGTGGCGCTGGCGGTCTGGGGCTGGATCCGGTAGGCGGATCCACCTCGCCGATCTCGTCGACGCCGCCCGACGCGTTGCGACGCAGGCGGACGGTGGCAGGATCATGCGCGCCGGCCTGCTCACGCCGACGCAGCTCGGCACAGGCCAGGTAGGCCGCGACCCCGGCGATAACCGGCCCAGCCAGGACCAGGATCCGGAACACGACCGTCACGACCTCGACCTGGACCCTGAAGATGTTGGCGATCACGTCGTTGCCGCCGGCCACCGTCAGCAGCACGAAGAAGGTGAGCCCGGCCACGCCGATCGCCGTCCGCAGCGGCGCGTCGCGCGGTCGCTGCAGCAGCTGGTGCCGTTCATGGTCACGCGTGACCGCGGCCTCGATGAAGGGCCACAGCGCCATGGCCGCGAACGCCAGTCCCGGAATGACGATCGCGGGCAGGAAGACGGCAGGGATGGTGATCCCCAGCACGGTGATCTCGAACGAGGGGAAGAGGCGGATGGCGCCCTCCAGCCAGCCGACGTACCAGTCCGGCTGCGCAGGGGCGCTGACCTGGGTCGCATCGAACGGGCCGTAGATCCAGATCGGGTTGACCTGGATGACGCCGCCCATCAGTGCCAGCACGGCCGTGGTCAACAGCGCCAGCCCGGTGGAGCGCAGCGCCTGCGACGGCCAGAAGGCGCGGCCGACCACGTTGTCCTCGGTGCGCCCCAGCCCGGGCCACTGGCTGTGCTTCTGGCGCACCAGGATGGCGATGTGGATCACGATCCCGCCGATCAGGATTGCCGGCAGCAGCATCACGTGGAAGACGAAGAGGCGGCTGATGATGGCGGCCGTCGGGAACTCGCCGCCGAACAGCAGGAAGGCCAGGTACGGGCCCAGGAACGGGATGCTGAGGACGACGGTGTAGATGATCCGCAGCCCGGTACCGGACAGGAGGTCATCGGGCAGGGAGTAGCCGGTCACGCCCATCGCCAGGGCCAGGGTCAGCAGGCCGATGCCGACCAGCCAGTTGATCTCGCGCGGCCTCCGGTAGGCGCCGGTGAAGAAGATGCGCATCAAATGGACGCTTATAGCCGCCAGGAACACGAGCGCCGACCAGTGGTGCATCTGGCGCACGACGAGCCCGGCCTGGACCCCGAAGCTCAGATTGAGGGTGGAGGCGTACGCGGCCGACATCTCTCGGCCCTTGAGCGGATCGTACGGGCCGGTGTAGGTCACCGAGGTCGCGTCCGGCACGTAGAACAGGGTCAGGAAGACGCCCGTCACCAGCAGGACCAGGAAGCAGAAGAGCGCCACTTCGCCGAGCAGGAAGGTCCAATGGTCCGGGAAGACCTTGTGCAGCGCGCTGCGAGTGATGCCCGACAGGCCGAGCCGCTCGTCAAACCAGCGTCGCATCGCTATTCGGCCTCGTCGTCGTTGTGCGTCATGTTCCAGAACGACGGGCCGACCGGCTCGGCGAAGTCACGCTGCGCCACCAGGTAGCCTTCGCCATCCACGGCGAGCGCGAGCTGGGGCAGCGGCCGCGTCGCCGGGCCGAACGTCGGCACCGCTCCACGCAGCACGTCGAAGGTCGACTGGTGGCAGGGGCACAGCAGCGCGTGGTCAGCGTCGCGGTACAGCCCGACCGGGCAGCCGGCGTGCGTGCAAAGCTTCGAGTAAGCGACGCAGCCGTCCGGCGTCCATCCCTCGCGGCCGGGGGGCAGGGCCAGGTCGGATGGATTGACCCGAATGAGCAGGGTCTGGGCGTCAGCCGATCCCACCGCGCCCTCCGGAAAGACGGTCTGCACCGACCCCTCGCTCACGTCGGCCGCAGCCACCGGCCGGCCGTCGCCGTCCACCAGGCGAGCGCCGGGCGTCCAGGCGGTGCGGAAGAGCGTCCGACCCGGCCGCGGTCCCAGCGACAGGGCGGGGATGGCCAGCGCCGCTCCGAGGGCGGCAACGGCGCCGATGGCGGCACGCACCAGGAACGTGCGGCGGGTCACCGGCGCGCCACTGGCCTCCGGCACCACCGGGGGCTCCAGCGGCTCGGTCTCGAGCGGGGCATGCACCAGGGCGGCGGCCCAGATCACGCTGGCCACGCCGAGCCCGCCGAAGGCCAGCGCCAGCAGGATCCCCTCGACCGGCGGCGATCCGCCCAGGACGTAGACGACGAGGAGGCCGATGGACGCCGCCGCCGACACGACGAGTGCCACCAGGACCCAGCGCTCAGCGTTCATTCGGTGCTCCCCACTGGCGGCCGACCAGCCAGGCGATCAGGACCAGCAGGCCGATGCCCACGAGCCAGGCGACGAAGCCCTCCGGCACCGGGCCGGCGGCGCCGATGTCCAGCCCGCCATGCGCCGGCGTCCCATTGAGCATCGCCAGGTAGCCAGCAATGGCGTCCACGTCGCCGGAAGGCAGCGGGAATTTCGGCATCTGGCCTGGGCCGGTGAGCATCGCCTCGCCAACGAGTGTGGGCGAAACGTCGCGCAGCGCGGGCGCGATCGCACCACCGCCCACCACCCCGCCGCCGGCGCTGGCGCCATGGCACGGTGCGCAATTGCCGATGAAGAGGCTCATCCCACGCTGGACGTCGCTCCCGGCGGTGACGTTCGGAATGGCTGGTCCGTCGCCGAGCGAGGCGACGTAGGCCACCAGGTCGCGGATCCCTTCGTCGTTGAAGGCCGGCGGCTTGCGCGGGGCCTGCCCGGTGTCGAGCGAGGTCCGCGGCATGCGACCGGTCCGCAGCTGGAAGTCCGCCGCGGCTTCGCCGACGCCGACCAGCGATGGCGCGACGCCGCCGGTTCCATTGGCTCCGTGGCAGGTTGCGCACGACAGGGCGAAGAGCTGTGCTCCGCGCTCGACGGACGCCGCCGGGGAGGCGCCATCCGCGGCGTGCAAGGGCGCCTGCAGCACGAGGCCGACGATGCCGGCCACGCAGCCGGCGAGCAGCCAGCGCCTCATCCGGTGACCATCGCCCGCCAGGCGATCGCAATCAGCAGCGTGCCGGTAATGGCGAGGACGACGGATCGTCCGCGTTCGGACCGCTCGGCCGCGAGCACGCCCGCGACGACCGGGACGACGACCAGCGCGGCGCCATAGATCCAGTGCAGCCACTCCCCGGGCTGGTGCCCACGCAGCGCCACCGCCAGGCCGATCGCGCCCGCCACGACCGCGAGCCCCGCCACGCCGACGCGGAAGCCGTCGGCCAATCGGCTCCCGACGCCTGAGACCGAAAGCCAGGCCAAGATCGCGAAGGCGACGCACCCAGCGACGACGAGCAGCCCCAGGATCGCGTGCACCTGTGTCAGCGTCGCGTTCACGGGGCGGCCGGGCGCGCAGGTCGTGCCGGCGGGCGCGGGATCACGCGGAGAACCCTGCAAACCTCGCGCCAGGGCCTAGCGGGCGCCAGGGCCTAGCGGCCGGTTGTAAGCCCGGTACCTCAGATGACGGCGTCCAGGCCACGGAAGACGCCAACCAATCCGCCAACCCGTCGGATGGCGAGCAGCGTCCCGGCGACATATGGACCGGCACCGGTTCCGCCGTCATAGCTGATGGTCAGGCGCTCATCGGCCAGGCCGAAGCGCACCTCGAGGCCGATGGTGTAGCCGGGCAGGCGCATCGAATGGATGCGCGACCCGTCGATGTCAGCCCCGCGGGTGGCGATCTCGCCAACGGTCTGGTCCACCGGGATGCGCGTTTCCGGCTTTCGCACCTGCGCCAGGCGCCACGCCAGCTGGCGCGCCATGCCGCTCGGCGCGTCGATCTTGCCGTCGGAGGCAATGTCCAGGATCTCCCAGCTCGGCAGGTGCTCGGCGGCCAGGACGGCGAACCGGTCCAGCAGCGCGGCGGTGATGGCGAAGTTGCCGACCGCCAGTACACCAGTCCCGTTGGCTCGCGCCGCCGTGTCGATCTCGGCGTAGTCGTCGTTGGTCAGACCGGAACTGCCAATGACGACATGCCGGCCCGCGGCGGCGGCCTCGATGGCGTGGTCTTTGGCGGCATCGGCGGAGGTGTAGTCCACCAGCACGTCGAACGGCGTTGCCAGCGCGTCCGCGAGCGTCGCGTGCACGGGCGCCCCCACCACCATGGTGCCCGCACCCCGCCGTGCCACCCCGGCAACCAGGCGCAGGTCATCGGCCTCGGCGACCGCCTCGGCCAGCGGAGCACCGACCCAGCCGGTGATGCCGGCGATGCAGACGTCGATCACCGGCTCAGGATACCGGCGAGGTCAGAGCTGAGGCTTTACCACCATCAGCAGGACGACCAGGGCCAGGAGGATCAGCATCGCGGTGCCTCCGCGCTGCGCTCGCACGGCCAGGGCGACAAGCGCCGGCGGCGGTCCGCCGGCGCCAACCGGCGGCGGCGCCGAGGTCATCTCGATGATTCGCTCGATCGTCCGCCGCTGGACGAAGAAGGAGTAGAGGTACACGCCGCTGTAGATGACGATGGCGGCGTCGAGCCACCAGAAGACGCGGGCGGTCAGGTCAAAGCCCAGGATCAGGATCATGGAAATCCCGGTCGCCGGGATCACGAGGCCGATCGGATAGACCAGCCGCATCGAGATCGCGTGCGACACCCGCGTGCCGAAATTGGCGTGCTGCGGCTCACCTCGGCCGAGCGCACGGATGGTCGAGAAGGCGAAATTCGGGCCAATGGCGACGATCGCGGCCAGCACGTGCAAGAACAGCAGCCATGGGACGAGGCCGTGCAGGTCCATCGGTGCACCTCAACCGATCGAGACCCCCCGCGCCGCGCAGCATAGCCAGCGCCGTTGCCGATGCACGGCCTTGTGTGGGGGGTGGTACCGCATACCGGATTCGAACCGGTGATCTCCGCCTTGAGAGGGCGGTGTCCTAGGCCTCTAGACGAATGCGGCCCGATGCGTCCGTGAGCGTGCCACGGACCGCCAGCGAGTATAGCAAGCCGCCTCCGAGACCCTCAAACCGCCGGGTTTCACCATCGGTATGCTCCAACCCACCCACCACTGGAGACGCATTGATGGACTGGACCCTGGAGGTCGTGATCCTGCCGGTCAGCGATATCGACCGGGCCGTGGAGTTCTACCGCGACAAGGTCGGCTTCAACCTCGACCACGACACCCGCAATGAGCACATGCACGTCGTGCAGCTGACGCCGCGCGGGTCGGGCTGCTCCATCGTCATCGGCGACCTGCCGGCCCAGCGCGAGATGGCGCCGGGCTCGATGCGCGGGCTCCAGCTGGTCGTCTCGGACGCGGCCGCCGCCCGGCAGGAGCTGATGGATCGCGGCGTCGAGGTCAGCGAGATCATGAAGTTCGACGAGCGCGACGGCGGCACCTTCTTCGGCTTCAGCGACCCCGACGGCAACAGCTGGGCCGTGCAGGAGATTCGGGCTCGCGCGCAACAGCCGCTGATCCCGCCGGAGCACCGCAGTCGCTTCGGCGAAGGCGGATGACGGCTCCCGGCCGGCTCGAGGTCGTCTGCGGGCCGATGTTCGCCGGCAAGACGGAAGAGCTCCTGCGCCGCGTGCGGCGGGCCGAGGTGGCCGGGCGGCAGGTCGTCGTCATCAACCATGCGCTGGACGTCCGCCACGGCACGGACCGCGTGGCGTCGCATGCCGGACTCGACTATCCATCGCTGGCTGCCACCTCCGCCGAAGAGGTCGAGCAGGCCGTCCCCGACGGCACCGACCTCGTCGCCATCGACGAGGCGCATTTCTTTGGACCGGACCTGGTCCCAGTCGTCACCCGCCTGGCCGATCGCGGGCTCACCGTCATCGTCGCCGGCCTGGACGTCACCTTCGAGGGCCAGCCATTCGAGCCGCTCCCCGCGCTGATGGCGCTGGCCGAGCGGGTCGACAAGCTGACGGCGATCTGCGCCGTGTGTGGCGAGGACGCAGTCTTCCACGTGCGCGTGGCCGAGAGCAGCGCCTCTCCCACAGATCCCGTCGCCGAGCACGTCGGTGGGCTGGACAAGTACCAGGCGCGCTGCCGCCGCCACTTCGAGCGCGCAGGCTGAGCCGATGACGACCGATGAGGGCCGCGGCCAGCTGCTGACCTTGCTCGACGGCGTGGGCGCGCA
>DASSNX010000149.1:0-22567 GCA_035701185.1 Candidatus Limnocylindria bacterium
GTAGCTCGGAGCGTGGCAGGAAGGCGTGGTCCGGCCCGAAAACCGCCCGCGGCATGCAATAGACGCAGCGGAAGTTGCACCGATCGGTGACGCTGATGCGCAGATCGTGCAGCGGTCGGCCAAGGGTATCCCGGGGAGCCAAGGGGAGCTCGTTCACGTGGCTGGCGCGAGCCGATCCAGCAGATCGGGGAGGCCGGTCAGATCCGGCAGCTCGCCGTCACGCGGCAGGTCGCTCGTCTCGCCGAGGCGGTTGATCCAGACCGCGTGGAGGCCCTGCCGCGCCGCCGGCTCGATATCGTGGAACAGCGACCCCGCCACGTGGACGTGCCCCTGCCGCTGGGCGCCACTGCGGTCGAAGAAGACCTGCCAATGCGCAAGGCCCGGCTTGTAGGAGCCGATGTCCGAGGCCACCACCCGCAGCTCGACCGGCACGCCGATCGCCTGGAGGGAGGCGTCGAGCAGGTCCGGGTCGGTGTTCGAAAGGATCGCCAGCTTCCAGCCCCGGTTGCGCAGCTCGGCCAGGGCGTCGGGAACCTCCGGGAAGACCGGCCAGTGGGGGAGCGACTCGGCCAGCGCATCGCCGCGGCCTCCGGGCACGGTGGATCCGAACTCCTGCGCCAGCTCGTGGAGCACCTCGGCCATGACGGTCCGGTACGGAATCCCGCGCCCGGACTCCAGCTCCGTCTCGCGTCGGTGGTATCCCTCGAGCAGCGCGTCGGCGTCCTCGGCCGGCCAGAGCTCCGCCAGCGTGGAACGGATGCCGGAATTCCAGTCCACCAGCGTCCCGTAGCAGTCGAAGCTCGCCCAGCGCTCGGTCATGGACCGACGAGTCTAGAGCCGATTCAAGCTACCGACACACGGCGGTCGGGTTCAGCGTGGCACGATGGGCGCGATGCGGGAAGCCGAGCTGCTTGACGAGCTGCGCGTGGCGGTCGGGCCATTGAACGTGCTGGTGGATACCGACCTGCGGGCCAGCCACGAGACGGACTGGACACGCCGATGGCATGGCGACGCCATCGCCGTCGTGCGCCCCGGCAGTGCCGAGGAGGTGAGCGCGGCCCTGGTCGCCTCCGCCGGCGCCGATGCGGCCGTCATCCCGCAGGGCGGTAACACCGGGCTGGTCGGTGGCTCCGTGCCCCGCGCAAAGGCCAGCCGTTCTCAGGTGGTGCTCTCCACGGTCCGGCTGCGGCACCTCGAGGCGGTGGACGCCATGGCCGGCGAGGTGACGGTCGATGCCGGCGTGACGTTGGGCGCGCTGCAGGCCCACGTCCGCGGGGCGGGCTTCGACTTCGGCGTGGACCTCGGTGCGCGCGACAGCGCGACGATCGGCGGGATGATCGCCACCAATGCCGGCGGCATGCAGGTGCTCCGCCATGGGCCGATGCGCGCGCAGCTGGTCGGGGTGGAGGCGGTCCTGGCCGATGGCTCCATCGTGCGGCGGCTGCCCGGACTGGTGAAGGACAACACCGGCTACCACCTGCCGTCGCTGCTCGCCGGCAGCGAGGGCACGCTGGCGGTGATCACCCGCGCCCGGTTGCGCCTGGTCCCGCTGCGCCCCCGGCGCGCGACCGCGCTGTGTGCCGTGCAGGACGCGGCGGCCGCGGTGGCACTGATGACCGCGCTGCGCGACCAGCTGCCCGACCTGCTGGCGGCCGAGCTGTTGTTCGACGAGGGCATCAGCCTGGTGCTCGCCCACGCCGGCGGGGAGCGGCCCTTCCCCGAGGCATATCCGGCCTACCTGCTGGTCGAGGTGGACGGCACGAACGATCGCACGCCTGAGCTGGCCGCCGCGCTGGAGCAGGCCGGGGATCTGCTGCATGACGCCGTGCTCGCCTCGGACGCGGGTGCGCGGGAGCGGCTGTGGCGCCTGCGCGAGCGGCACACGGAGGCGGTGAATGCCGAGGCCGTCCCCCACAAGCTGGACGTGGCGGTGCCGGTCGCCGGTCTCGCCGCCTTCGTGGACGCCGTGCGCGAGGCGGTCGCCGGAGTTGCCGCGGACGCATCGGTCTACCTCTATGGGCACGCGGGCGATGGGAACCTGCATGTGAACGTGGTGGGTCCGCCGCCGGAGGACGAGGCGGTGGACGACGCGGTGCTGGAGCTGGCCATCCGGCACGGCGGCACGATCAGCGCCGAGCACGGGATTGGCGTGGCGAAGGTGGGTTGGCTGGAGCGCGACCGTGGCACGGCGGACGTGAATGCCATGCGCGCGATCAAGCGCGCCCTCGACCCGACCGGGCTGCTGAACCCCGGCGTCCTGCTGGCGGACTGAGCAGATTCATCGGTCTCGCTGGCCGATTTCCTCTGTTTGACGGATGCGCGGCCGTGATTCGCGGGCCAAAGATGGAGTCATGAGCAACGAGGATCCCCAGGCGGCGATCGCCAGGCTTTCGGTATTGACTCCGGCCGAGCAGGCCGTCCTGGACGAGGCGCTCACCGGCATCCCGGCGCGCGAGATCGCCGAGCACCTTTCCCTGAGCGAGGCGACGGTTCGCTCGCACCTGTCCAGCATCTACGTGAAGCTGGGCGTGAGCGGGCGGGTGGCGCTGCTGGCCCAGTTCCGCGGTCCCGACCACCCCGTGCTCGCGGAGCCGACACAGCCACCGCGTCCGCGAAGCGTTTCGATCACCGGCGTCAGCTGGGGCGTGGTCGCGGTGCTGGAAGCCGCCTATGCCATCTACCTGCTCAGCGGCGCGCTGGCCAACGGTGGGACCCAGGAACTCTGGATCCTGGCCATCGGCTTCGGCATCCTGGCCGCGTTGGTGGCGCGGCTGGCGCGCGACATCAGGGATCGGGCGTCGCGCGCGATTCTGCGCGTGTCGATGGCCGCCGCGGTGGGGCACCTGCTCTTCGCGGTGCGCGGCCTCTACCTGGGTCAGCCGGCGCACCCGTTCCTGGTGCTCGGTGCGCTGGCGGTCGTGATGGGCGTCGTCTCGCTCTGGGCCCTGCGCGACTTCCCTGGCTAGGGCACGAAGATCAGCTTCAGCCCCGCGATCAGCAGCACCAACGCCAGGCCGCGGCGCACCCAGGGTGCCGGCAGCCTTCGACTGCCGAGCTCGGAGCCGATGGCGCCGCCGATCGCCACCGCCACCAGCCAGATCGGGATGGCACTCGGCACGTGGCCCACGGCGCCGAAATTGCCCGCCAGCCCGGAGATGGAGTTGGCCAGGATGAAGATGGCTGAGGTGCCGGCCGCGAAGCGTGTGCCTGCCCAGCCGGCCGCGATCATCAACGGCGTCAGGAAGATGCCACCGCCGGTCCCCGTCAGCCCGGCCAGCAGCCCGATGACCGCGCCGCTCACGACGCCGAGGACCACCGGGAAGCGCGGCGGGAACTCCTCCCCGGCCCGCGCCGCCGTCACCCCGAAGCGGAAGGCGGCGAAGATCAGGGTCGCCCCGACCAGGGGCCGATAGACCTCGCCCGGCAGGCTGATGGCGCCGCCGAGGAACGCCGCGGGCACGGAGCCGAGGAGGAAGGGGAGCACCGCCATCGGCCTCACGAAGCCCGCCCGCGCGAAGCGCAGGGTCACGATGCTGGCCACCAGGATGTTCAGCACCAGCGCGGTCGGGCGCATCACGTCGGGCGCCACGCCGACGAGCGCCATGATCGCCAGGTAGGCGGATGCACCGGCATGCCCGACCATGCCGTACAGGACCGCGGCGACCAGGAAGAGCAGGGCGAGGAGGAGGACCTGGTCCATCGGCGCCGGATGCTAGCGGGCTAGGCTGTCGGCATGTTCGAGACCGATGCCGAGCTCGCCGAGCTCGACCGACTCTTTGCGACCCACCTCGCCCGGGCCAACCCGCACATGCAGGCCATCGTCACGCCCGAGCGGCGACTGAACGCGCGGCAGGTGAGCCGATACCTCCAGGGCGTCAAGCACATCGCCTTCGCCACCGTCACCTCGAAGGGCAAGCCGCGAGTCTCGCCGCTGGACGCGCTGTTCATCCACGGGCGCTTCGTCGCGAGCACCAGTCCGGGCGCCAGCAAGATCGCCCATCTGCGCCGCAACCCGGCCTGCTCGGCGGTCCACATGGACGGCGACCGGATCGCGGTCGCGGTGAACGGCAGCGTGGAGTGGATCACGCGCGACCACCCCGACCATGACGAGATCCACGCCGCCTGGGTGCGGCAGTACGAATCGGATCCGTACTCCTGGGGAGACATCGTGCTGTTCCGGATCAAGCCGGAGAGCATGTGGGCGTACGCCTTCCGCCCGGAGGAGTTCCCCGAGTAGTCCTAGCCGAGCTCCTTGTGAGCCTGGATGAAGAGCGAGCCCATGGCGCGCGCCACGGTGGGGAAGGCGTGGATCGTGTCGGCCAGCACGGAAAGTGGCGTCTGGAGCTTCACTGCCAACACCGCTTCGTGGATGGTCTCCGACACGCCGGGCCCGGCCATGAACGCGCCGACCAGCGTCTTGGCGCCGCGGTCCACGACGATCGTCACGTGCCCGGCCGCCTCGGCCGTCTCGCCCTTCGCCGTCTTCGAGATGTCGACCCAGTACTCCTTGGCGTCGATCCCGCGCTCCCGGGCCTGCTCGAGCAGCAGCCCGGTGGAGGAGGTCTCCGGATCGGTGTAGGTGGCGCGCGGAATGGCACGCAGGTCGGGCTTGATGTGCGCGCCGAGCGCATTCCGCGCCGCGATTTCGCCCTGGTAGTGCGCGGTATGGGTGTGGAGCTCCGGCCCGGCCGCGTCACCGGCCAGCCAGATGCCGGGCCCCGCCCGCAGCTCGTCGTCCATCTTCACCCGACCGTGCTCGAGCTCCAGGCCCACCACGTCCAGATTCAGGCTGTCGAAGGGCACGTCGCGGCCGATGGTGATCAGCAGCGCGGCGCCCTCCGCGGTCGACCCGTCCGACAGCTCGACGAGGTGCCGGCCGTCGGTGCCGGCGTGCGCCCGGACGCCCACGGCCCGGGCATTGAAGCGCAGCTCCACGCCGTCGCGGCGCAGGGAATCGGCCAACACGGCGGAGCTGCGGGGATGGTCCCGGTCGTTGAGCCGGTCGTGGGGGTGGACCAGCGTGACCGGCACCCCGTAGCGCGCGTACACCTGGCCCAGCTCCAGGCCACTCGGTCCGCCGCCGAGCACCACCACGCCATCGGGCAGCTCGCGCAATGACGTCCCTTCGCGATTCGACCACGGGTCGGCCTCGTCCAGGCCCGGCAGTGACGGGATGCGGGAATGCGACCCCACCGACAGCACTACCGCGGCCGTCTCGAGCTGGCGCGTCTCGCCGTCGCTGCCACGAACCTCGATGCACAGCGGGTCGCGCGAGACGAAGCGGGCCTCGCCCCGGATCGGCTCGGCGCCGGACTTGCGCAACGCGCGGAAGTGACTGGTGTCGTCCGGGTAGTCACGATCGATGCGGTTGATCATGTAGTCGCGGAAGGCCGAGGCCTTGTCCCACGGGTAGTCGCCGCCACCGTGGTGGACCGCCGCCGCGTGGAGCAGGGCCTTGGACGGCATACACTGCCAGAACGGGCAGCCGCCGCCGAACAGGTCGCGCTCGATGATCGCCACCTTCGCCCCGAGCTCCCGCGCCTCGTAGGCGGCTGACTCGCCGGCCGCGCCGGCGCCGATCACCACCAGGTCGTATCGGTCCATGCCCTGCGAAGGATAGGGAAAGTCCTCGGTCACGACCGGCGGGTGTGCGGGCAGCGGCTGCGCACCAGCGCGGCCACCTCGGCCGGGTCGAGCGGCTTGTCGCGCACCGGGCCGCCCCGGATGGCGAGCAGCCGGTCAGCGGTCAGCAGCACCACCGGCAGGTCAGGATGCGCGCGACGCAGCTGGCGCTCGAGGTCCCAGCCCTCCATGCGCGGCATGTGGATATCGGCCAGGACGACGCAGACGTCGGGATCGGCGGCGACCACGTCGAGCGCCTCCTCGCCGGAGCCCACCGCGTGGACATCGATGCCCATCGGCCTCAGGCCTTCCGCAAACAGTTGCCGCACCGGCCCGTCGTCATCCACGACCAGGACGGTGTGCCGATGGGTTGGCTGAATGCGCGCTTCCATTGCCCGCGGCTGGAATGCAACCGGCGTGCCTCGCGGGTCAGGAGCCGATGACGACCTCGCCGCCAACGACCACGGTCCGGGCCCGGACCCCGCCCAGGCGCAGGGCGAAGGCGCCCTCGTGCTCCGCGTCCCAGGCAACCAGGTCGGCGACGGAACCGGGGCCGATGAAGCCGCGCGTCGTCTGCCCCAGCGCTGCGGCGCCGCCACGCGTCGCCGCCGTCACCGCTTCATCCACCGCCATTCCCAGCAGGGTGGCACCGAGCCCGATGACCAGCGGCATCGCCCCCCAGCCGCCGAAGGTACCCGCGTTGGCGTCCGAGGCCAGTGCCACGCTCGCGCCGGCGTCGAGCAGGGCGCGGGCCGGCGGCAGGCGGTCACGCATGACCAGCGCGGGACCGGGAAGCAGCGTGGCCACCGAACCGGAGCGGGCCACGAGCTCGACGTCATCGCCGGCCAGCTGCTCGAGGTGGTCGATGCTGGTCGCGCCCAGCCGCACGCCCAGCGCCGGCGCGCCGATGCGCGCCAGCTGGTCGGCGTGCAGCCGCAGTCCCAGGCCGTGCGCCGCTGCCGCGGTCAGGATGCGCTCCGCATCGGCCACGGAGAAGAACCCGCGGTCGCAGAAGACGTCGCAGAACTCGGCCAGCCTCTCGGCCGCCACGGCGGGGAGCATCTCGGCCACGAGCTCGGCAACGTAATCTGGGCGATCCGGTGGCTGGGCGTGGGCGCCGAGAAAGGTGGTCACCACGTGGACCGGGTCGCGCTCCGCCACGCGGGCCAGGATCCGCAGGTGGCGCAGCTCCTCGTCCGTGGCGAGGCCGTAGCCGGACTTCGCCTCGACCGTGGTGGTGCCGGCGGCCAGCTGCGCGCGCAGCCGCGCTTCGACCAGCGCCTCGAGCTCGTCGTCAGACGCGGCGCGCGTGGCCGCCACGGTGCGCAGGATGCCGCCACCGGTGTAGGGCTCACCGGCCAGGCGGGCCGCCGCCTCGTCGGAGCGATCCCCGGCGTAGATCGGGTGGGTGTGTGCGTCCACCAGCCCCGGCGTGACCAGGTCTGCGCCAAGGTCGAGGGTCGCGGCCAGCGGTGGCGCATCGGCGGCCGGACCGACCGCGACCACGCTCCCGCCGCTGAGCGTGATCGCCCACGGCAGTGGACCGTCGTACGGCTCCGGCAGCAGGAGCCGCCCCGTGCCCGTGACCACGTACGTCAATTCCGCCATGAGGTCACGATACTGCCCGCGGAACCTGGCGCGGCAGTGCCGCCCGGCGCCCTGACCTCAGCCGGCCTGGGCCCGCCGTCGGACGGTGGCCAGCAGCAGGCCGGCCAGCACGATGCCGCCGCCCACCAGCTGCAGGCCGCTCGGCTCCTCGTTGATGAGGAGCATGGCCAGCACCACGGCGCTCAGCGGCTGGATGGTCAGCACCACGCTGCTCAGCGCCGATGGCAGCCGCGGCAGCGACACGCTGATCAGCAGCCAGCCCAGGAACTGGGAGGTGAAGGCCAGCGCGAAGAGGTAGCCGTGCGCCGGCCAGGTGGGGATCAGCTGCAGCTCACCCAGCGGCCAGCCAATGAGGAGCGAGACGAGCGTGGCGGACAGCGTCGCGTCGAACAGCGGGCCGGCCGGCCGCCGCCGGTCGGCGTTGCCGAGCCGCAGGACGATCAGGAAGCCGGCGTAGGAGAGCCCGGTGGTCAGTCCACTCAGGACGCCGAGCTGCGGGTTGCTGCCGTAGGCATTGGCGCCGATGACGCCCGATACCAGCACCACGCCGGCGAGCACCACGGGGATGGCCAGCGTCGTGCGCAGCGGCAGCTGCTCGCGCAGCAGCAGCCAGGCGAGGATGGCGACGAACACCACCTGGGTGTTGCCCAGCACGGTCGCCAGGCCGGCGCCGACCAGGGCGATGGTGTGGTGGTACAGCTCCAGGTCGATGGCGAAGAAGATGCCGGCCAGCCACGCCAGCAGCACCTGGGAGCGCGGCCGCGGGCCGAAGGCGCGTCGCTCGGCGGCGGCGATCAGCAGGAGAAACGGCAGCGCGTAGGCGCAGCGGAACACGGCGGCGGTCGCCGGTGGCACGTCGGCCAGCTTCACCAGGATGCCGCTGAAGGCGATGATCACCGCGCCCAGCACCGCGGCAGCCACTGGCCGGTCGTGCAGCGCACCGAGGCCGGCCGTTCGGCTGGCATGGGAATCGAGGGTCGCGGACGCCTCGGGAGTCACCGCCGCAGCGTAGCCGAACGCCGTCGACGTGCGGTGGATGCTTGCCCGCCGAGCCGATGGGCGTGACACTGCGCGCGTGACTCAACTGCCGACCGGCACCGTCACGTTCCTGTTCACGGACATCGAGGGCTCCACGCGCCACGCGCAGGCCCTCGGCGACCGCTGGCCGGCCATCCTCGAGCGCCACGGCCAGCTGCTGGCCGAGGCGGTGGCGTCCGAGGGCGGCATGATCTTCGGCACCGAGGGCGACGCCGTCTTCGCCGTGTTCCCCACCGCACCGCGCGCGGTGGCCGCGGCCGTGGCCGCGCAGCGTGCCCTGCAGGCCGAGGCGTGGCCGGCCGACGACGGGCCGATCCGGGTGCGGATGGGGCTGCACAGCGGCGAAGGGATGCTGGCCGGCGACGACTACGTGGGCATCGACCTGCATCGGGTCGCGCGCATCGCGAACGCGGGGCACGGCGGCCAGGTCTTGGTGTCGGCCAGCGCGCGGATGCTGGCCGAGGCGGCGCTGCCCGATGGGGTGGCGCTGCGTGACCTCGGCGAGTTCCACCTCAAGGACCTCTCCCGGCCGGAGCGCCTGGCGATGCTGGTCGTGGACGGCCTTCCAGACGAGTTCCCGCCGCTGCGGACGCTGGATGCGGTGCCGAACAACCTGCCGATGCAGCTCACCACCTTCCTGGGCCGCAAGCGGGAGCTCGAGGAGGCAGCCGCCCTGCTGGAGACGTCGCGCCTGCTGACGCTGACCGGGCCAGGTGGCACGGGCAAGACCCGCCTCTCGCTCCAGCTGGCGGCCGACGCCACCGAGCGCTTCCGCGATGGCGTCTACTTCGTCCCGCTGGGCCCCATCGGCGAGCCGGCGCTGGTGCTGCCCACCATCGCCCAGGCGCTCGGCATCCCGGACCCCGGGGGCGCCGGCATCCTGGACCGGCTGGCGGAGCAGCTGGCCGGCAAGCAGGTCCTGCTGGTGCTGGACAACTTTGAACAGGTGCTGGCCGCGACGCAGGACATCGGGGAGCTGCTGACGCGGCTTCCGGAGGCGCGGGTCCTGGCCACCAGCCGCTCCCCGCTGCGCGTGTACGGTGAGCAGGAGTACCCCGTTCCACCGCTCGACCTCCCCGACGCCCAGGTCGAGGCCGATCCGGAGACGCTGTCGCAGTTCGCCTCGGTGGCGCTCTTCGTCGAGCGGGCAATGGCGGTCAGGCCCGATTTCAGCGTGGACGCCTCGAACGCGCCGGCCATCGCCCAGATCTGCCGGTCGCTGGATGGCCTGCCACTGGCAATCGAGCTGGCAGCGGCCCGCGTCCGCGTGCTGACGCCGCAGGCGATCCTGTCGCGGCTCGGCGATCGGCTCAGCATCCTGGCCGGCGGGGCCAGCAACCTGCCGGAGCGGCAGCAGACCCTGCGCGGGGCGATCGACTGGAGCTACGACCTGCTGGAGCCCGGCGATCGCATGATCTTCGCCCGCATGGGCGTCTTTGCCGGCGGCGCCGACCTGGCCGCGGTGGAGCAGGTGGCGCTGCAGGACTGGCCGGCTGACGCCGGTCCGGTGCCGGACGCGCTGGACGCCGTGACCTCGCTGCTGGACAAGAGCCTGCTGCGCCAGGCCGTCACCGATGAGCCCGAGCCACGGTTCCTGATGCTCGGGACGATTCGCGCGTACGCGATGGAGCGCCTGGGCGACGTCGACCCGGTGGGCGCCGTGCGACGCCGCCATGCCGAGCACTACCTGGCGCTGGCCCAGCGCCTGTCGGGCGACGTCTTCGGTGGGAACCAGCGCGTCGCGTTGGACACGTTTGAGCGGGAGCACGACAACCTGCGAGCGGCCATGGACTGGGCCACCGACCTGCCCGATGCGACCGTCGCCCGTCGGCTGCTCGCCGCGTGTTGGCGCTTTTGGCAGATGCGCGGCTACCTGTCCGAGGCACGCGATAAGGCCAACCGCGTTCTGGCACTCACCGGTGGCGACGACCGGGACCGGCTCTCCGCCCTGGATGCGGCGGGTGGTATTGCGTACTGGCAAGGAGACATCGCAGCCTCGCGCCAGTGGTACCGGGACGAGCGTGCGCTGGCCGAGCAGCTTGGCGACGAACGCGGGATCGCCGAAGCGCTCTACAACGAGTCGTTCACCTACTCGGTGGACCCCGACGAGGAGCAGGAGAAGGAAGCTCGCGCGCTCTCCGAGGCAGCGCTCGCGAGGTTTCGGGCGCTCGGTGATCGGGCTGGCGAGGGCAGGGCTTTGTGGGGCGTGGTGAACAGCTACGTCTTTGCGAGAGACACGAGCCCCGGGCTCGCACTGATCGACGAGGCGATCGAAATCTCGCGAGAGTTCAACGATCGCTTCCAGCTCGGATGGGGACTGTTCACCAAGGGCCTGCTGCTGACCCAGAAGGGTGACCTCGACGCGGCCCGCGTGCCGTACGGCGAGGCGCTCCACATCTTTCGCGATACCGACGACCTCACCGGCTACGCGCTGGTGCTCGACGGGTTCGCTGCCCTGGAATGGGCCAACGGCGACCGCGACCGTGCGCTGCGCATCGCCGGAGCGGCGGCCGCGATCCACGACGTGGGCGGCATCGGCCTCGCGCAGATCAATCGCCAGGCGGTCAGCTTCTTTCCAGAGGAGCTGATGACCACGGCCGAGCTCTCGGAGGCGTATGCCGCCGGTCAGCGCATGACCGTCGACGACGCCATCAGGCTGGCGCTGCACGACGCCGGGGCGATGGGCGACCGAGCCTGATCCGTCGCTGATCTACGCCGGCCCAGCGAGGGCAGCTGCGAACGCATCCCAGGTCGCCGGGCGCAGGACGAAGCGCACGAGCTCCAGGGCCGATGCCGCCGCCAGGACGTCGGTCACCGTCCGCACCGCGATCGTGGCAGCCTCGTCCGCCGGGTAGCCGTAGATCCCCATGCTGATGGCCGGCAGCGCCAGGCTGCGCGCGCCAAGCTCGTCGGCCAGGCGCAGGGTGGCCCGATACGCCCCGCTCAGCAGCTCCGCCTCGGCGTGCCCGCCACCGCGCCAGATCGGCCCGACCGCATGGATGACCCAGCGCGCCGGGAGGTCGTGGCCGCCTGTCTCCACGGCGGTGCCGGTCGGCGTGCCATCGGGGTAACGGCGGCGCAGCTCGTCCAGCAGCCGGGGGCCGGCGGCGGCATGGATCGCGCCGTCGACGCCTCCACCGCCGCGCAGCCGCTCATTGGCCGCATTGCCGATGGCGTCGACCTGCTCGGTGGTGATGTCGCCGATGACCAGCTCCAGCCGCCGGTCCCCGACCGCGCGCGCCGCGGTCGTCAACGGTTCACGCGGACGGCGCGCCAGATGCTGCGCAGGTTGGACCGCTGCCCGTACATCAGCACGCCGGCCGAATAGATCCGTGCCGCCAGCCACAGCGCGCCGGCCAGGAAGAGGAGCATGAGGATGCCGGCCACGACCCATTCCCAGGGCTCGACGTTGCGCGCGAGGACATTGCGGGCCGTGAGCAGATACGGGCTGAAGAACGGGATCAGCGACAGGATCTTGACCCATGCGGCGGTCGGGGTGGCCATCGCGATGAACGCGGCGAAGTACCCGCCCATGCCCACGAAGAGCATCGGTCCGGTGACCTGGTTCACGTCCTCCTGGCGGCTGGCCATCGATCCGAGGCCGGCGTACAGGCTGCAGTAGAGCAGGAAGCCCGGCACGAAGAAGGCCGTGAACGGGATCAGCACGCTGAAGTCCACGCCCTCCAGCAGGTTGCCGCCGCCCTCGCCCAGCAGTCGCTCGGCGATGGTCGACTGCAGGAGCAGCCCGATCAGTCCGGCGCCGAGGACGACGGCGTACTGCGTCAGCCCGGCCGCGCCGGCGCCGATGACCTTGCCGGCCATCAGCTGGCGCGGGGTGGCGGCGGTGATCAGCAGCTCCATCACGCGGCTGCTCTTCTCCTCGGCCACGCTGTTGGCGACCCAGGTGCCGTAGGTGATGACCGCCATGAAGGTGAGGATCACCAGGGCATAGGCCAGGATCCCGTTTCCGCCCTCCATGAAGCCGGTCTGGTTCGGGTCGACCGGCTGCGTCTCGAACTGCGTCGGCGCAAAGATGGCGCTCTGCTTGCCGGGTTCGACGCCTGCCTTCTCGAGCCTGTCCGCCACCGTCAGCTGGGTGGCTGCCGAGCGAACGGCGAGCACGCGCTGGTCGGTCGGCGCCGCATCGGTGAAGGCCTGGAACGAGAGGTCCCCCTGGCTGGTGCGCGTCACGGTCAGCAAGCCATCGAGGTCACCGGCGCGGACCTGGTCACGTGCCCTGGCGGTGTCGTCGACCGGCACGACCTGCCAACGATCGCCACCCTGCTGGCTCGCGTTGAGGATCGTCTCGAGGGTCCTTGCCTGCACTGTGCCCGGTGCGGCTGCCAGGCCGATGCGGGTCTGCGTGTCCCCCTCGATGGCGCGGATCAGGACCGGGGCCAGCGCCAGCGCCAGGCCCACGATGGCCAGCACGGCCGTGACGATGACGAACGTCCGCGTTCGAACGCGCGTGACGTACTCGCGGCGCGCGACGTGCCAGGCGTTCGGAAAGAGGCCGATCATGCGTCCCCTCCCGGCCGTGCCCGGCCTTCGGCCAGGTGCCGCTCCTCGGCGTCGGCGCGCTGCCCGACGTGCTCGATGAACACCTCCTCCAGCGAAGGCTCACCGATCTCGAAGCGCGTCACCCGCTCACCGCGGTCGAGCGCGGCCCGCAGGATGCGCTCCGGATCGGTGCCGGCCGGGACCGCCAGCTCCACGTAGTCCTGCCGATCGGCCGTGACCTTCACTCCATCCAGCCCGGACAGCCAGGCGACGCCGTTGCCGTCGCCATCGGTGGCGAGCCGCACCACCTGCCGGCCCATGGCGCGGCGCACGTCGCGGACCGACCCGCTCACCACCACGCGGCCGCGGTCGATGATGGCGATCGCCTCGCACAGCTCTTCGACCGTCTCCATCTGGTGCGTGCTGAAGATCAGCGTCTTGCCGCGGTCGCGCATCTCCAGGAACGCCTCCTTGAGGAGCTGCGAGTTCACCGGGTCGAGCCCGCTGAACGGCTCGTCCATGATCAGCACCTCGGGGTCGTGCAGGATGGCCGCGATGAACTGGATCTTCTGCTGGTTGCCCTTGGACAGCTCCTCGACCTTGCGATCGCGGTACTCGGGGATGCGGAAGCGCTCCAGCCAGTCCTCGACCTCCCGGGTCGCGTCGGCGCGGCTGACCCCGTACAGGGAGGCGAAGTAGCGCAGCACGTCCATGACGCGCATTCGCAGGTAAAGCCCGCGCTCCTCGGGGAGGTAGCCCCAGGTGCGGCGCGGAAGCCGGGTGTTGGCGGTGCCCTGCCAGGTCACGCTGCCACTGTCCGGCCGCAGGATGTCGAGCACGATGCGCATGCAGGTGGTCTTGCCGGCGCCGTTCGCGCCCAGCAGGCCGAAGATGCGCCCCGGCTCGACGCGGAAGGAGACGTCGTCCAGCGCGACGATGGGTCCGAACTGCTTGCTGACGTGGTCGATCACGAGGCTCACGGCATCACCTAGCGTAGCGGAGCGCCTCCGGGCGGCCGAAGGGCCGTTCGGCCCATCTCGTCGGCTCAGCCCTCGGACGAGGTCCGAGCGCGCCGGACCAGGGGCATGTGGCGCGGGATGAAGGTCCGGATGCGCAGCGTGCGCTCGCGGTGGCGCTCCTCCTCCAGCATCCGGATCCGCGCGCTGAGCAGATCGCGCAGCGAGATCACGCTCAGCAAGCGTGCGGGCGTGCCGCGCTCGACCACGGGCAGCCGGGTGAGACCGGTCTCGGCCATCCGGTACACCACGGTCCGCAGTGGCTCGTCGGGATAAGCAACGGTCACGTCGGGCCGGGCAACATCGGCCAGGGTTCCGCTGGCCCCGGCGGCCATCGCCAGCTCGAGGTCGCGGCGGGTGACCACGCCCATCAGGCTGCCGGAGGCATCGGTCAACGGGTAGAGGCGCTGGGCGCCCGGCTGTCTGCCGCCCTTGAGCGAAGCCGCCAGCTCGGCGAGCGGCGTCTCGGCGGGCAGGACGGTGACGTTGGAGCGCATCACCTGGCTGACGAACAGGCCCTCCAGCGGATCCACCGCGTACTCGCGCGAGAGGTGCCGTCCACGCCTCGATAGCTTCTCGGTCAGGATCGAGCGCTTCATGACCAGCACGGTGGCGGTGTACGCGGCGGTGACCGAAACCAGCAGCGGCAGCATGGCCGCGTAGGCGTGGGTCAGCTCGACGGCGAAGATGATGGCCGTGAACGGCACGCGCATCGTGCCGCCCAGGATGGCCCCCATGCAGACCAGCGGCCAGAAGCCGGGCACTGGCTGCGGCAGCACGGTGGCGAGCGCCGCTCCCAGCGCGGCGCCCATCATCAGCAGCGGGGCCAGCACGCCGCCGGAGGTGCCGGACCCCAGCGCGATCATCCAGATCATGGCTTTGACCACCAGCACGCCCACGATCACGCCCAGCGCGACGTCGCCGGCCAGCAGGTCGCGCAGGGTGCCGTAGCCGACGCCCAGCGCCTGTGGGAAGACCAGGCCGCCCAGGCCGACTGCCAGGCCGCCGATGGCCGGCCACCACATCCAGTGGATGGGCAGCCGCCCGAACGCGTCCTCGGCCAGGTAGACGCCCTGGGTGAGGGCCATGGACAGGCCGCCGGCCAGGACGCCGGCCAGCAGGCAGCCGAGCAGCAGCGGCGCCCCCACGAAGGAGGGGAAGGCATCGACGGGGAACAGGGGCCCCGGATCCAGCAGGTACTGGCGCGCCAGCGCCGATGTCGCCGCGGCCACGGCGACGGGCACCAGCGAGCGCGGCCGCCACTCGAACAGCAGCAGCTCGACTGCCAGCAGCACCGAGGCGATGGGCGCATCGAAGGTGGCGGCCATCCCGGCCGCAGCACCGGCGACCAGCAGAGTCTTCCGCTCGGTGGCGGTCAGGTGCAGCAGCTGGCCGAGCATCGAGCCAACGGCCCCGCCGGTCATGATGATCGGTCCCTCGGCCCCGAACGGGCCGCCGGAGCCGATGGCCACCGCCGAAGACAGTGGCTTGAGGACGGCCACCCGGGGCTCGACCCGGCTGCGGTTGATGAGGATCGCCTCGATGGCCTCCGGAATCCCATGACCCCGGATCCGGTCGGACCCAAAGCGGGCCATCAGGCCGACGACGAGGCCGCCGGCGACCGGCACCAGCACGGTCCACCAGCCGGTTGCCGCGTCCGCCGGCGAGACCAGCTCGAAGCCGATGCGCCCGAAGAAGAAGAGGTTGGTGAAGAGGCCGATCAGCCGCAGCAGCGCAAACGCCAGCAGCGCGCCGGCCACGCCCACCGGCACGGCCAGCAGGGAGAGGCTGATGATCCGCGGGCTGGCGATGAAGTCGCCGAGCGTATCGGCGCCCTCCGTGCCACGGACCGGGGTCTGGGGCTCGGTCATTCGGGACGGTTGGCGATGAGCCGCTGCAGGCCGGCGATCAGGCCTGGCGCCTCGCGGCGCAGCTCGTCGACGTGGGCCTGCGACAGCTCGCGCAGCGCCTGCTCTCCCGAGCGAGTGAGCCGCACGATCACCTGCCGGCGGTCGTCCGTGCCGCGGCGCGTCCGAACCAGGCCGCGTTCTTCAGCCCGGCGGATCAGCTCATCGGTCGAGTTGTGGCGCAGCTGCAACCGCTCGGCCACCTCGCCGATGGTGGACCCGGAATCGGGCGGCAGGCCGCGGACGGCCAGCAGCAGCTGGTGCTGCTGGGGCTCGACGCCGGCGTCGCGGGCGATCCGCTCGCTGACCTGCAGGAAGCGACGGATGTGGTAGCGGACATCGGCCAGGGCGCGGTAGTCCGCGCCGTCCAGGGAGTCAAGGTCCGGCATTGCGATGTATCGTATCACGATCATATCGTGACACGAGAGAAGTGGGCGGCATTGAGCCGCCGACCTGCTCTGCTACACTTCGAATCCCGAACCGCCCGCGCCGGTGATCGACCGACGCACCTGGCGGTTCTGCGTGTGTTGCACCACGGGAAGCATTGCTCTTGAAGATTGCAGTTCCGCGCGAGACGGCACCCGGCGAGACGCGCGTCGCGCTGACGCCGCAGACCGCCGGCCAGCTCATCGGCGACGGCGTCGAGGTGCTCGTCCAGGCGGGTGCCGGCGAAGGCTCGTTCATCGGCGACGAGGCGTACCGGGAAGCGGGCGCCACGATCGTGCCCGACGCGCCGGCCCTGTACGGCCAGGCGGACGTGGTGCTGCGCGTGGGGCGGCCCACCGACGAGGAGATCAGCTTCCTGAAGCCCGGCACCGTGCTGATCGGCACGCTCGGCACGCTCGCCAATCCGCAGCTCGCCGAGCGCCTGGCCGAGGCGAAGATCACGGCCATCAGCATGGATGCCATCCCACGCATCACCCGCGCCCAGTCAATGGACACGCTTAGCTCCCAGGCGACGGTTGGCGGCTACAAGGCGGTCCTGCTCGCTGCCGAGCGCCTGCCGAAGTTCATGCCGCTGCTGACCACCGCGGCCGGCACGGTGCGGCCCGCGCGCGTGCTGGTCTTCGGTGCCGGCGTGGCCGGGCTGATGGCCATCGGGACCGCCCGGCGCCTGGGTGCGGTGGTCGAGGCGACTGACGTGCGACCCGTCGTGAAGGAGCAGGTCCAGTCCCTGGGCGGGACCTTCCTGGAGGTCGAGATGACCGACGAGGAGAAGGCACAGGCCGAGACGGCCGGTGGCTACGCCCGCGAGATGAGCGACGACTACAAGCGCCGCCAGGCCGAGCTGATCGCCAGCCGCGTCGGCGAGGCGGATGCGGTCATCACCACCGCCCTGATCCCGGGCCGGCCGGCACCGAAGCTCATCACCACGGAGATGATCAAGACCATGCGGCCGGGCAGCGTGATCGTCGACATGGCGGCCGAAATGGGCGGCAACACGGAGCTGACCGAGGCCGGCAAGGAGATCGTCACCGACAACGGGGTGCGGATCATCGGCTTCACGAACCTGCCGGCCACCATGCCGGGCAGCGCCACCCAGATGTACGCCAAGAACATCCAGACCCTGGTCAAGCACCTCATCGCCGATGGCAAGCTGAACCTGGACTTCGCCGATGAGATCACGGCCGGCGCCACCATCACACATGACGGCAAGGTCGTGAACGAGGCCACCGCCAAGGCACTGGGCATCGAGCCGCCGAAGGCCGATGCGGCCGCATCGGCTCAGAAGGAGAACGGTTAGATGGACGCCAGCACGCTCGATCCGTTCGCCCTGATCGCGGCGCTCTTCATCCTGGTGCTCGCCGCCTTCGTCGGCTACGAGGTGGTCTCCAAGGTGCCGACCATGCTGCACACCCCGCTGATGAGCGGCGCCAACGCCGTCCACGGCGTGATCGTGGTGGGCGCCATGCTGGTCGCCGCCACGGCCGAGGGGCCGCTGCGCATCGTGCTGGCGCTGATCGGCGTGACGCTCGGCACGATCAACGTGGTCGGTGGCTTCGTGGTGACCGACCGGATGCTCGAGATGTTCCGCAAGCGCCCCAGCGGGAAGTCATAGATGGAGCTGCAGCAGGTCCTGACCTACCTCGTCTGGCTGGTCGGCAGCGTCACCTTCATCCTGGCCCTGAAGTTCCTGGCCTCACCGGCCACCGCGCGCCGCGGCAACCAGCTCGGCGCCGCCGGGATGGCGCTGGTCATCCTGTGGACCTTCGCCACCGTGCCGGGGATGCTCGACAACTGGTGGATCCTGCTCGTTGGCGGGCTGATCGGCGCAGTGGTCGGTGTGCTCGGCGCGCGCCGGGTGCCGATGACCGCCATGCCGCAGATGGTCGCCATCTTCAACGGCGCGGGCGGCGGTGCCGCCGCCGTGGTGGCCCTGGCCGAGTTCCTGCGCGACACCGGCGAGGCCAGCTCCGGCGAGCTGCTGAGCCTGCCCTTCATGATCGCCACCCTGCTCGGCGCCGTCATCGGCTCGGTCAGCCTCACCGGCTCGATCATCGCCTTCGGCAAGCTGCAGGGGATCGTCGCGGCACGGCCGGTGAAGTACCCAGGCTCGCAGATCGTGACCGCGCTCCTGCTGCTGGCCCTGGTGGGCCTGGGCATCTACCTCGCCGCCATCGCGAACTCGGTTCCGCTCTTCCTGCTGTTCGCCGCCCTGGCGCTGGTGCTCGGCATCCAGCTGGTGATGCCCATCGGCGGCGCGGACATGCCGGTCGTGGTCTCGCTGCTGAACTCGTACACCGGCATCGCCGTGGCCGCCACCGGCTTCGTGCTGGGCAACTACGCGCTGCTGATCGCCGGCACGCTGGTCGGCGCGTCCGGCGCGATCCTCACCCAGCTGATGTGCAAGGCCATGAACCGGTCGCTGTTCAACGTCCTGTTCGCCGGCTTCGGCACGGGCGGGGAGGCAGCCGCGGCCGGCGCCGAGGGAGAGGAGAACCTGCGCGAGATCAGCGCCGAGGATGCCGCAGTGCTGATGGCCTACGGCAGCAAGGTGATCATCGTGCCGGGCTACGGCATGGCCGTCGCGCAGGCCCAGGGTCCGGTGCGCGAGCTGATGGATCTGCTGCTCGCCAAGGGCGTGGACGTGGAGTTCGCGATTCACCCGGTGGCCGGCCGCATGCCGGGCCACATGAACGTCCTGCTGGCCGAGGCCAACGTCCCGTATGACCGGCTCAAGGAGATGGACGAGATCAACGACGACTTCTCCGAGGCCGACGTCGCGCTGGTCATCGGCGCCAATGACGTCGTCAACCCGCTCGCTCGCGAGGAGGGCTCGCCGATCTCCGGCATGCCGATCCTGAACGTGGACCAGGCGCAGAACGTCATCGTCCTGAAGCGCGGGCGCGGCACCGGCTTTGCCGGCATCCCGAATCCGCTGTTCAGCAACGAGAAGACGAAGATGCTGTTCGGCAACGCCAAGCCGTCGGTCGAGGCGCTGGTGGCGGGGGTCAAGCAGGCCTAGCCCTATACTTTCGGCCCCGAGCCCACCCTCATCGCAAGGAGGCGCGCCGTGGCCCAGAACTCGACCTCCATCTTGGACGACCTGCGCTCGCATCTGTCCGGTGACACCGTCAACGAGATCAGCAGGCGCATCGGTGCTGATCCGGCCCAGACCCAGACCGCCATCGATGGCGCCATTCCGATGCTGCTGGCTGCCCTCGGCAAGGAGGCCGCCGATCCATCGCGCAGCGCCGGGCTGCACCAGGCGATCCAGGAGGATCACGACGGCTCGATCATCGACAACCTGCAGGCCTACCTGAACGGCGAGATGGGCGGCCGCGCGGCCGATGGCCAGGGCATCGTGAACCACGTGCTCGGCGATCGGCAGGAGCCCGCGGTGCAGGCGCTGGCCGGCAAGAGCGGCCTGGATCTCGGGACGATTGCCTCACTGCTGCCGCTGCTCGCGCCGATCGTGATGGGCATGATCGGCAAGAAGCAGGGAAGCGGTGGCTTGAGCATGGACAGCATCACCGACGTCCTGGGCGGAGACACGCAGCGGGCCGCGAACCAGTCGCCGGACATCGGGGACCTGCTGGGCAGCGTCCTCGGCGGGGGCGGTTCCGGCGGTTCGGGCGGGACAGGCGGGCTGGGCGACGTCCTCGGTTCGATCTTCGGCAAGGGCTAGGGTCCCTGCGGCTTCGTTCGCGTGCGGCTCTCCTGGTGAGCCATTTGACCAACGAAGCCCCGAGTCGCCAGCGCCGGCCACCGAACCCGTGGCAGTCAGGCCCGGTATCCACTGATACCGTGGGCAGGCCATCGATGATCCGGCTCTGGCCGGCCTTCGTTGGTGCGGTGGACCACCCTGTGAGCCATGCGCGCCGCGGAGCCGGGTAGCATCGGCTCATGGAAGAGGACGCCACCGACTGCCTGATCTGCCGCGGGCCGGCGGGTGATGCCGAGCTCGACCGGGTGGAGGTCTGGCGCGACGCGCATTGGCGCCTCTCCATGTCGCGCACCGGCAACACGCTCGGCTTCGGCTACCTGGAGCCGATCCGTCACATCCCGTACCTCGCCGACCTCGACGGCCCGGAGGCAGCGACCTTCGGTCCCGCCATCGCCCGCGCCAGCCGCGTGCTGCGCCACGCGACCGGTGGGGCGCTGGTGTACGCCTATGTTTTCGGCGGCGGGATCGCGCATATCCACGTGCACCTGGCACCGAACGCGCCCGACGGCGTGCTCAACACCGAGCTGATCAGCGGTCGCGTGGAGCACCGCAAGCTGCCGAGCGGCGCGACCGAGATGATCAGCCTGGATCACCCGGAGCTGCCGGTAGAGGAGGTCGCGGCGGTCATCGAGCGAGTGCGGGCTGGAATGGCGGACGCCTGACTTGGAGCCGATGGAGCCTCCGGAGCCGATGTCGCCGCCGGGCCGATGGGTGTGCCTGGACGTCGGCGAGACGCTGATCGACGAGACGCGCATCTGGAGCATCTGGGCCGATGTCCTGGGCATCCCGCGCCTGACCTTCATGGCGGCGCTGGGCGCGGTCATCGCCGCCAGCGGGGAGCACCGCGACGTCTTCGGCGAGTTCGGCCTGGCCGAGGCGGAATGGCGCGCGCAGATCCCCGAGGTGGAGCGGCGGTACGGTGGCTTTGGGGAGAGCGACCTCTACCCCGACGCGAGGCCGGCGATCGCGGCGCTGACCGAGGCCGGCTACCGGGTGGCGGTGCTCGCCAACCAACCGGCCTCGCGCAGCGCCGAGCTCCGCGCGCTGGGCATCTCGCCCGAAGTTCTCTCGATGTCCGACGAGATGGGCGTGGCCAAGCCCGACCCGGCCTTCTTCCAGCGCGCGCTGGAGCTGCTTGGCCAGCCACGGCCGGAGGACGTGGCCTATGTCGGGGATCGCGTCGACAACGACGTGCTCCCGGCGATGGCCGCCGGGATGCGTGCCGTCTGGCTGCGGCGTGGCCCGTGGGGCGTCATTCAGCGGCTCCCGCAGGGCACTGTGCCCGCCCTGGTGGTCAGCAATCTCGACGAGCTGGTGGAGCGCATCGGCCAGGCGTATGGATCCGCTCCCTTCGCCTAGCCTCGGCGGCGGAGCATGGCGTCGATCTCGCGGTCGCTGACGCCGTAGCGGATCAGGGTGTGGCGCACCAGCTCGTTGCCGAGCTGCCGTTCGGCGGTGATCACCTGGGCGACCCCGATCCGTCGGAGTGCCGCTTCCTCCTGGGCGGAGTGCGCGCGAGCCACCACGTACAGCCGGTCGTTGCGGCTGATCGCGTACGCGGCCGCCTGCTGTGCGGCCAGCGCGCCGTTGAGGGCGATGACCATGGTGCTGGCCGTGTCGATCCGCGCCGCGTCCAGGACCGCCGGCTTGGCGGCGTCGCCGTAGATCAGCGGCGCGCCGTCCGCCAGCGCGCGGCGAACCATGGGGTAGTCCATGTCGACCGCCACCCAGGGGATCGAGCGCGCCTCGAGGATGCGGCTCACGCTCCGGCCGACGGCGCCGTAGCCGACCACCACGACGTGCCGGCGCAGGTCGGCCGCGATCTCGGGGACGGCCACCGCCTTGCCGGCGGCTGGGAAACGGCGATCCAGCCGGTCGCCGATCGCGGCGCCCAGCCGCGCGATCGGGGCCGCGGACACGATGGACAGCACCACCGCGCCCATGGCCAGGCTGAAACGATCACGATCCAGCGAGCCGAGCTGCAGGCCCACGGTGGCGAGCACGAAGCTGAACTCGCCGGATTGGCCGAGGAGCCCGGCAGCCCGCAGCGACGTCCCGAACGGCTGGCGCGCGAGGCGCAGGATGGCCGCGATCGGCAGCGCCTTGCCAAGGACGATGATGAGCAGCAGCGAAAGCGCCACCGGCCAGCCGGCGAGCACCGCGGCCGGCGAGAGCAGGATGCCGACCGACACGAAGAAGACGGTCGCGAACAGCTCGCGGAGCGGGATCACCTCGCCCAGCACGCTGGCGGCGAGCTCGGACTCGGCCAGCGCCAGGCCCGCGATGAAGGCGCCGAGCGCCACCGACACGCCGACCTCGTGGGCCAGCGCCGCAGTGCCGATGGCCACCACCGCCACGGCAACCACGAACAGCTCACGCGAGCCGAGCATCGCCACCCGGCCCAGCGCGGCGGGCAGGACACGTGAGCCGATGACGAGCACGGCCACCACGAAGCCCAGCGCCAGCAGCGTGGCCACCGCGGCGTCGCGCAGCACCGCCTCGGACGGGCCGGCGACCGCCGACAGCAGCACGACCAGCACCACGGTCAGCAGGTCCTGGACGATTGACCACGACAGGGCGATGCGCCCGTCGGCGGTGGTGCTCAACGCCTCCTCGCCCGCCACCTTGACCAGCACGACGCTGGAGCAGATGCCGGCGATGGCACCCATGAACAGCGCCTCGATGAGATCGGCGCCCAGGGCCAGCAT
>DASSNX010000150.1:0-3627 GCA_035701185.1 Candidatus Limnocylindria bacterium
CGCCATCCTGCTGCTGTCGCAGTACATCGAGACCCGCTACGCGCTGGAGCTGCTCCGTGACGACCCGGCGGGCATCGGCTATCTGCTCAAGGAGCGCGTCACTCGGATCGAGCAACTGGCCGATGCCGTGCGCCGCGTGGCGGAGGGCGGCTCGGTGATCGACCCCGAGGTCGTGGCCCGCCTGCTGGGCCGACCGCGGACCCACTCGCCGCTGGACGAGCTGACGCCGCGCGAACGCGAGATCCTCCAGTTGATGGCCGAAGGGCTGTCGAACGCCGGCATCGCCGATCGCCTGGTCCTCGACCCGAAGACGATCGAGGGCCACGTGACGCGCATCTTCTCGAAGCTCGGCCTCGAGCCGACCGGCGCCGATCATCGTCGAGTCCTGGCCGTGCTGACCTTCCTCCGTCAGGACTGAGGTTCGGTTACTCCCACTCGATCGTGGCGGGGGGCTTGGAGCTGATGTCGTAGACCACCCGGTTCACCCCGCGCACCTCGTTGACGATGCGCGAAGAGATCCTGGCCAGCAGCTCATAGGGCAGCCGCGCCCAATCGGCGGTCATGCCGTCGTCGGAGGTGACAGCCCGGATGGCGACCACGTTGGCGTAGGTGCGGTAGTCCCCCATCACCCCCACGCTGCGCACCGGCGTCAGGATGGCGAACGACTGCCACAGGGACCGATACAGGCCGGCGGCCTTGATCTCGTCGATCACGATCCAGTCGGCCTCGCGCAGCGTCTCCAGCCGCTCGGCGGTGACCTCGCCGATGATCCGGATCGCCAGCCCCGGCCCCGGGAACGGCTGGCGCAGCACCATCGGCTCCGGCAGGCCAAGCTCGCTGCCCACTTTCCGGACCTCGTCCTTGAAGAGGTAGCGCAGCGGCTCGATCAGGCTGAAGCGCAGGTCGGCCGGCAGGCCGCCGACGTTGTGGTGGGTCTTGATCTTGACCGCGGCCTTCGTCTCGGCGGTTGTCGACTCGATGACATCGGGATAGAGCGTGCCCTGCACCAGGAAATCGATCTCACCGAGCCTGGCCGCCTCCTCCTCGAAGACCCGGATGAACTCGTCGCCGATGATGCGGCGCTTCTCCTCCGGATCCTCCACGCCCGCCAGGCGCTGGAGGAATCGGTCCCGGGCGTCGACCATCACCAGCCTCATGCCCAGGTGCTCGGCGAACGTCGTCCGCAGCAGCTCCGACTCGCGCTTGCGCATCAGCCCGTGGTCGACGTAGATGCAGGTCAGCCCCTCGCCGATGGCCCGATGTACCAGCGTGGCCGCCACCGCCGAATCCACGCCGCCGGACAGCGCGCAGATGGCGCGCCCGCTGCCGACTCGCTGCCGGATGTCGGCCACCGTCGTCTCCACGAAGCTGGCCGGCGTCCAGGACTGGGTGGCGCCGGCGATGTCGACGACGAAGTTGCGCAGGATGTCGCGTCCGCGCGGGGTGTGGGCCACCTCGGGATGGAACTGGATGCCATACAAACGCCGATCGGGGTCGTAGAGGCCGGCGAAGGCGCTGGACTCGCTCTGGGCGGTGGGCCGGAAGCCATCCGGCGGCCGCAGGATCGTGTCGCCGTGGCTCATCCAGACCGGCTGCTCGCGGTCCAGGCCACGGAACAGGCCGTCTTCGCTCGTGATCTGGAGCGACGCGGGGCCGTATTCGCGCTTGTCGCTGGGCGCCACCTCGCCGCCCAGCTCGTGGGCCATCAGCTGCAGCCCGTAGCAGATGCCCAGCACGGGGATGCGGCCGGACCAGATGGCGGGGTCGGCCTTCGGCGCATCGGCGTCATAGACCGATGACGGCCCACCCGACAGGATGATGGCCTTCGGCGCCCGGCGCTCGATCTCCGCCCACGGCGTGTCGTGCGGCAGCAGCTCGGAGTAGACGTTCAGCTCCCGGATCCGGCGGGCGATGAGCTGGGCGAACTGGCTGCCGAAGTCGAGGACGATGATGGTCTCGGGCTCGGTGACCGCCGCGGGACGATCCGGCGGGGCGGCGTGCAGTGCCTGTTCGAGATAGGCCTCGACCTCGGCGTCGTCCGGGGCGAGCACCCGGTGGCCGGCGTTCGCAGCCTCGCCATGGACGGTTCGGCCTCGTTCGCCGCGGGGCCCGCCGGCGTCACCGGCGCTTGCCTGGCTCTCGATCGTGTCGCTCAGGTGGCCAGTCTATCGCCTGCCAGCCGGCGCACGATGGCCAGCAGCGCGGCATGCGTCGACTCGTCGGCGGCGGCCAGCAACCCGTGGCCGTTGCCATCCGGTGGCAGCGGCCCGCCGCTCAGGTCGGTGACCGTGCAGCCCGCCGCGCGGCAGATGGCGATGCCGGCGGCGAAGTGCATGTGGTCGGCCAGGTGGCCGTCGGTGACGTACGCGGCGCGCCGGCCCATCGCCACCCAGGTCAGGGTCAGGCTGGTGGAGGTGACGCGCGGCTGGAACGTCCTGGTGAAGGCCGGATCCCCCATCATCGCCAGCGCGCTGAAGCCAGGGGCCGATGGATACGGCGGTTCCAGGTTGAAGTCCACTGCCCTGGAGTCGCCGCTTGGCACCAGCGGCAGCGACTCGTCGTTGCGCAGCATTCCGGCGGCGGTCCCGTCGGTCCAGAACAGCTCGTCGTGGAACGGATCGACCACGGCGCCGACGATCGGGCGCCCGGCCACGGCCAGGCCCACGTTCACCGCGACCAGCGGCACGCCGGCGGCGAAGTTGGTGGTGCCGCACAGCGGATCGACCAGCCACAGCCGATTGCCCTCGCCGCCGGTGCGGCCGCTCTCCTCGCCCAGCACGGCGTCGGACGGGCGCTCGCGGCGCAGGGTTTCGACGATCGCACGCTCGGCATCGAGATCGGCGTCGGTGGCGAACTCGAAGGCGTGCCCCTTCTCGATGCGGGTCGTCGTGCGTCCGAACCGCTGGCGCACGATATGGGAGCCGGCAATGGCCGCCGACCGCGCCACCTCCACGTCATTCATGCTGCCGATTCTGCACCAGCGGCGCTGGCGTACCCTAGGCCCATGACCGACGAGACCGCCGCCACGGCCGAAACCCGCATCGTCGAGCTCGCGCCGCAGCCGTCCATCGCCGTCCGCATCCAGCGGCCGATGAGCGAGCTCGACCTCGGCGAGCTGTTCGACTTCCACCTGCCCAACATCGCCGACGGGATCGCAAACCGTGGCGGCGAGCCGGCAGGACCGCCGTACGGTCGCTATCACGAGTTCGGCCCCGAGCAGGTCGACGTGGAGATCGGCATCCCGGTCTCGATGCCGCTTGCCAACCTGCGACCGCTGGCCGAGTGCGAGCCGGGCGAGCTGGGTTCATCGGAGCTGCCTGGCGGCAACGCGGCAGTGACCGTGCATCGCGGCAGCTACGACGGCCTCGGCTCAGCCTACGACCGGCTCCACGAGTGGATCCATGGCAACGGGTACGAGGAGGGACGCGGGCCGTGGGAGTCGTACGTGGACGATCCCTCCGAGGTCGCCGATGCGTCGCAGCTGCGAACCGAGGTGGTCTGGCCGCTGGCCTAGCCCGCTGGCTGGGCCTGGTCGGGTTGCTCTCCCTTGTCCGGCTGCTCCTTCATGTAGAGCTCGGTGAACTCGGCGCAGCGGCCGTCGGGCGCGAAGCGCATCAGGTAGACGTT
>DASSNX010000151.1:0-2268 GCA_035701185.1 Candidatus Limnocylindria bacterium
CGCCACCAGGCCACCGAAGAGCGCCGCGAACCCCGATCCGCCCCACGAGCCCATCGACCACAGGCTGATCGCACGCTGTCGCCCGGCGCCGGTCCAGTACGCCTTCACCAGGGCCAGGCTGGCGGGCATGATGCACGCCGCAGACAGCCCCTGACAGATGCGGCCCACGATCAGGCTGGCCGATGCCAGGCCGCCGGCCGGTGCCAGGCCGACCAGCAGCGATCCGATGATGTTGAGGACAAAGCCGAGCTGGACGATCCGCACCCGCCCGAAGCGATCGGCGAGGCCGCCCATGACGACGATGAAGATGCCCGAGAAGAGCGCCGTGATCGACACCGCGATGTTCATGACGCTCATGTCGACGCCCAGGTCGGTCGCCATGGTCGACGCGATGTTCAGCGTGGTCTGGGCGAAGAGCCAGAAGGCGACCACACCGAGGATCATCCCGATGAGGAGTCGATCGTTCCCGGGGGACGAGGTCTCGGACTTGGCCGCCGACGTCATCGGTCCGGCGACTCCGCTGCCAGCCAGCTGAGGGCGGCGACGACGATCGCCGCGGTTCCCGTGCGCAGCGTGGGCTGAATCACGGGCGCGAAGCTCGGCGAATGATTGGCGGGGATCTCGCTGGCCAGCGTTCCGGCCGACTCGGCGGCATGCCAGCGCACGGGGTCAGAGCCGCCGAGGGCCCAGTAGGTGTACGGGATGCCGAGAGCGTCAGGGATCGCGCTGAAGTCCTCGCTGGCCGACTGGCGCGCCGCGGTGGTCGCCGACTCACCGAAGTGCGCTTCGAAGGCGGCCGCAACCCGGGCGGTGACCCCCGGATCGTTCGCGGTCAGCGGGTACTCGTCGTAGAGCTCGAACTGCGGATCGGTCGGTGAGCCCGACCCCGCGCACCACGCGCCTGATCGCATCGAGCAGCAGCGTGCGCGTGCCGTCATCGTAGGCGCGGATGTTGAGCTCGATGACCGCTCGATCGGGAATGATGTTGCTCTTCGTGCCGGCGGCCACCCGACCGACGGTCAGCACGGCGAACGTGCCCGGCGCCACCTCCCGCGCCACGATGGCCTGCAGCCGGACGACGATCATCGCGGCGAGGACGACCGGATCGATCGAGCGCTGTGGCATAGAGCCGTGGCTGCCCCGGCCGTGGACGGTGATCCGCAGGCTGGCGCCGGTTGACAGGAACGGCCCCGGGTGCGTGCCCACCGTCCCGGCCGGGAGCGCCAGGACGTGCTGCGCCAGCGCGACGTCCGGCTTCGGAATGAGGTCGGTGAGGCCGGCTTCGCCATGCCTCGCGCCCCCGTCGCGAGCTCCTCCGCCGGCTGGAAGAGGGCCACGAACGTCCCGTGCCAAGCCGTCCGATTCCCGGCGAGCAGACGTGCGGCGCCCATGAGGCTGGCGACGTGGACATCGTGCCCGCACGCGTGCGCCACCGGGACGGTCTGACCGGAACCATCGGTCTGCTCGGCCGTGCTGGCATACGGAAGGCCCGTCTCCTCCTTCATCGGCAAACCATCCATGTCGGCACGCATCAGCACCGTGGGTCCGTCGCCGTTGCGCAGGATGCCCACGACGCCGGTGGTCCCGATGCGCTCGTGCACCTCGAACCCGGCCTCGCGCAGCGCGGCCGCTGCCGTCGCCGCCGTCCGGACCTCCTGGTCCGACAGCTCCGGATGCTGATGCAGCGTGCGATAGACGTCTTCCTGCCACGAGGCGAGCTCGTCCTGGCCGTCCAGCACACGGGCGGCGGCGGTCGCTGCGTCCGAAGCAGCTCGATGATTCATCTCACCCGAACAGTACGCACGAATCGCGCCTCGTCGGAGGCCGCCCCAGCGCCGCCATCATGCGCGAGCGCCCGCTCGGCGAGCAGCGTGGTCGAGGCGGCGGCGCCCGGCCCGGGCGCCGCCGCTCATCGGCCATTGGCTGCTCAGGCGCGCCGTAGCTTCAGATACAGGTCGTAGATGCCGTCGCCGTCGCCGCCATCGAAGTGCAGCGGCGGATAGAAGAACGGATTGGCGCCTGCCGTCTTCGCATCGGCATCCGCCTGGGTGATGCTCAGGGCCAGGCTGCCGTTGATCTTGTCGTCGGCGCCGACGAGGTCGACGATGTAGCTGACCCCGATCCCCACGACCGCGACGCCGGCGACGATCCAGCCGGCGACACCGCCAGCGGCGGCCGCCTTGGTGGCGACGGCCGTCAGCGCGGCACGCACCGCATCGGTCGAGTCAGATACATCGCCGAGATCGTGCTCGAAACAGGTTCCGGTGA
>DASSNX010000152.1:0-19020 GCA_035701185.1 Candidatus Limnocylindria bacterium
TCGCGCCCGGCGGCGATCACGAGTGACGGCACGTCGATCCGTGCGGTGTCGACGTTGACGCCGCGCATCCGTTCGCGACGGGCGCTGCCCGACTCACGCGCGCCATCGAGCATCTCCTGCATCTTCTCGAGCGCCGCGTCACCCATGTCCGGCATCGTCTCGTGCAGCCGATCCCAGTCGGTGATCCAGCCCCACCAGCGCGCGTCGTAGACCGGCGGCACGTCCTTCAGCTCGTGGTCGCTCGGCCGCCGCGGCAGCGCAGCCGCCGGCGGCGACGGCGCCAGCAGGACGAGGCCCAGGACGGGGTCGCGTTCGGCGTAGACCATGGCCGCCAGGGCGCCGATGCCCCAGCCGATCACCACCGGGGGGCGACCGAGCTGGCGGATGGCGACGCCAATGTCATCGGCGTAGTCGCGCATGCTGACCGTCGAGAGGTCGGCCAGGTCGGAGGTGTAGTGGCCGCGGAAGTTCATGGCGTGGGCTTCCCAGCCACGCTCGGCGAAGAAGGCCGCGAAGCTCGACCACATCCATGACCCGGCCAGCGCGCCGTGGACGAGGAGCAATGGGGGTTTGCGGCTCCGACGCTCCGGCTGGTGCGTCTCGACGTAGATGCCTTCCGGCTCGATGTAGACCTCGTCGCGCTTGATGGCCTGGACCACAGCTTTCGGTCAGCCCTCCACCGGATTGAACGCCATGCCCGTCAGCAGCTTCGGGTAGAAGTAGGTCGACTTCTGCGGCATCACGTCCCCCGCGCTCGCCACCGCGGCAATCTCTTCGAGGCTGGTGGGCCGCACCAGGATGGCCGCCTGGACGTCACCAGACTCCACCGCACTGCGTGCCTCAGCCGCCGACCTAGTGTAGGTGAGGCGTTCGCCGGCCGCGACATCGGCGGTGCTCACGGTCAACACGTCATCGAGCAGCGCGGCGTGCAGGACGGCCAGGTCGAGCTTCGCCACCGCGGTGCTGACCCGTTCGCGGCGCATCCGCTCCGCCGCGGCCACCCGGTCGATCCGCAGGATGAAGCCCCGCTTGCCCGGCAGCAGCAGGCCGAACACGGGCTCGTCGTCGCCCTCGTCCAGGACGGCAAGAATCTCCTCCTCGGTGAGCGGGCTGCTGCGCCAGGGATCAACCTCGCCCCGGGCCAGGCGCTCCAGCGTCGCCTCGTCGACGCCGCGCAGGAGCCGATGGGTGGGCAGTACACGCAGCTCCTCCAGCTCGGCATTGACCAGCACCATCATCACCCAGTCCGCGGCCAGCTCCCCGGCCGGGACCCGGGCCTGCGTGGGATCGGCTCGGACCTCGGCCTGGTAGGCGATCGCCGTCTCGTAGCGATGGTGCCCGTCGGCGATGTAGAGCCGCTGGCGGGAGAGGTAGCCGAGCAGCCTGTCATCGGCCTCGACCTCGGCGGCGGTGTGCAGCAGCCCGTCCTCGTCGCGCGCCCGCCACTCATCAGTCCAGGCCCGGCCCATGACGTGCCGGTAGCGCTCACTGCCTTCGAAGTAAATGGCCAGGATCGGCGACAGCTGGGTGCCGGTCGCCTCGAGGTGCGCCAGCCGATCCGCCTTGGGGCCGGGCATGGTGTGCTCGTGGGCCCGCACGTCGCCGCCGTACGGCTCCAGCAGCACGCGAGCCAGCACCCCCTGGACAGTGGGCTCGTCGGGCATCTCGGCGGAGGCGAAGGCGTAGTAGTAGACCGACGCATCGCGCCGCCGCTCCAGCGTCCCGTCGGCCAGCCAGGCATCCATCGTGGCAGCGGCCGCCTGGTGCGGCTCCTCGCCGGGCGGGAGCTCCAACCGCACGGCGTTGTGCGGGTTACGCGCCAGCAGCCGCTGGCGCAGGGCGTCGTCGATGACGTCGTAGGGCGGGCAGACGACGTCGGTCAGATCGCTGACCGAGCGGCCGGGTCCGGTCCGCGCGTCCGGCTCATCGGGGAGGCGGATGCGCGGCGGCACGTCGGCTGAGGCGAAGCGCGCCGGGGCATAGGTGATCGGCCGGAAGGCACGGACCTGGGGCATGGCCCCCGAGTCTAGCCGCGGCGGGCGACGAAGGGCGGGATCGGCTCGGTGATCGGCGTGGTGACGCGGGCAACGCGCGGCAGGGTGAAGCGGATCTCGGTGCCGTGACCAGCCACCGCGTTCGGCCGGGCGCTGATCTCGCCGCCGTGGGCCTCGACGATGGCCCGGGTGATGTAGAGCCCCAGCCCCAGGCCGCCGAAGCGGCGACCGGCGTCGACATCGGCCTGGAAGAAGCGCTCGAAGATGACGTCGGCCTGCTCCGCGCTGATGCCGATGCCCGTGTCCACGACCGCTACCTCGACCCGATCACCTGCCGCGCCCGCCCGGACGGCCACCGGGCCGCCATCCGGCGAGTACTTCACGGCGTTGTCGAGCAGGTTGGTGAGGACCTGGCCAACGCGGTCGCGGTCGGCCCGAATGGGCAGCGTCTCCGGGACGTCGGCAGTGATCGTGCGCTCCGGATGCTCCCGGCTCGAACGCGAGACCGCCTCGCGGATCTCCTCCGCCAGATCCAGCGGCTCCGGCTCGATGCTCACCCCGCCCAGTCGGTCGATGCGGCTGACGTCGAGCAGGTCCTCCACCAGGCGCCGCATGCGGGTCACCTGGGAGCGGATCACGCGCACCTGGGACAGCTCCTTGGCGCCCGACGAGTCGCGCATCCGCCCCTCGAGCAGCTGGGCATAGCCCTGGATGCTGGTCAGCGGCGTCCGCAGCTCGTGGCTCACGATCGACAGGAAGTCGTCCTTGATGCGCTGAGCCCGCTGCTCGCGGCGCATCTGCTCCTGCAGGTCGCCCCACAGCGCGGCGTTGTCGAGTGCCGGCGCGGCCCGTTCCGCAATCGCCGCCGCCAGCCGCAGCTCGCCTTCGCCCAGTCGCGGGCCGGCGGTGCTCGCCGAGGCCAGCACGCCACGCACCGTGCCGCGCCAGACGATGGGCGCCGCCAGCAGCGACCCGAGCCCCAGGGCCGTGATGCCATCCGGATCGCCGGCATCGGCGTGCAGCGGCTGGGCGGCCAGCAGCGGGGTCACCGTGGCGGCCGCAGCACCCGCCACGCCCTCGCCGAGGCGCAGCCGGCGGTCGGCCAGGTGGTCACGCAGGCGCTGGACGAGCTCCGGGTCGCGACCGTCCGCCTCGGCCAGCACCAGTCGCAGTGACCCGGGATCGACCGGGTCGGCACGCTGCACCACGAGCAGCCAGGTGAGGTCGCCGAGCAGCGGTGCCGCGGCCCGCACGATGGCCAGCGATGTCTCCCGCGGGTCGAGCGACGTGCCGAACTCGCGGGCCAGCTGGGACAGCAGCTCTGCCTCGCGGCGCCGCAGCGCCTCGCGCTCCTCTTCGGCCAGCCGCTGCTGGAGCTGCGCATTCTCCGTGGCACGGCCGATGGCCACCCGGGCGTAGAGGCCGGCCGCCAGGCCGATGCCGAGCACGTACGCCACCCGGATGCCCACCAGCTGGCGAGCGGCTGAATCGGCGCCGGTCGTCGCCACGATGACCGAGGCATACATGAAGCCGATGACGATCGCGGCCCAGACCGATGCCGCCAGGCCATAGCGCAGCGCCACGCCCAGCATCACCGGCAGGTAGAAGAGGAAGGCGTCCAGCGCGTTCGGCGCGACGTAGATGGCAAGGGTCACGACGATCATGTCCAACGCGGTGGCCACGATCCCGATCTCGCGCGCCGGGAAGTGCCCGACCAGCAACAGGATGCCGCCGGAATAGAGGATCGCCGCCACCGCCAGCCCGGCCAGCCAGGGGAAGGCGGCGATCTGGTCGCGCAGCAGCACGATGGTGATCAGCGCCGCGCCGGCGATCGCCGCACGCAGGATGGCCAGCTGCCGCTCCTGTGAGCGCATCTGGCGCTCGAGGTGCACGTCCAGCTCGGGAAGGCGGGCTCCCGTCGGTTCCATCGGCAGCCGATCCTACGGGCGCGGGTTGCGCCCGACTATAGCCCGCTTGGTGGCATGATCGGGCCGATGTCGCCGCCGCCGGTCCTGTGGTCTCCGCCCCCCGACGCGCGCCGCACGACGGGGATCGGCCGGTACCTCGACTGGCTGGCCGCCGAGCGCGGCCTGAGCTTCGCGACCTACGACGAGCTGTGGCGCTGGAGCGTCGACGACCTCGATGCCTTCTGGGGCTCGGTCTGGGATCGGGCAGGGGTCGCATCGGCCACCCCGTTCGGGGGCGTGCTGGCGGAGCGCTCGATGCCCGGCGCCCGCTGGTTTCCGGGCGCCACCCTGAACTGGGCCGAGCACGCGCTGCGACTCGCCAACCGAGCGGACGAGGACGTGGTCATGATCGCCCGTTCACAGACCCGCGATCGCCTGACCCTGACCGCCGGCGAGCTGCGGGACCAGGTCGCGCGCGTTCGGGCCGGCCTGCAGCGACTCGGCGTCGGCCGCGGCGACCGGGTCGCCGCCTTCCTGCCGAACGTGCCGGAGGCGATGATCGGCCTCTACGCCAGCGCCAGCCTGGGTGCCATCTGGACCTCGTGCGCACCCGAGTTCGGCGTGCGCAGCGTGGTGGACCGCTTCGGCCAGGTCGAGCCGAAGGTGCTGCTGACGATCGACGGGTATCGCTACGGGCGGCACTCCATCGAGCGCGCCGACGAGGTGGCGGCCATCCGCCGGGCGTTGCCCGGCCTGCAGGCCACGGTCGCGCTCGAGTACCTCCATCCCGGGGAGCGGCGCATCCCCGACGCCATCTCGTGGGACGAGCTCACGGCGGACAGCGCGCCGCTGGCCTTCGAGCCGGTGCCCTTCGACCATCCGCTCTACATCCTGTATTCGTCCGGCACGACCGGGCTGCCGAAGCCCATCGTCCACGGCCACGGCGGCATTTTGCTGGAGCACTGGAAGATCCACGCCCTGCACCACGACCTGGGGCCGGCGGACCGCTTCTTCTGGTTCAGCACCACCGGCTGGATGATGTGGAACTACCTCGCCTCAGGCCCGCTGGTCGACGCCGCCGTCGTCCTCTACGACGGCTCGCCGGCCGAGCCCGACCTGATGGGCCTGTGGCGGATGGCGGCCGAGGAGGGCGTGACCTTCTTCGGCACCAGCGCGCCCTTCCTGATGGCGTGCCGCAAGGAGGGCCTGCGCCCAGGGGCCGATGCGGACCTCGGTGCGCTGCGGGGCATCGGCTCGACGGGGGCACCGCTGCCCGCCGAGGGATTCCGCTGGGTCTACGACGCCTTCGACCCATCGGTCCATCTCCAGTCCGTGTCCGGCGGGACCGATGTCTGCACCGCCTTCGTCGGCGCCTCGCCGCTGGTCCCGGTGTGGGAGGGCGAGATTAGCTGCCGCCACCTCGGCTGCGCGGTCGAGGCGTATTCGTCGGATGGCCGCCCGCTCGTCGGCGAGCAGGGCGAGCTGGTGCTCACCGCGCCGATGCCATCCATGCCGGTCGCGTTCTGGAACGACCCCGACGGCGCCCGCTACCACGCCGCCTACTTCGACGACTTCCCCGGCGTCTGGCGCCACGGCGACTGGATCACCATCACCGAGCGCGGCTCGTGCGTGATCAGCGGCCGCTCCGACGCCACCCTCAACCGGGGCGGGGTGCGGATCGGGACGGCCGAGTTCTACGCCGTGGTCGAGGGCTTTCCCGAGGTTGCGGATTCCGTGGTCATCCACCTGGAGGAGGCCGATGCGCTGCTCCTCTTCGTCACGCTCCGCGACGGCGTCGTCCTGGACGACGCGCTGATCGCGCGGATTCGCGGCGAGCTGCGCGAGGCACTCTCCCCGCGCCACGTGCCGGACCGGATCGTGGCGGTGCCCGGCATTCCGCGGACGCTGTCGGGCAAAAAGCTCGAGGTGCCGATCAAGCGGATCCTGACGGGCACCGCGCCGGACGCCGCGGCGTCGCGCGGCTCGCTGGCCAACCCCGAATCCCTCGACGCCTTCGTGGAACTCGCCCACGGTCGGGGTGGTTCCAGTTCTTGAATTTGATCATTTGTGCCGGTTACGCACGTTCGGCGAGTCCAGGCGGTGCCTCGCCACGCGTCCACGGCCAGCCTAAGCTCGGCCCGCGGCGCGCAAGCATGGCAAACATGCATGGTGCGCACGTCTGATCGGCTTCAACGCCCCCGAACCGACGCTGGCGCCCACACCGTGCATGTGTGATCAAGAAGTGTGGGGTGGGAACGAGCATCGGTTAGCGACGCCCGGGGAAGTCAGTAACGCGGCAGGCATCGGCCAGGCACGGGCCAATGACACCTGCCCCTGGAATCAGCCAATGAGTTGCCCCGTCAACGTCTGATAACGACACTGAGGCGGGACCGGGCGAAAGGCAGTTTGCCGATCAGGTCGCGACGCCGCCCGACCGCACGGCGGGAAGGAAGGCACTCAGCAGCACCAAGACTCCGCCACCAAACGTGCCGGCCAGGTGATAGACGGTTGCGGTGAGACCCAAGTACGTCGCCTCCGGAGCGGGCAATGGCATCGAGCAGCCGCAGGCAGCCTGGTACATGACGAGCAGTGCACCGATCCACGCCGCCGCAAAGGCCCACGTGATTGCGACTGCCCGGCCGATCCACACACGAACACCGGCGAACGGCTCGCGAACCGCGACGGCCTGAACGCCGCCCAGGACGGTCAGCCCGACGAAGAACGGAACGATGTCGGCGTCGCCATCCAGGCTTGCCATCACCGCCGCGAGGCCGGCAAGAGCGGAAGCCGCGAGGCTGAGCAGACTCCGCATGGGAGGAGCCTACATCGCCCGGATGCCGAGGATGTTCCGGGCAATGACCAGGCGCTGGATCTCGCTGGTCCCCTCTCCGATCTCGGTGAGCTTCGCATCCCGCAGGTAGCGCTCGACGTGGTACTCGGTCACGTAGCCGTAGCCGCCGTGCACCTGGATCGCATCGTTGGTGACCTGCCGGGCGACCTCCGACGCGAAGAGCTTGGCCATGGCCGCCTCGGTGGTGTACGGCTTGCCGCAGTCCTTCAGCCAGGCGGCGCGGTAGACCAGCAACCGGGCGGCGTCGATCCCGACCGCCATGTCGGCGATCTTGAAGGCCACGCCCTGGAAGGATGCGATCGGGCGGTCGAATTGCTTGCGCTCCTTGGCATAGGCCGATGCCGCCTCATAGGCCGCCTGCGCCAGTCCCAGGGCCATGGCGCCGATGCCGATCCGTCCGCCGTCGAGCGTCTTCAGGAACAGCTTGTCCCCCTCGCCCTCCTCGCCGAGCAGGTTGGCGGCCGAAATGCGGCAGTCCTCGAAGATCAGCTCGCCGGTGTTCGAGGCATGGAGGCCCATCTTCTCCTCCATGCGGCCGATCGTGAAGCCGGGCGTATCGGCCTCCACGATGAAGGCGCTGATGCGGCCGGAATCGGCCTCGCGGTCGGTGACGGCGGTGACGATATAGGTTCCTGCCACGCCGGCATTGGTGATGAACCGCTTCGACCCGTTGAGCACCCACTCGTCGCGGTCGCGCCGCGCGCGCGTGCGGGTGCCGCGCGAGTCGGAGCCGGCGCCCGGCTCGGTCAGCCCGTACGCGCCGAGGACCTCGCCAGAGGCTAGCGGGCGGAGGTATCGGTCCTTCTGCTCCGGCGTGCCGGCCAGGTAGAGCGGGTTGCAGCCGAGGCTGGTGTGGGCGGAGACGATGATGCCGATGCTGCCGCTGGCCCGCGACAGCTCCTCCACCGTGATGGCATAGGCCAGGGAGTCGAGCCCGGTGCCGCCGACGTCCTCCGGATACGGGACACCCAGCAGCCCGAGCGCCGCCGCCTGGCGGATGATGTCGTGCGGGAACTCGCCCTTGCGCTCGAGCTCATCGGCGATCGGGATGATCTCGCGTTCCGCGAACTCGCGGACCGTGCGACGGATCTCCTCATGCTGGGGCGAGAGGGCAAAGTCCAAGGTGCGCGCCACCGTGTTGCGGATTCCGTGGGAGCCGAAAGTCTACCAGCGGCCCTCGCAGACACGGAAACGGCGGCCGTGATGGCCGCCGTCTTCGGCGGGAGGAGGGAGCCGTGGCTCAGCTGCGCCGCCAGCGCTCGACGGCCCGTCGAGCCCGCTGCTCGGCCGAGCGCTGCTGGGCGGCCCGGTGGCGCCGGGTCGCCAGAGACTTCGGTCGCGAACGCTTTGCGTGGTTCGGCTTCGCCATGGTGCTCAACAGACGTCGGAGCGAGCGCCTCGGTTGCATCGCGCCGCTCGTTGACAGGTCGCGTCGGGCGAGACCTATACTGCGGCCTCTGCCGTCCTGAGCGGGCTCGCCGCACGTCGGCAGGTCGTGGCTGCACGAGGGCCCCGAGTGTCGGCTCAGATCGACGTCCGCCTGGATCGCATCACCAAACGCTTCCACGAGGTCGTGGCCGTCGACGACCTGTCGCTGGACATCCAGCATGGTGAGTTCTTCTCCATGCTCGGCCCGTCGGGCTGTGGCAAGACGACGACGCTGCGGATGATCGGCGGCTTCGAGGAAGCCTCCGAGGGGACGATCTACCTGGGCGATGCCGACGTCACCGGGCTACCCCCCTTCAAGCGCGACGTCAACACCGTGTTCCAGAACTACGCCCTCTTCCCACACCTGACCGTCTTCGAGAACGTGGCGTTCGGGCTGCGGCGCAAGAAGGTGGCGGCCGGCGAGATCGGCACGCGGGTGCGCGAGATGCTCGAGCTGGTGGAGCTGCCCGGCTACGAGAAGCGCAAGCCGACGCAGCTGTCCGGCGGCCAGCAGCAGCGCGTCGCCCTCGCGCGGGCACTGATCAACCACCCACGCGTCCTGCTCCTGGACGAGCCGCTCGGAGCACTCGACCTGAAGCTGCGCAAACAGATGCAGCTGGAGCTGAAGCGCATTCAGACCGAGGTCGGCATCACCTTCATCTACGTCACCCACGACCAGGAGGAGGCGATGACGATGTCGGATCGCATCGCCGTCATGCGGGCGGGGCACATCGAGCAGCTTGGCACCTCGGAAGAGCTCTACGAGCGGCCGAAGACCGCCTTCGTTGCCGGATTCCTGGGCGTTTCCAACCTCCTCGAGGGAGCGGTGGCTGGGCGGGATGGCTCGCTGCTGGCGGTCCGCCTTTCCGACGGGACGGTCCTGCGAGCGCCGGCGCCCGATACGCCGACCAACGGGGCAGTCCGTGTTGGCGTGCGGCCCGAGAAGCTGCGCGTCCAACCTGGTGAGGGGAACGGCCCGACCGACGGACTGAATGCGCTGCGTGGCACGATCCTGGACGCCAGCTACATCGGCGTCAGCACCCAGTACCTCGTCCAGACCGCCGAGGGCCATCGGTTGACCGTTTACGCACAGAACCTGGACACCGCCGGCGCGTCGGAGGTCATTGCCGACGGGCAGCCGGTAGTCCTCACCTGGAAACCGCAGCACAGCTTTGTGATCGGCGGCCCGGCCGAGCACGTCGCCACCGACCCGCACGCCACCGAGGAAGGAGATCTTGATGAGTGACCCGGAGCGCGGTCAGATCGAGCGAGCCATCAATCGCTACATGCGCAATCCCATGTCCCGGCGCTCGTTCCTGCGCCAGACCGGGCGTGGCGGCATCGCCCTTGGCACCGCCCTCTCGCTGCCAGCCATCCTCGCGGCCTGCGCACCGGGTACGACCAGCTCCGGGTCCGGGTCAGGCGGACCGCAGGGCGCGGTCACCCTGGAATGGGCGAACTGGCCCCTGTACATCGACATCGACGAGGACGCCGCCCCGGATCCCACGCCGTATCCGTCGCTCAACACCTTCATCCACGAGACGGGCATCAACGTCCACTACGTCGAGGCCATCAACGACAACGAGGAGTTCTACGGCACCATCCAGCCTGATCTCGCCGCCGGCAACGCGACCGGCTGGGACATCGTCAGCCCCACCAGCTGGATGGTGAAGCGGATGGCGGAGCTCGGCTACCTGGAGGAGCTCGACCACAGCAAGCTGCCGAACTGGACCGCGAACTGCGCGGACTATGCCAAGGGGCTGTGGTTCGACACCGACAACAAGTACAGCGTCTGGTGGCAGGGCGGAATCACCGGCATCGGCTACGACCCGAACCTGACCGGGCGGGAGCTCACCAAGTTCGACGACCTGCTGGACCCCGAGTTCAAGGGACGGGTGGGCGGCTTCAGCGACATGCGCGACATGATGACCATGTGCCTCGCCTCGCTCGGGATCGATCCGACGACAGCGACCGTGGCGCAGGCGCAGCAGGCCAAGGACAAGCTGTTGGCCGCAGCGAAGGCTGGCCAGTTCCGCGGGTTCTATGGCAACGAGTACTACGACGCCCTGGCGGCCGGGGACCTGGTCGCGTCGGTGGCGTGGTCGGGCGACATCACGCAGATGCAGCTCAACGACAACGACAAGGTCAAGTTCGTGGTGCCGGCCGATGGAGCGCCCCGCTGGAACGACAACCTGGTGATCCCCAAGAAGGCCGGCCACATCGAAGAGGCGCACAAGCTCATCAACTACTGGTATGACCCGGCTGCGGCGACCACGCTGTCGGAGTGGATCGGCTACTTCACGCCAGTCACGGGCATCACAGAACGCATCAAGGCCGATGCCAAGGGCTACCGGGACGACGGGGACACCGAGGACGCGGACTACTACGACGCGGTCGCTGCAACCGTCACGCCGACGCAGGAACAGCTGTCGAACACGTTCGACTATCCGGAGTTCGACAACCCGGATGACGAGAAGGCGTGGAACGACATGTTCCTCGAGGTGACGACCGCCGCCGGCTCGGCCGGCTGAGTCGCGCGCCGGGACGAGCCATGTTTGGCGGGCGACGGCTGGCGCCGTACCTCCTGCTGTTGCCGGGCGCGATCTGGCTCCTGGTCTTCTTCGCCGTGCCCATGGCGATGATGCTCATCATGTCGCTGCAGCAGGGCTCGCTCAGCGAGGGATTTCACCTGACCTGGAACTGGGGCATCTACCCGCAGGTGGCGACCCAATACTCGAACCTGTTCGTGCGCTCCGTCACCTTCGCATTGACGGCCACCGTGTTGACGTTGGCCATCGGATACCCGATGGCGTATTTCATCGCCTTCTACGGCGGGCGCCTCAAGAATGCGCTGCTGCTGGTGGTGATCATGCCGTTCTTCGTCAGCTTCGTGATCCGCACGCTGAACTGGCGGATGATCCTGTCCGACAACGGCCTGCTGTTCGGGACGTTCAAGGACATCGGCTGGTTGGACCAGTCGTTCAGGTTCCTGGCGACCCCGGCTTCGGTCATCTTCGGGCTGACGTACAACTTCCTGCCGTTCATGGTGCTGCCGCTGTACGTTGCGCTGGAGAAGATCGATCGCCGCCTGATCGAGGCCGCGACGGATCTTTACGCCAACCGCTCCCGCGCGTTCCTGCGGGTCACCTTCCCACTCTCCCTGCCCGGCGTGGTTGCCGGCTCCCTGCTGACCTTCATTCCGGCCGTCGGTGACTTCATCAACGCGGACATCATCGGTGCGCGCAGCCCCGAGGTGGCGATGGTTGGCAACGTCATCCAGCGCCTCTTCCTGAACGTGAACGACTTCCCGTCCGCGGCGGCGCTGGGGTTCGTCCTGGTCGCGGCGACCATGCTCTTCGTCGGGATCTACACCTATGCGGTCGGCTCCGACCGGCTGACGTCCTGATGGGCAGCCCACGCTTCACTCGGTGGCTGCTGCCGGGCTTCACCGCCCTGGTCGTGGTGTTCCTGTTCATCCCGATCGCGGTGATGATCATCTTCAGCTTCAACAACCCGCGCGGCCACCAGAACATCACCTGGCAGGGCTTCACGCTGGACAACTACCTGACCATCTGGGGCCGGCCGGATATCACGGAGCCGATGCTCACCAGCCTGCTGATCGCCGTCATCTCGACCGTGGTCGCGACGGTGCTCGGCACGATGATCGCGCTGGCACTGACCCGCTACCAGTTCACCGGCCGCAGCGCCCTGAACCTCCTCATCTTCGTCCCGATGACAGCGCCGGAAATCATCCTGGGTGCCTCGCTCCTGACGCTGTGGGTCAACTTCGGCGTCGCGCGCGGGCTGTTGACGATCCTGATCGCCCACATCATGTTCAACATCAGCTACGTGGTCGTCACGGTGCGCGCCCGGTTGATCGGCTTCAATCGGTCATTGGAAGAGGCTGGCATGGACCTCTATGCGAACGAGCGAACAACCTTCTGGCGAGTCACCTTCCCGCTGATCTTTCCGGGCATCCTGGCCGCCGCACTGCTGGCCTTCGCGCTGTCCATCGATGACTACGTGATCACGCTGTTCAGCGCCGGCCATACCGTCACCTTCCCGCTATGGGTGTACGGTGCAAGCCGCATCGGGATCCCACCGGAGGTCAATGCGCTGGGAACGCTGTTCTTCCTCATTGCGTTCGTGTTCATGGCAGTCCAGGTCTGGGCTGGACGGCGCGCCCAGGCCGAGGGCGTCCCGGTGGCGCCGGTGGCCAGCCGATGACCACCGTGGCACCGGGCACCAGCGCGGAGCACTGGCTGGCGCTGCGTGACCGCGTCCCGCCGGTGTGGGCCCGCTACACGGACCTGGTGGTGGAGCGCGGCGAGGGAGCCTGGATCGAGACAGTCAGCGGCGAGCGGTACCTCGACTACACCAGCGGCATCGGCGTCACCAACACGGGGCATGCCCATCCGCGGGTCAGCGCAGCCATCGCCGAGCAGGCAGCCAAGATCATCCACGCCCAGCAGAATATCCTCTACCACCAGCCCGGCCTGGAGCTGCACGACCGCCTGCCGCGAACGTTCCCCGGCCTGGAGCACGGTGACGAGGCGGCGCTCTTCCTCGCCAACTCCGGCGCCGAAGCCATCGAAGCGGCGGTCAAGCTGGCCAAGTACGCCACGCGGCGCCCGGCGATCGTCGCCTTCCGCGGGGGCTTCCACGGCCGCACCCACGCTGCCATGTCGCTGACCAGCTCGGGCATCAAGTACCGCGGCCACTACGAGCCGCTGCTGCCGAGCATCTACTTCGCGCCCTACCCCTACCCGCTCCGGAATCCCACCGGCGCGACCGAGGAGGCGGCGCTCGCCTACAGCCTGGCCGGGCTGGAGGAGCTGTTCGCGACCATGATCCATCCGGACGACGTCGCGGGGATCCTGGTCGAGCCCGTTCTCGGCGAGGGCGGCTACGTGGTGCCGCCGGACGGCTTTCTGCCCGCCCTCCGCGAGATCGCCGACCGCTACGGCATCCTGCTCATCGCCGACGAGGTGCAGAGCGGCGTGGGTCGCACGGGGCGGATGTGGGCCACCGAGTGGACCGATACCCGGCCGGACATCGTGGTCATGGCCAAGGGCATCGCCTCGGGCCTGCCGCTGTCCGGGATCATGGCCCGCCGCGAGCTGCTGGAGAAGTTCGGCCCCGGCGCCCATGGCGGCACCTACGGCGGCAACGCGGTGGCCTGCGCCGCCGCGCTGGCGACGCTCGACGTGATCGCCGCCGAGGGCCTGCTGGACAACGCCCGGCGCCAGGGTGAGCGGCTGCTGTCGAACCTGCGGCGCCTGACCGCCGGCCATTCCGCGGTCGCCGAGGTGCGTGGGCGGGGGCTGATGGTGGCGCTGGAGTTCGCCGATCCGGACGGGCTGCAGCCGCGTCCCGACCTGGCCAAGGCCTTCATCCAGGCCGCCTTCGAGCGGAAGCTGCTGCTCCTCTCGTGCGGGACCTACGGCCAGGTGGTGCGCATCATCCCGCCGCTGATCACCAACGACACCGAGGTCGACTCGGCCATCTCCGCCATGAGCGAGGCGCTGGCCGTCATCGGCTCCTAGTCGGAAGCCAGCTCGCGGTAGCGCGAGCCGAACCAGATCAGCGGCTCGCCGCCTTCCTCGAAGCCGGCCGCCACGATCTCGCCCAGGAACATGGTGTGGTCGCCGCCGGGATGCTGGTCGACCAAACGGCAGTCGAAGAAGGCGATCGCCCCGTCCAGGATGGGCGAGCCGGTCTCGGCGTCATGCCACGGCGCGTCGCAGAAGCGCTGCAGCTTGGCGGCCGTGGTGGGCTGGGCGAAGCAATCGGCCAGGGCGCGCTGCTCTTTGGAGAGCACGCTGACCGCGAAGGAGTGGCTGCCCAGGATCGCGCCGTGCGTCTCGGACTTGCGGTTGATGCTGGCCAGCATGAGCGGCGGGTCGATGCTGATGCTGGCGATCGCGTTGGCCGTCATCCCGGCCAGCAGCGGTCCGTGTCGGGCGGCCACCACGCTGACGCCGGTGGCGAAGCGGGCCATCATGGCGCGCAGCCACCGCTGCTGGCCGGCGTCCATCGGCGCCACCGCCGCGCCCGCCGGCGCGCGCTCGATCCGGGTGATCCGTTCGGCCATGGCAGGGCCTAGCCGGGAACCTGCGCCATGCGCACGATGCTGATGAAGGTGGCGAACATCGTGTCTGGGTCCGGGGCCTCGGTCGCCACGGTGCGGGGGCCGATGCGCTCCACGCCCGGGATCAGCGCGCAGAAGTCGGCCATCACCGGCAGCCGCAGGTCGACCTCCAGGCGCAGCTCCGGGAGCCGATAGAGCGGCATCTCGTCGAGCCGGGCCAGCGCACGGGCCATGCCATCGCTGAGTGCCTGGCGCGCCGAGTCCGGGGAATCGGATTCGGCCACGAACCCGGCCTGCGCGCGCTTGACGACCACCCGCTCGGCCCACGGCAGCTGCAGCTCGATCTCGCCGGCCAGCGCGTCGTCGCCGCTGACCAGTACCACCGGCACGCCAAAGTGCCCCAGTCGCAGGGCGTTCAGGCCGGCCTCGTTGTGCGGCACCCCGTTGACGCGCGCCTCCAGCACCGCCACGCCGGCGTACGTATGGCCGATGATCCCCGTCGGATGCCCGGCGCCTGCGTGGTAGCCGACGAAGGCGGCCGCCGCGAAGCCGAGCCCGTCACCCTCGGGACCGATGCCCTGCGTCATGGACCACGGCTTGTCGCCGATGATCAGCCGCGCCCGGGGGTCCAGGTCCTCCGCCCGCAGGTTGCGCATCTGCCAGTGCGAGTCGTTGACGATCACCTCGGTCATCCCGGCCTCGAACGCCGCCGCGGTGGCCGCGTTCGTCTCGCCGGCCATCAGGCCGCGGCTGCGGTCGTAGTCGACCCGGTCGGTGGCGCCGTCGCGGCCGAAGAAGGTCTGGGCCGGGTGGGCCACGCCGGCCAGGCCCTCCATGTCGACGCTGAGGTAGAGCCGCGTCATCGGTACCGCTCGAGCTTCTCCAGGATCCCGTTGGCGGTGGCCCAGTCTTCCTCGCCGGGCTCCTCGCCGCGATGCAGGTGCACGAGCGGCACGGTGTTCCAGGTCGGTCCGTCCTCGCGCGGGATGTGGATCGAGATGTCGCCGCGATCGAGCAGCGCCACCACCGTCGCGCCTCGGTCCCCGCCGCGCACCAGGGCGCGCTCCAGGCTGCTGGCGAAATCCTCGGCTGAACCGAACTCAAGGCCGATGCGGCTGGCGATGAGCCCGGCGCTGGGCGGCATCACGCCGCGGGAGGCATCGGTCACGTGAGCAGGCCTGCCAGCCAGGCGAAGAAGGTGAGGCTGCCCAGGATGGCCAGGCCGATGACCGCGAGCACCAGTGCGAAGCCGATGGCGTTCGCCCAGGCCGGCACCTCGGCGCGCACCGGGGCCACCGAGCCGCGTGCCAGCCAGACAGCGAGCGCGTCACCGTCGACCCGGGTCTCGATGTCCTCATCCAGCGGGATGACGATCACCCGCTCCCGCTCGGTGCCGCGCTCCCCGGTGAGCAGTGCCCGGGTCGCGTCCCCCTGGCGGATCAGCAGCGCGTGGTCGCCGGCGGCGTTGCTCAACGGGACCGCCTCGAGGCGCCCCGAGGGGCCGAGCGGCAGGGCGGTGCCCGCGTCGTCCATGGCGGCGAGGATAGCAGCCGTCAGGCGTCGAGCAGGGCCAGCGTCGGGGCCAGCGCAGCCACCGTCTCGGGCGTGATGGGGTCGAGCACGAGCTGCACGTGGCTCACTCCCTCGGCCGCGAAGGCACGCAGGCTGGCGGCCAGCTGTTCCGGCTCGGCGCCGAGCGGGCTGGTGTCCGGCGCCGTCGGATCCGGCGGCCGGCCGCTGGGCCGCCCTTTCGCCGCCGGGAACGACACGAACAGCGCCACCGTGCGTTCCACGTTGCCCGGGTCGCGACCGGCCGCCCGGCAGGCCGCGTCGATCCGGTCCCGGAGCTCGCGATAGCGCTCCAATGAGTTGTCGAACCAGTCGAACCAGGCGTTCCAGGCCTGGACGTGGGGCAGCGTGATGGAGAGCATGCGCTCCCCCTCCGACCCGACCATCAGCGGCGGGCCCTCCGGTCGGGGGCCGCGCGGCAAGAGCTCGCAGTCGCGGACCTGGTAGTAGCGGCCGTCGAAGTCGCAGTAGCCGTCGCGCAGCAGGGTGCGGATGATGGTGAACGCTTCCTCGAAGCGGCTGACCCGATGGTCGTACGGGAAGCCGAAGGCCTCGTACTCGGTCCGGTTCCAGCCGGCGCCCAGGCCCAGGATCAGCCGGCCGCCGCTGATCTCCTCGACCATCGCCGCCTTCTTGGCGATCATGGCCGGGTTGTGGAAGCTGGTCGCCGCCACCAGCGGGCCCAACTCGATCCGCTCGGTCACGGCGGCCAGCGCGGCGAGCGTCGACCACGCCTCCCACGGACCGCGTGGCGGCTTATCGGCCCAGTGGTAGAGCAGGTGGTCCCCGACCCAGACCGAATCGAGACCGATGGCCTCCGCCGTCTGCGCCATCGCCCGCAGCTCGGACCAGCGCACGACGTACTCGACCTCGGGCAGCTGGACGCCGACTTTCATGGGTCGTGCCATCCACGTGATTGTGCATCCGTCCAAGGCGGGGCGTCCGGGTGCGGCGCCAGGCGGCCCTGGGGCAACGCGAACCGATAAGCGGCCGGTAAGCAGGCCCTTGTTACTGTTGCGATGATCGGATCAGTCCGCGGGGTCGCGTGCCCTGCGAGGGCTGCGGAGAGCCGCCAAACGCGCTCGGGAGGCCCGGTGCGAGTCGCCGGGTGATGCGAGATCCCGCTCGATTCGCCTGGCCGGATGCAGGCCAGGACCCTGAGTGGCCCTAGGCCACGCGCTTTGTCTTCTTGCTGACGTAGTCGACCAGCACATACTCGCCCAGGTGCTCAGGCTCGACGTAGAAGGCCCGGCCGCGGTTGATGCGGCTCATGAGGTCGACGAACTCGGACAGGTAGCGCGACCGCTCCAGCATGAAGGTGTTGATCACGATCCCCTCCTTGGTCGCGCGGCCGACCTCGCGGAGCGTCGACTGCATGGTGTGGATCGTGGGGGGGTAGGCGAACTCCACCTGCCCGTTGGCGATGTGCGCAGTGGGCTCGCCGTCGGTGATGACCACGATCTCCTTGTTGCCGCCGCTCCGCCGGCCCAGCAGCTGGCGGGCGATCATCAGGGCGTGCTGCAGGTTGGTGCCGTACTCGAACTCGTACGGCGACAGCGTGGCGATGGCCTCGGGCTTGATCTGCCGGGCGTAATAGGCGAAGCCCACCACGTACAGGCGGTCACGTGGGTAACGGGTGTGGATCAGGGTGTGCAGCGCCATCGCCACCCGCTTGGCGGCCGTGGAGCAGCCACGCAGCAGCATCGAGCGGCTCATGTCCAGCAGCAGCACGGTGGACGAGACGGTGGCCTCCTCCGAGCGGCGCACCTCGAAGTCGTCGGGCGCCAGTCGCAGCGGCGTGCCGGGACCACCGCGGGCCATGGCATTGAACAGCGTCCGGTTCAGGTCCAGGGCGAAGGGGTCACCGTGCTCGTACGCCTTCGTCTCGTCGGTCGGCTCGCCACTGCCGCCGGCGCTCGGCAGGGGGTGGCCGCCGAGTGACTCGCGCCGGAGCCGGCTGAAGATCTCGGTCAGGGCGCGCATCCCCATCCGGCGCGCGGCGCGCGGGGTGAGCTCCAGCCGTCCCCCGTCGCGCTCCAGGTAGCCCGCCTCTTCGAGCGCCCTGGTCAGCTCGCGCAGCCGCTCGAGATCCTCCTCGGCCTCCTCGCCGGCCAGCTGCTTCAGCTGCTCGGCATCCAGGTGATCGAGGGCGTCGGGGTCGCGCGCGCCGAGCAGCTCCTGTTCCATCGCGTCGAACTGCTGCTGGCGGTCGATGGCGGAGAGCGCGTCGAGCAGCCCCATCGGCTCATCGCCGGAGAAGGGGTACGGCTCGCCGAAGGGCTGATCGGGACGCAGCCCCTGGAGGTTGCCCGCCAACCGGGCCATGTCCCAGCGCAGGCGGTCGTCACGCAGCAGATCATCCATCATCTGCTGCAGCTCCTCGCGCATCTGGGGGCTCATGCTGTTCAGCAGCGAGGCCATCTGCGATGCCTGGCGATGCAGATGATCGATCAGCTCGTCGACGTTGCTGATGCCCGGCGGGAAGTACTGGCCATGCTGCGCCATGAACGCCTCGAAGTCGGCGCGGGTATCGGCTCCCGAAGCGTGCTTCTCGAGGAGCGAGTTGAGGTCTCGCACCATCTGCCGCACCCCGTCGAGGTCCTCCGGCGTCAGGCCGGCCACCCCCTCCTTGAGTCCCTGGAAGTAGGTCTGCATCAGCTGCTGGCGCAGCTCGTCGGTCAGGGCGTTGAAGGCGTCGCGCGCAGCCGGGTCCATGAACTCGTAGTCGCGCAGCCCGTGGAGGCGCTCGGCCAGGCCGGGCCCGAGTGCGTCCAGCCGATCACGCCGCTGCTGGGCGGCCCGCCGCAGGACCTGCTCGGCCATCCGGGCGCGGTCCTGGGCCTCGCCGGGCGGCGCGTCGAGCGACGATTGCTCGACCGCCTGCAGCCGCTGCTCGATTCCCGTCCGCTCCTGCTCGACGATCGAGTCCAGCCGCCCCGACAGGTCGTCGAGGACGCCGTCGAGGTTGTTCCGCTCCAGCTCCGCCTGGCGCTGCTGTCGCAGGCGATCCACGATCCGGCGCAACCCCGGCACGTCGCCGCCCCGCATCCCGCGCATCCCACGCTGCATGAGGCGCTGCAGTGCGCGGCGAATGTCGCCGTCGGCCAGCACGTCCTCCGACAGCGCGTCCAGGACGTCGTCGGCGTCGAACGGCGGGAGCTGCTGGCTGCCGTCCCAGCG
>DASSNX010000153.1:0-3402 GCA_035701185.1 Candidatus Limnocylindria bacterium
TCGTGAACCCGGTGCCGCCCACCGCGGAGTCCCTGGCCAGCGGGGCCGACCTGTATCGGGCCAACTGCAGCAGCTGTCACGGCGCGCACGGCGGCGGCGACGGGCCGGCGCTCGGCGAGCCGACCCGGAATCTCGCCGAGAATGTGCCGCAGCGCACTGACGGCGAGCTGGACTGGATCATCGATCGCGGCCTCGCCGGCACACGCATGCCCGGCTTCGCGCTTACCCTTGACGAGGCTGACCGATGGGATCTCATCAACCACCTGCGCGCCAGCTTCGGCCGCGCGTCCCGACCGCCGTGACCCTGGAGGACCGATGTCACCCGTTCCGCGCCGCTTGCCGGCACGCGCCACGATGCCGATCGCGCTGCTGCTCCTGACCCTGCTGGCGGCGGCTCCGGCCGCCGCGCACGCCGAGCTCGTCGATGCCAGCCCGCCGGACGGAGCGCGCCTGGCAACCGTCCCGGACGAAGTCGTGCTGCACTTCTCCGACGAGCTCGATCCGGCGGATTCGAGCTTCACGCTCACCGGCCCGGATGGCGCGGCGGCCGGCACCGGCTCGGTCGACCTGGAGGTCGCGGATCGCAACGTGCTGCGCGGGCGCGTCAGCGACGTCGGGACCGGCACATACCGCGTCGACTGGGTCTCGGTCGCCGCAGACGGCCACGAGGAGCGCGGCACGCTGTCCTTCACCGTGGGCCAGGAGCCACTGGCCAACACGGCGCTGCGTGCGCCCTCGAACCCGCTCACGCCCGCAGGCTGGCTCCTGCTCATCGCCGGCAGCTCGCTGCTGCTGCGCCGCGTGCGCGCTCGGTGAGCGCCTCGACCTCATCGCGGCCCCGCCAGCCCGGTGCGGGGTCGCTCATCGCCGCCGCCGGCGTCGTCCTGCTGCTGGCGGCCGCCTTCATCGTCCTGCGGCCGGGCGGCGGGACGTGCCCGCAACCAACGGTCTCGCTCGAGGTCCAGGTCGCCCCGACCGGCATGACGCCCTCGACCCTCACCGCCTGTCGCGGGCAGGAGGTCACGCTGCGCCTCACCTCAACCATCGACGGGATCTTCCATGTCCACGGCCTCGATGCGGTGCTGCCGGCGACCGAGATTGCCGCCGGTGACGATCGCACCTTCACCTTCACGGCCGAGCCGGCGGGCCAATTCCCCGTGGAGCTGCACACCGCTGACTCCGCGACGACGCTCGGAACGTTCCGCGTCGATGTTCCGTAGGGTCGTCCGACGCGGCGCGCTTGTGGCGCTGCTGGGCGTGGCGCTGCTGGCGCGGCCCGCGCCGGTCGCCGCACACGCCATCGGCTCGACGTTCCAGCTGCCGGTGCCGCTCTGGCTCTACCTGTGGGGCGCCGCGGCCGCCGTCGGGGCGTCGTGCATCGTGGCGATCCTGGTGGTGCGGGCGCCCGAGGATCCGCCCCGCTACCCGACGCTCGCGGTGGCGAGCCGGCCGGCGCGGGCCGCCTCGGTGCTGCTGGCCGTGATCGGCCTCGTCTGGTGGTTCGGCGCCATGCTCACCGGGTTCCTCCTCCCCGACTCGGCGCCACTGCCGGCCGTCCTGCTCTGGATCGGCCTGTGGGTCGCGCTACCGCTGAGCGCTGCGGTCATCGGTGACGCCTGGCCGTCCCTCTCGCCGTTCCGCACGCTGCACGCGGGCATCGAGCGGCTTGCCCACACGCTCGGCTGGCGGGCGGACTTCGGCCTGCGCTACCCGAGCTCGCTCGCGCGCTGGCCGGCGGTCACGCTCCTCTTCGTGGCGCTGTGGGCGGAGCTGGTGCTGCCGGGCCGTGATGCGGCCGGCGCCGTAGGACGCCTCATGGCGGGCTACACGATCCTCACCGTGGCCGGCATGCTGCTCTTCGGCGGAATCAGCTGGCTGCGCCACGTCGAGCTCTTCGAGCGGCTCCTGGGTTGGTTCGGCCGCGTGGGTCCGATCGGCCGTCGCTCGCATTCCGCCGAGCTGTGCGAGGGCTGCGATGAGGACTGCCGGCCCGGGAGCTGTGTCGACTGCTCCGAATGTGCCGCCGCAGCCGAGCCGGGCGAACGCGACGTCGAGCTGCGCCCGCCCTTCACCGGGCTCACCGAGGTGCGGCGCGGCGACTGGTCCGATGCTGGCTTCATCCTCCTGGCGCTCTCGGGCGTCACCTTCGACGGGCTCCAGGAGACGGCTGTGTGGGGAGCCATCGTCAACGTGATCCAGCCGCCGCTCGTCACGCTCTTCGGCGCGCTCAACGCCGTCCTGCTGGCCGGGACGCTCGGCCTGCTCGGCCTATGGATTGGCTTCCTGGGCCTCTTCGCCGTTGCCGTCGTCCTGACGCGCCGCCTCTCAGGGGTCACCCTCCCGTCGGTCGGCAGCCTGGCCGGTGCCTACGCCGCGACCCTGCTGCCGATCGCCGGGGGCTACCTCGTGGCCCACTACGCGACGCTCGTGCTCCAGGGCATCGTCTGGCTCCCCGACCTCGTCCGCGACCCGGTTCGCGCCGTCGCTCCCGAGATCGACGTCCCGGCCGAGGCGGTCTGGTACCTCTCGGTCGGCGCGATCGTCATCGGCCACGTGGCGGCGGTGGTGCTCGCGCACCGGCTGGCCCTGCGCGACGCGCCGCGCAACCCGGTCCTGGCCGGGCTGCCGCTCGTGGCCCTCATGATCGGCTACACGATGCTGAGCCTCTGGATCATCGGTCAGCCGATCGTGCTCGAGCCCGGCACCCTGCCGCCGGCCGCCTTCGGCCGCTGAGCATGGACCGCTCCGCGTCCCTCAGCGGAGCGAGATGACGAGGTCCCAGGACCAGCCGACTGCGCCCTCGAGCACGACCTGGACCTCGCCGATGCGTCGGGTGCACTGGCACGAGCCGTTCGCTCCGCCGATCGTGCGCTTCACGAACCCGTCGAGCTCGCCGGTGTCTGCGTCCGGGTCATCGACCCACGGCAGGCGGGAGAGGGGTGTGAAGAAGGCCAGGAAGGCGTCGTCACTGGCGCCAGCGCCCATCTGCTCGGTGCCGACCTGCGGACGCTTCGCCCGGGGATCGCGCGGCTCAGGCACAGACATCGTGGCCTTGAGCGTCGCAACGCCATCGGGTCCCGCCTGACTCACGCTGGCGTAGAGCGTGGCGCCCGTCCGCTGGTCTCGACCGCTGCAACTGAGGCCGGCGACATCCTTGGCGTTCGGCTCGCAGGCCAGTCCCGCCGCCAGGAGCGCGCGCTGCGTGGCGTCCATCGTCATGCCGGGCACCGCGAGTGATGCCGCGAGCGGCTCCGGCGCCGGGCTTCGGCTCCCCACGTTGCGGCCCAGGTTGAGGGCCGACAGGGTGACGATGACCGCCAGCGCCACCACCGCGACCGCTGCGACCAGGAATGCGGGTGTCGGGGCGCGGGCGGGTCGTGCGCCGACGGGCGGGGCATCGAG
>DASSNX010000154.1:0-12206 GCA_035701185.1 Candidatus Limnocylindria bacterium
GTCACGATCTCGTCCATGAAGCGGCGCAGGTGCATGAACGGCAGCCGGCCCAGCTGCTCGACGCGAAGGCCGTCCGCCATGGTCCGAGTGGTGAGCGATGCGTCCCAGTGCACGATCTCGCCGCGCGCCAGCGATTCGCGCGCGTCCGCTGCCAACTCGGGTTCGACGCCGACGACCCGCGCCTGCGGCGCCAGCGCCTTGACCGCGGTCGCGATGCCGGCCGACAGCCCGCCGCCACTCACCGGGATGAGGACACTGGTCACGTCGGGCAGGTCCTCGGCGATCTCCAGGCCGGCGGTTCCCTGCCCGGCGATGATCCGTGGGTCGTCGTACGGCTCGATCATCACCAGGTCCCGCTCCGCCACCAGGTCCAGCGCAATCCGGTGCCGTTCCTCCGAGCCCGGCCCGGTGAAGACGATCTCGGCACCGTCGCGTCGCACGCCGTCGACCTTGACGGCCGGCGCCGCCTCGGGCATGACGATCACCGCCCGTGCCCCGAGCAGCCGCGCCGCGCGGGCCACGGCCTGGGCATGGTTGCCGGACGAGTAGGTCACCACTCCCCGGGCCCGCTCATCGTCCGACAGGGAGGCGATCGCGTTGTAGGCGCCGCGCATCTTGAAGGCGCCCACCGGCTGGAGGCTCTCCGGCTTGAGCCAGGTGCGGTCGTCCCAGCGCAGCAGCGGGGTGCGAACCGCCACGCCCCGGATCCGCTCGGCGGCCTGGCGGATGTCGTCGATCGAGACGAGCTCCAGCCCGTCGAGCTGGTCGGCGTGCTCCTCCAGGTGGTCGAGGATGAAGTGCTCCGCGATCTGGCGCACCGTCATCTCGCCGCGCGTCGGGTGGAGCCCGCGCCGCTCCCAGGCGTCGGGCTGCAGCGCGCCCAGCGTGGCGCCGACGTCGTCGAGGTCGGCGCTGACGCGACGCAGCAGCTCGGCCGGAGCGGTGCGCCGCTCGCGCTCGATGGCCGCGATCCGTCCGGCATCGGCCTTCGTCCGCCCGAACGGCACCGGCTCGCCGGCCGGTGCATCGCCCACGACGTGCTTCAGCTGCTCCAGCCAGAAGGCCGGGAACTCGGCAAGATGCGCCCACACCTGGCCCGCTTCCCAGCGCTCGGTCGCCCCGGGATCGGGATCGGTCAGGCCGGACGGCAGCGGTCGCGCCGCGTGATCGGCCAGGCGGCGGCGAACCCGCTCCAGGCGGCCCAGGTCCAGAGAGGTCGGCGCGCTGCTCATCGGCTCGCTGGCCGTTCCACGATCGGCGTTGCCAGGCTGCCCAGCCGCTCGACGGTCAGCGTCACCTCGTCGCCGGGCTCGAGCCAGCGGCCGAAGGCGACGTCCTTGATCTCGAGCAGGCAGCCACTGCCGACCGTGCCGCTGCCGAGCAGGTCGCCGGGCCGCAGCGTGACGTCGGCGCTGGCGCGCTCGACCATCTGGCCGAAGCTGAACTGCAGGTCGGCCCAGCTGCCTCGGCTCAGCGCGTGCCCATTGACGGTGGCGGTCATCGCCAGATCGTACCCGTGCCCGTGCCGCGCGTCGGCCAGCTCGTCCGGCGTGACCAGCCAGGGGCCGATGGAGCTGGCGAAATCCTTGCCCTTGGCCGGGCCGAGCCGGACGGTGGTCTCCTCGCGCTGCAAGTCGCGGGCGCTCCAGTCATTGAAGACCAGGTAGCCGCCGATCGCCTCCTCACCGCGCTCGGCGGGCAGGTCGCGCGCCGGCGTGTCGAGCAGCGCCGCCACCTCAAGCTCGTAGTCCAGCTCGCTCGATGCCGCCGGGCACCACACCGGATCGCCGGGGCCGCGCAGCTCGGAGACGTTGCTGAAGTAGAAGATCGGTAGCCGGTACCACGCCTCCGGCACGGTTCCGCCGCGCCGCTCCCACATCGTCCGGACGTGGCCCTCGAAGGCATAGAAGTCCCGGAGGCTCGGCGGTCGCAGGATCGGCGGCCCGAACGCCAGGTCGACGGCGTCGAGGACCGCCTCGTCCTCGGCTGCGGCAGCGGCGTAGCCCTCGAGCAGCTCGGCGAGCGCCTCGACCCGCAGGCCGCGCGCCAGGTGGTCGTCCAGGGTCGTGATCGGCTGGCGGAAGAGGACCGAGTTGTGGGCGCGGCTTGGGTCCTCGACCACCAGGCCCTGCCGCGCCTCTTCGAGGTCCAGCCAGGCCATCGGCTCCGCGCCCGCATCGCGCGCGGCAGCCAGCCGCCAGGGCGTGCCGGCCGCGGCGTGCCGCTCGCGGACGTGAGCGATCTTCATCGGCCCGAGTCTACCGTCGAATGAAGGTTGGCCCGCCGGTCCCTAGAATCGACCGGTGAAGCACATTGGATTTCTCTCCTTCGGCCATTGGACCGATTCTCCCCATTCGAGCGTTCGGTCCGCGTCCGACGCGCTGCTGCAGTCGATCGAGCTGGCCGTCGCCGCCGAGGAGCTCGGCGCGGACGGGGCGTACTTTCGGGTTCACCACTTCGCCCGACAGCTGGCATCTCCCTTTCCCCTGCTGGCAGCCATCGGGGCGCGGACGAGCAGGATCGAGATCGGCACCGCCGTCATCGACATGCGCTACGAGAACCCGTTCTACATGGTCGAGGATGCCGGTGCCGCCGACCTGATTTCCGGGGGCCGGCTGCAGCTCGGCATCTCGCGCGGCTCACCGGAGCAGGTGATCGACGGCTACCGGTACTTCGGCTATGTCCCGGCCGAGGGGGAGGACGACGGCGCCATGGCGCGCCGCCACGCGGAGGTCTTCCTGCAGCTGCTCTCGGGCGAGGGCTTCGCGCAGCCGAACCCGAGGCCGATGTTTCCCAATCCGCCCGGCCTGCTTCGCCTGGAGCCGCATTCGCCCGGCCTGCGCGACCGGATCTGGTGGGGTTCGGCAACCAACGCGACCGCCGAATGGGCGGCGCGGCTGGGGATGAACATGCAGACCTCCACGCTCAAGTTCGACGAGAGCGGGCAGCCGCTCCATGTCCAGCAGGCCGAGCAGATTGCCGCGTTCCTGGCGGCGTGGAAGGCCGCCGATCACGCGCGGGAGCCACGAACCAGTGTCAGCCGCAGCATCTTCCCGCTTGTCGACGATCGCGACATCCGCTACTTCGGGCGCGGCGGCGAGGATCGCGACCACATCGGCTACCTGGACGAGACGACACGCGCCGTGTTCGGCCGGACGTACTCCGCTGAACCTGACCGCCTGGTCGATCTGCTGCGCGAGGACACGGCCATCGAGGCTGCCGACACGCTGCTGCTCACCATTCCGAACCAGCTGGGCGTCGACTACAACGCCCACGTCATCGAGAACGTGCTGAAGTACGTGGCTCCTGAGCTGGGCTGGCGCTGATCCCCGCCAACTGTTCCGATGATCGGAACAGTGCCGATCGTCCGATGGCGTCGCCAGTGCGCCGGTGCGGCGGCTAGAGGTTGCCGCGCCGCTCCTGCTCGCGCTCGATGGCCTCGAACAGCGCCTTGAAGTTGCCGACGCCGAACCCGCGCGAGCCGTGGCGCTCGATGATCTCGAAGAAGAACGTGGGCCGATCCTGCACCGGCTTGGTGAAGATCTGGAGGAGGTAGCCCTCCTCGTCGCGATCGGCTTCGATGCCGAGCGCCTCCAGGACGTCCATCGGCACGCCCACGTCGCCCACCCGCTCGGGCAGTGACTCGTAGTAGGCGTGCGGCAGTCCCAGGAACTCGACGCCGCGGTCGCGCAGCGCGCGGACGGTGCCGACAATGTCGTCGGTCCGCAGCGCGATGTGCTGCGTGCCGGCGTCGAGGTAGTAGTCCAGGAACTCCTGGATCTGGCTCTTCTTCTTGCCCTGCGCCGGCTCATTGATCGGGAACTTGACGCGGCCGTTGCCGTTGGTCATGACCTTCGACATCAGCGCCGAGTACTCGGTGTGGATCACCTTGTCGTCGTAGTGGATCAACTGGCAGAAGCCGAGCACGTCGCGGTAAAAATCGACGAACTTGTTCATGTCGCCGAGCTCCACGTTGCCGACGCAATGGTCCACCTCCAGCAGCTGCTGGCCAGTTGCCGCGGGCGCCGGCTTGCGCACCTTGTGATAGCCCGGGGCGAAGGTGCCGTGGTAGTCCCTGCGGTCCACGAACGAGTGGATGACCTCGCCGTAGGTATGGATGGCGCTGCGTCGTAGCACGCCCTTCTGGCCTTGCAGCGTGGTGGGCTCCTGGGCAGAGGCTGCTCCCCGGGATGTCGTCTCGCGCCAGGCGGATTCGACGTCGTCGACGGCGAACGCGATGTCGTGCACCCCGTCCCCGTGCTTATGGACGTGCTCGGCGATCTCGTTATCCGGCGACAGCGGCGCGGTGAAGACGAAGCGGATGTCGTTCTGGACCATGACGTAGCTGGCGCGATCCCGAACCCCGGTCTCCAGCCCGGCGTAGGCCACCGGAGTGAAACCCCACAGGGCGCGGTAGTAAGCCGCGGCCTGCTTGGCGTTCGCCACCCAGAACTCGATGTGGTCGATGCCCTTCAGCGGCAGGAAGTCCTGCGCCTCGGCCGCAGCGTTCGGGTTGACGATCGCGCCGGCCTGGTTTGCGGCACCACGGCTGATGGTTTCCGTCATGCGGCCGAGTCTACCGCCAGTCCCGTGCCGGCCTCCAGGGCCACGCCAACCATGCGATCCGTGGCCCGGGCCATGTCCTCGGGGGACAGGAACTCGCCGTGGCCGGTCGCCTCCTCACCCAGCACGTCCCCGACGGTGAGTGCACAGCCGGCCTCCACGCCAGCGCGGGCGGCGAGGAAGAAGAGGGCGGCAGCCTCCATCTCGAAGGCCAGGACGCCCCGATTGCGCCAGCGCTCGGCGTAGTCCGGATCGGTGTTGTAGAAGACATCCACCGAGGCGATGAGGCCGATGTGGGGCGGCAGACCGGCGGCGCCCGCCGCGTCCACCAGCGCCCGCGTCACCGCAAAGCTGGCCGCTGGAGCGTACGGCTCGCCGTGAAGGTAGGTCCGCGTCGCTCCGTCGACGGGGCAGGCAGCCGTGGCCACGATCAGGTCGCCCTGGCGGATTCCGGGACCGATACCTCCGCACGTTCCCACGCGGATCAGGCGTCGGGCACCGAGCCGCAGCAGCTCCTCCACCACGATGGACAGGCTCGGCGTCCCCATGCCGCTGGTCTGGACGCTCACCGGCACGCCGTTGTATGTGCCGGTGAAGCCCAGCAGCCCCCGGTTCTCGTTGACCGTTCGCACCGAGCCGGCATCGAACCGCTCGGCGGCCCGGCGAGCCCGGTTCGGATCGCCGGGCAGCAGCACCAACGGTGCGTAGTCGCCGGGTTCGGCGTGGAGATGAAGCTGCGGCACGGCCCGCCAAGAGTAACCCGCCGATGCCCGCTACGGCGGCCGCCCGCCTCGCAGGCCTTCGCGAGCCGCGATGACGCGCGCTGCGCGACGCGCGACGCTCGCGCGCCCGACCTCGATGGCATCGGTGAGGCGGGCATGCAGCCGATGGAGATCCGGATCCGACGCCAGTGCCTCGGCACGGCCATCGAGATGCCTCTTCCACTCCGCGGCCGCCAGGTCTCCACCCGTCGCGGCCAGCCGGTTGCGGCTCATCCGGAAGATGGCGCGGTGGAAGGCGACATCGGCCTCGGCAAAGGAGGCGGCGTTCCCCGAGTGCCTGCTCCGCTCGCGCTCGCTCAGCAGGACGCGGAGCTCCGACCGCGCCGCCGCCGTACTGCGCCGCGCCGCCGCGTCCGCCGCCATCGGCTCAAGCGCCGAGCGAAGCTCGAACATTTCGCGCCGGCTCGCCGTCCGTCGCGCCGCTCGCAAGGCCCGTGCCTTCGCTGGCCGATCGGCGACGAAGACACCCACTCCGTGCCTGACCTGCACCAGGCCCTCCGCGCGCAGCTGCGCCAGCGCCTCTCGAACGACACCGATGCAGACGCCTGCCTGTCGCGCCATCGCCCGGCACGACTCCAGCCGCTTGCCGGGCTTCAGCGCCCCGAGCAGGATGCCGCGCCGAATCTGATCCGCCACCCGATCGGCCAAGGTCAAGCGCCGGGTGCGCTGGAGTTGCGATGGCCGAGCCCACCAGCGGTCATGCCTTGTCCGCCGCTGCCACTGGCGCCCTTGTTTTGACCCCACCCTCACCTCCAGTGTTCCGATGATCGGAACAGTTGCACGGCGGGGCTTACGGTCGGCTTATGGAGCGGTTACGGAGGGTTCGAAATCAGCTGGACGACGACGTCGGCTAGGATCGGCCCTCGATGAATGCGTCCACCCTGGCCCAAGAGCTCGCGTTCGCTGAGGAGGTGGCGCGCCGTGCCGGTGCCCTGCTGGTCGCGCGCTATGAGCGCGTCCAGCGCATCCGCCACAAGAGCGCGCGCGACGTGGTGACGGAGGTCGACTTCGCCTCCGAGCGCCTGGTGATCGACGCGATCCGTGCGGACTTCCCGGGTGACGCGATCCTGGCAGAGGAGTCCGGCCACCATCGTCGTCGACGGAGCGCCGGCGCGGATAGCGGTCGAGCCTGGGTCCTAGACCCGCTGGACGGCACCGTGAACTACGCCAATGGGATCCCCTTCTTCTGCGTCTCGCTGGCGCTGGTCGGACCCGATGGGCCGCTGGTCGGCGTGGTGCTGGACCCGCTCCGCAATGACTGTTACGCGGCTGCCGTGGGCGCAGCGGCGACGCTCAACGGAAAGCGGGTTACCGTGCCGGCCAAGGACAAGCTGAGCGACTTCGTCGTCAGCCTGGCGGTCATTGGGCGCGGGGGGCTGAGCCACGAGCGGAAGATCGCCCGCGAGGTCCGGATCCATCGGCGCATGGGCAGCGCGGCCCTGTCATTGGCCTACGTCGCCAACGGGCGATTCGACGCGTTCGTGCAGAACGGCGGCCTCTCGCCGTGGGACGTGGCGGCAGCCGGGCTGATCGCCGAACGTGCGGGGGCCACGATGTCGAGCCTCTCTGGCGGAAGCTGGTGGGAACCGACGGCTCGAGCGCGCCTCAGCATCGTGTGTGCTCCGCCGGCGCATCACGCCCGGCTGCTCGAGCTCGTCCAGGGCTCGGGCGCGCGGGTGCGCGAGCGGCGCTAGCCGCCTGCCGTCCTGCGCAGGACCGATGCGAGCATGGCGAGCGTCCGTGCCGTGGCACCCCAGATGACGTGGCCCTGGGCCCGGTAGCCACCGACGCGCAGCATCAGACCAGGCCCCTGGACGAGCTCGTCGGTGATGGCCCCGTCGGCCAGCAGCTCGGTGAGCGGAAGCTCGACGATGAGAGCCACCTCATCGGTCTGGGGCACGAGCTCCGGACGATCGGCCGCGACCCCGACGAACGGCCGGATGTCGAAGTTGGTGACGGGGATCCATACGTCGTCGAGCGCCCCGACCACGGTCACCGCCGCCGGGTCAATGCCAATTTCCTCTCGCGCTTCCCGAAGCGCCGTGGCAGCGCGGTCCGCATCGGACGGATCGGCGGCGCCGCCCGGGAGGGAGACCTCACCGGCATGCGCGCGAAGGGCGGCGTGCCGCACGGTGAGCGGCAGCGTGAGTGCCCCGTCCTGGCCCGGGTAGAGGAGGAGCAGCGTGGACGCGGCGCGAGCCGGCGGCATGGTGGCGCGGTCGTACCGTGGCCGGATCGAGGAGTCCGTGTCCAGCACGCGCGGCATGAAGCGAGGATCGACGGGAATCGGGCGTGGGGTGCGGGCCAGCGCCTCGGCCAGCTCGTCCTGCCAGCCCGGCTCAGCGCGTAAGATTCGATCCATGAGCTTCCAGTCCTCGGCGCGGGCCGACCGCGACGCGCCGGCTCGCGCGGCGATCTACCGCACCCGGCTGCTCGTCAACCGCACTCCGCACTTCAGCACGCGGACCCGACGCGAGGCAAATCGGGGCCTGGACATGCTCGAGGCCCAGCTTGGCCGCAACCAGGTCAACGTATCGGAGGCGATCCGCGGGATGGAGCTGCTCATCCGTGCGCACAGCTCCCTGGCGTTCGGGCTGCTGCGGGAGCCGGGCTTCGTCGAGCGGTTTGGGGCCGCGCTGCGGCAGATGGGGCTGCGCGGCATCGAGCAGCGGCTGGACGAGGTGCCGAGCTCGGTGATGGTCGAGCCGATCCCCGGCCCCACCGGCGCGCGCCACCACCGCGACGACCTCCCCGTCGAGCAGCGCTTCGACGCAGACGGCCGCCCACTGCCGCCGCCGCCCGGCTACTACTGAGCGAGGGCGGCCAGCAGCGCCTCCTGCGTGGGAGTCTCGCCCAGCCCCAGCTGCGCCCCGACGCGCGCGGCCAGCGGCGGCACCAGGTAGGTGGACGCCAGCAGCGGCCAGTTCCGCTCGGCGAAGACGGCGGCCGGTGAGCCGTCGGCGATCAGCGTGCCGCTCCGCATGACGATCACGCGATCGAAGTTGGCGGCCACGAACTCCATGTCGTGGCTGATGGCGATGACCGTGCGCCCTTCCGCATGGGCCGCGGCCATCACCGCTTGGACCAGGCCGATGCCCGCCGCATCCTGCCCCGTGGTCGGCTCGTCGAGCACCAGGATCGGCGTCCGCATGGCGAGCACCGAGGCCAGGGCCAGCAGCTTGCGTCGCGAGCCACCCAGGTCGTAGGGATTCGTCCGGCCCTCCGCCGCCAGGCCGGTCGCCTGGAGCGCAGCCTCGACGACGGCATCCAGCCGATCACCGCGCAGGCCCAGGTTCCCCGGGCCGAACTCGACCTCGCTGCGGACCGAGCCGGAGAAGATCTGGCGATCCGGATCCTGGAAGACGAGGCCGACCCGCGCGGCCAGCTGCGCCACCGTCTGGCCACCGACATCGGTGCCGTCCAGCAGCACCCGTCCCGAGGTCGGTCGCAGCAGGCCGTTGAGATGCCGGACCAGCGTCGACTTGCCGCTGCCGTTCTGGCCGATGAGCCCCACCCGCTCGCCGGGCCCGATCGTGAACGACACCCCGTCCAAGGCCCGCACCTGGCCCTGGGCGTAGACGTGCGTCAGTCGCTCGACGGCAATGGCCGGCACCGCTGCCTGCGCGGGCCCCACCGTCACCGGGCCGTGGCCTCGGCCAGGCGGCCGATGACGTCGGGGGGAAGCCCGGCCTTGCGCGCGGCCCGCTGCAGGCGGACTCGCGCCGGCGGCGCGACCCCGAGCTCGTCCAGCCCCGCACCGAGGACCTCGGCGGCGGGGCCAGCGGCCGCCACGCGGCCGTGGCGCAGCGCGACGGCGGTGTCGCAGACCGCGGCCAGCAGGTCGGTCTTCTGCTCGGCGATCAGGATGGACGCGCCGCGCTGCGCCAGCCGCAGGAGCGCGTCGCCCACCAGTTGCGTGCCGGCCGGATCGAGCTGGGCCGTCGGCTCGTCCAGGACCAGGTGGCGCGGTCGCATCGCCAGCAGCCCGGCGATGGCGACCAGCTGCTGCTGGCCGCCGGAGAGCCGCCACGGATCGCGCTCGGCGAGATCGGCCAGGCCGACGGCCTCCAGCGCGTCCCAGGCGCGGTCGATGATCTCGTCGCGCGCCAGGGCCAGGTTCATCGGCCCGAAGGCGACCTCTTCGAACACCGTGGTCGTCACGCCGCTGAGCTGGGTGGCCGGGTTCTGGAAGCCGATGCTGATCTCGGCCGCCACCCGGTGCATCGGCCAGGCATCGATCGTCTCCCCGTCCAGGGTCAGCGTGCCGCGAATCCGCCCGCCGATCGCGCGCGGCGCGAGCCCGGCGGCGACCAGGCAGAGCGTCGTCTTGCCCGCCTCGGACGCCCCGGCGACACCCACCACCGCGCCGTCGGGCAGCTCCAGGTCGACGTCCAGCAGCGCCGGCTGCCGGGCGCCGGCGTAGCGGTAGCCCACCGCCTCGAGCCGCAGGCTCATGCCAGCGCCCCGGTGGCGCGCGCGACCACCAGGCCGATGACGGCCACGACCATCGCCCAGCGCAGGACGGCCTCGACGGCGCTGTCGGCCGGAGCCCACAGCAGCGTGCGGCGGCCCGGGCGCGAGAAGCTGCGCGCCTCGAGGGCCAGCGTCCGCTCCTCGACCTCGGCGATTGAGCCCAGGATCACCGGGCCGACGATCGGCACCACCCCACGCGCCCGACGCAGGAAGCTGCCCTCGGTGTCCAGTCCGCGCGCCCGCTGCGCAGCGGTGATCTGCGAGGCGCGCTCGACCATGGCCGGCACCGTCTGCACCGATGCGTTGGCGACGAAGGCAATGCGCGGGCTCACCCCGCGCCGCTCGAGGTCGACCACCAGGTCGCCGGGCCGCGTGGTCAGGTAGAAGAGCGTGATGGCGCCACTGATGGCCATGATCCGCACCAGGATCTCGAGGGCGAAGGCCAGCCCCTCGGCCGTCGCCACCACCGGGCCGATGCGCAGCAGCACGTCCTGGCCGCCGGGGAAGAAGAACAGGTTGAGGACGAAGGCGGAGAGGGCGATCGGCAGCGCCAGCAGGACCGAGGTCACCGCCAGGCGGCGCAGGACGCCGGCGGCCGCCGCGGGCAGCACCACGGCCAGGGCCAGGAGGATCAACGGCCCGACCAGCCCGCCGACCACGACCGCGGCGATCGCCGACATCGTGGCCAGCGTGGCCTTGGTCAGCGGGTTGAGGCGATGGAAGGCGGAGGGCCCGGGCCGGCCGATGGCCTCCGGCAGCCCCCGGTCCCGCGGTGACGCGACAGTCAGCTCGGGGCGCCTCGCCAACCGGCCTCACCCAGGGTGTCGGTCGCGTCCGTCTCGATCAGCCGCTCACCCTGCGGGAAGCGGGCCTTGCTGCGGCGCGCCATGGCGTTCAGCACGAGGTAGACCACGAAGAAGGTCACCAGCTTGTCGACCGGGTCCGACAGCAATCCCTGCTGGAAGGTGGCGGTCTGGATATCGGAGCCCGCCTGGCGGAAGGCGGCCACCAGGAAGTCGGTGCCCGATCCGGTGATGCCGCTGAACAGGTTGGCGCTGATCGGTGCACTGATGAGCGCCGCGACCACGCCGGTGAGCACCCCGGCGATGGTGACGTACGCCACCGTCAGGTCACGGCGCAGCACCAGCAGCACCAGGAAGCCGACTGCGAAGCCGACGAACAGCAGCGCAATCAGCCAGCCCAGGACGGTGAACAGCACGTTGTCGTTTTCCGGGTTGAAGAACTGGAAGGCCCCGGTGTAGAAGCGGGTGTAGGCGTAGATCGCCAGGCCGATGACGACCACCAGCGCCACCACGCCCCCGACCGCCAGCTCACCCAGTGAGCGGTCCGGCCGCGGTCGCAGCCAGCCGGCGCGGCCGAACAGCCCGGCCAGCAGGCCAATCACCGCCGCGACGATGGCGAACGGCGCCGCCACGGTGCCCTGGAACGGCGGCGGAATGATGTACTGCCACAGGATGTTGGCCAGGAAGCCGGTCAGGGCGCCGGGGATCGGCCCCGCCAGCGCGCCCACCAGGATCGTCCCGATGCTGTCGAGGTAGATCGGGATCTTCAGGGCGTTGGCCACTGCCGCGCCCAGGATGATGTTGATGGCGATCGCCACCGGCATGAGGGCCAGGGTGCGGATGTCGAACTGGCGGGCGATCGAGGCGAAGCCGCCAGTCTGGGCAAATTCGATTGCGGCGTACGCCACGAAGCCGACCGCCAGGCCGATGGCAGCGATCAGCGCCCACGAGTTCCCTGCCGCATCGGCCGAGAAGTCGCCGAAGACCGCGATGCCCAGGAACGCGACGGCCCCGAACGCGATCAGGGCCGCCAACCAGCGCACGAACATGTCGGACCTCCTCCTTCTGGTGCCCCGCGCTATGCCGCCGCGGCGACCGCTCGGGCGAGCCGATCGAGCAGCTCGGCCTTCATCGGCTCGGCATCGATCGCGACGGCAACCTCCACCGGTGGTCGCTGCGCATCGTCGGAACGATAGAGCGTGCCGGCAACGTAGGGATCGGCTCCGGTGTCGACCGCCAGCCGCTCGGACACGGTCTCGGTCACCAGGTCGGGGCGCAGCAGGGCGCCGATCAGGGTGACCGGATCGTGGAGGTAGCAGCCGTCGATCCCATCGGCCTCGCGGTGGAAGCCGACGTAGAAGCGGATGGCGTCGCGCACGATGCCGGTCAGGTGCGTCTCGGGCAGGGAGCGCAGGTCATCCATCCGGAACACGACGTCCTGCGTCGCGTCCAGCGGGAAGACGCGGTCGATCGCGCCGCGGCGCAAACAGGTCTCGGCCGCCTCGGGGTCGACGCAGGCGTTCCATTCCCCGGTGTCGGTGGTGTTGCCGCGGTCCTCGAGCGTGCCGCCCATCCAGATCACCTG
>DASSNX010000155.1:0-24655 GCA_035701185.1 Candidatus Limnocylindria bacterium
CGACTGGCGATCGAACTGCAGGTTGAGCACGACCGAATCGCCGATGAACTGGCCGATGTCGACGCCGCTGCTGCTGCCGGCGTCGGCCAGCAGGCTGCTCGGCACCGTCAGGGTGACCGCGTAGCACTTCGCGTCGCCGCAGTCGACGTCGTCCTTCTTGGCGGTCTCGACGCCCTCCTTGTCAAGGAAGCTGCTCACCTGCTTGAACAGCTCGTCCGGGTTCGTCTGGACGCCATCGGCTCCGGTCGTGGTCGACTTCATGTACTGGGCGCCGGTGAGGCTGGTCTTCACGTAGCTGTCCCCGCCGATCTGGATGACCTCGCCGGTCAGTCCCATCAGGCCCGGCGCGTTGAACGAGAGGCGGGCGAGCTTGCCGGGGACGTCGAAGTCACCGGCCGCGGTGGTGCCCTCCAGGTTGAAGGTGCCGCCGGTCTGCTCGATGTTCACCGTGCCCGTCACCTGGACGTCGACATGGAAGCTGGTGGCCTGGCTCGTGGCCTTCATGCCCTGGCTGATGATGTCGTCGGGATCGCTCAGGGCGGGGGCGGCGGTGCCGCACGCCACGAGCACGCCGGCCAGGGCGAGCGCCAGCAAAACCGCCGGCAGGAATCTGCGCATTGGAATGGGTCCCTCCGTTCGCGGCCAAGGATAGCGTGGATGGATTAGGGTTTCGCCAATGCGACGGGTCGACGCGAGCCGGCAGCTTCCCGCGGAGCCCCAGCGTGCCTTCGACTTCGTGGCCGACCTGGCGAACCTGCCCCGCTGGCAGAGCGGCATCGTCTCCGCCGAGCTGACCTCTCCTCCGCCGGTGGGCATCGGCTCGACCGCGCACGTCATCCGCGAGCTGATGGGCCAGCGCATCGCCGTGGATTTGACCGTCACGGCCTACGAGCCCGGCCAGCGGATTGGGCTCAGCAGCGCCGCCAGCGGGATCGGCATCGAGGCGATGCTCGAGCTCGAGCCGGCCGCAGCCGGCTGCCTGGCGCGCTTCAGCATGGAGATCCGCGCCCAGAACGTGTTCATGAAGCCGCTGGAGGGCACGGTCGCGGGGGCGGCCGGCAGCGACCTGGAGACGAGCCTGGAACGGCTGCGGACCGCGCTCGAGGCCGGATGAGGGCACTGGTCACCGGGGCCGGTGGCTTCATCGGCAGCGCGCTGGTCCGGCAGCTAATCGCGCGGGGCGACTCGGTGACCGCACTCGTTCGCCACGCGAGCAGAGCGGCCGAACTCGCCGCAGCCGGATGCGAGCTGATCGAGCTCGACCTGGCCGCCGCGCCATCCTCTGCACTAACCGATGCGATGCGCGCGATGGACGTCGTCTTCCACGTCGCCGGCGCGTACCGGATCGGCATCTCGCGTCGCCAGCGAGCGACGATGTTCGAGGCGAACGTCGGGGCCACCCGCCTCGTCCTCGACGCGGCGGAGGCGGCGGGCACGCCACTGACCGTCTATACCTCCACCGCCAACGTGCTGGGGGACACCGCCGGGCAGGCACCCGACGAGACGTACCGCCGCCCGCAGCCACCCCGCTTCCTGTCCTGGTACGACGAGACGAAGTACCTGGCGCATCAGCTGGTGGAGGAGCGCGTGGCGACCGGCGCACCGGTCCGGATCGCGATGCCGGGCATGGTCTACGGGCCGGGCGACCACTCGCAGGCTGGCGAGCAGATCCTGAACGCCATGCGCGGCAGGCTGCGGGTGGCAGCGGCAACCGAGCTCGGCGGCAACCTCGTGCACGTCGAGGACGTGGCCGCCGGCCATCTGCTGATCGCCGACCACGGCGCCGACGGCCGAAGCTACCTCCTCGGTGGCGAGATGGCCCGGCTCGGCGAGGTTCTGGCCCGAGCGGCGGCCCTCGGCGGCCAGGCCGCACCGCGGGCCCGGATTCCGTCGAGTCTGCTTCGCGCCATGGCACCGCTGGGTGACATGGCCGCGCAGCTGTCGGACCGCATTCCGAATTTCGGTGAGCTGGTGCGCGCCGGGGTCAGCGTCACGTACTGGTTCAGCGATGCCCGCGCGAGGAGCGAGCTGGGCTACACCCCGCGCGACCTGGACGCGGGTTTGCGCACCCTGCTCCCCGCCTGACTCAGGCCGCCTCCACGTTCCCCGTCGAGCCGTCGACCGTGACCCGCATGCCGGTGCGCAGCCGGGCGGTGGCGTCGCCACAGCCGACCACGGCGGGGATGCCGAACTCACGGGCGATGATCGAGGCGTGCGCGGCAGGGCTGCCGACGTCGGTGACGACCGCGGCTGCCCGGCGGAACAGCGGCGTCCAGGCCGGTGCCGTGATCGGTGCCACCAGGATCTCGCCCTCCAGGAGCTGGTCGAATTCATCGGCCAGGCGGATGACGCGCACGCGGCCCGTGGCACGCCCGGTCGAGGCGGGCGTTCCGGAAACGATCGCAGCCGGAGACCGGACCGCTCCCAGGGCCTGCGCGTAGCTCTCAATCATGCGGCGGATCATCGGGCTCAACCGGCCGACGAAGGGCGGCGGCACCAGCCCGGACTGCTGCGTCCGCAGCTCGCGACGCGCACTCACGTCGATCCGGCTGGCGGACTCCGCTGCGCCGATGGCGCCCAGGACCTCATCGCGCGTCAGGAAGAAGACGTCGTCCGCCTCGCCGATCACCCCGCGCTCGACCAGCGCCTCGCCGATACGCTCCACGGCGCGTCGCATCGCCGGCCACGCGATGGTCAGCTCGGCGACCTGCTCCTCGCGGATCGGCACCAGGTGCTGGGCAGCGGCCAGCAGCCGGCCGAAGGCGGCCAGCCGCCGCGGCTTCGCGTGCAGAACCGCCTCCGCCTTGCGCTGTGCGTCCAGGCGAGCGTGCATCACGCGCTCGTGGTCGGCGCCCTCGCCGCGCACCGGCGCTCCTTCGAGCGGCGGATACCACCAGTCGAGCGAGGAGATCGACCGCCCGGCGTCCGCTGACAGCTCGAAACCTGCGACCAGCGGCAGGTGGCTGCCGCCGAGCGTCGGCGCCAGGTGGCGCCGGTAGAACTGCGCCAGGGCAATCTCCGCCTTGTACGCCGCGCCTCCCAGGGCGGCGATCCAGAGGAAGTATTCGCCCGCGGCATCGGCCAGCTCGTCAACGAGCTTCGGCAGCTCGGCGACCGGGAGCGTCTCCACCTCCTCTCCCGCGCGGCGCACCGTCGCCCGATAGCGCGGCTGCACGTCGTTGCGCCATTCGGGCTCCATGACCGGATAGGCATGTCGCACGGTCTGCGGCAGGATGCCAGCCAGCTTCCTCGGCTCGCGCACGAGGTGCGACAGCATGCCGGGCAGGCTGCGCAGCAGCGCCTTGGGCGACAGGAAGTTGACCGAGTAGAAGTACCAGCCATTGACGATGACGTGGTACGGGCGGGGCGCGCGCTGGCCGATCAGCTCGCGGAGCAACGCATGCATGCGGTCCTCCATGGTTGTGAGGAGCCACGACTCGAACAGCGGTGTCACGGGCTGCCCGATCCATTCACCCAGGCGCAGCTGCCGCGTGTAGGCACCCGGCGCCGGCGCCTGCCACGAGACTGCGGGCCGCAATCCCGTCATCGGCCGGGCCTGAAGGATCCACAGCTCGCCGGCCTCATCGAGCGCCCACTCCACGTCCTGCGGTGAGCCTCGCCGCTGCGCAATGCGACGAGCCTCGCCCGCGACGCGTTGTGCCTCGGCGGCGCCCAGCGCGTTCTCGACGAGCCGCCGGGCGATCGCCGCGCCATGACGGACCTCCCACTCGTCGCCGGCGGCTTCGCCGGCAACCAGCCGCTCGCCAAGGCCGCGCACCGCCGTGACGACGCAGGTCTCGCGGTCGCCGCTGACCGGGTCGGCGGTCAGCGCCACGCCCGCGGCCACCGGCTCCACCATGCGCTGCACGATGACCGCGAGGCTGACGGCTTCCCCGTTGCCGTATGCCTCGACGCGGTCCGCGGCGGCACTGGCACGGACGCGACCGATGGCCGCTGGCACCTCGCCGGCCGGCACGTCGAGGAGCGTCTCGTACATTCCCGCGAAGGATCGCTGCACGCCGTCCTCGGCGATGCCGCTGGAACGGACGGCGAAGGGGCCCTCGCCCAGCATCTTGGCGAGATCGGGACCGTGCCCATTCGTGGACGTCACGACCACGCCATCGGGGACATTGGCGCCATCGGCGAAGAGCTCGCCCAGGCCGGCGGCCTTGCCGCCCACCTCGGGCGCATCTCCGAGCCGAAGGTCGCGCAGGGAGCGGACACTGTCGTCGTTCACGATTCGGTCCTCGTACTGACGGCGACCGCCGCCCGGATGATGAAGTCGATGTCGTCGGCGGCCTGGTCGACCGTGACGCCCAGGTGGTCGCGCCACATGCGGAGGGAGCTCGACGTGGTCAGCACGGCGAGCAGCCGGGCAATTCGGGCCCGGTCGGCGTCGCTGAGATCGCCGGCCAGGCCTTCGGCCCAGCGGCCGATGCGCGCCAGGCGGCCGGGCATGGTCGCGCGCCGAACCTGTTCGCCGCCTGGGCTGGCCATCGCGGCCCGGGCGAGGTCGTCGAGCGCATCGGTCTGCTCGAAGATCGCGCGCAGGGAGTCCCGGAGGTCGTCGAGCGACGTGGGATCGGGCAGGCGATCGAGACCGGCCTTCCGGGCGACATGCGGGTACACGGCCGCGAGCAGGTCTGCCTTGGTTCGGAAGTGCCGATAGACCGTCGGTACCGAAACGCCCGCCTCGCGCGCGATGGCCGGCACTGACACGGTGGCGATCCCGCCGGCCATGACGCGGATGGCCGCATCCAGGATCCGTCCCCGCGTCGCCTCCAGTTGCTCGGTTCGCAGCGGGCTGTCGTATTGCCGGGCACCGGTATTCGCGATACGAACCATGTTGTGAATATACGGAGCATGTCAACCCAGCCCGCGCGGTCGGTCCCGGAAGCACGATGTGGTACCCTCCCCATCGAACGCGTTGACGCGGGAGCAGTAGGCGCTGCCTGCCGATCTCAGCGAGCCGGGAATGGTGGAAGCCGGCGATCGGAAGTCGCCGAACTCGCCCGCCGAGCAGCCGGGAGACCGGCCGGGGTGGCGTCCGATATCGCGCCGATGAGTGGACCGATTCGTGGGGTTGTAGCTCAGCTGGGAGAGCACCTGCATGGCATGCAGGGGGTCGGGGGTTCGAGTCCCCCCAGCTCCACCACCTCCATCGGTCAAGTCATGGTGGTACCGCGAATGGAAGCCCCCTTCGTCCTGACGAACGGGGGCTTTGCCGTACCTGTGAGCCGATGGAGATGCATGAGCCGATGACCAGCCAGCCGGCGACGAGCCAGCGGACAACCCGCGATGGCCGGCCCTGGACGCTGCGCCCCGCCCGGCCGACCGATGCGCGTGGCCTGGCCACGCTGTTCGCCGCGGTCCGGGCCGAAGGCCGCTGGCTGCTGACCCCGCCCGGGGCGCTGAGCCAGCCGTCGGAGGCGTTCTTCATCAGCGAGATGATCCGCGGCCACGACGGGCTGGCGCTGGTGGCCGAGGCCGATGGCACGGTGATCGGCAACGTGCTGGTCACCATCGAGCGCAACTCGGTGAGCAGCCACGTCGGCACCCTGAGCATCGTCGTGGATGAGCGGTGGCGCGACGTGGGCATCGGCTCCGACATGGTTCGAGCCGCTCAGGAATGGTGTGCCGCCAACGGCCTGCTGAAGCTGGGGCTGGCGGTCTTCCCGGACAACGCGCGCGCGGTGGCCGTCTACGAGCATGCCGGCTTCGTGCGCGAGGGGCTCCGCCGTGGCCAGTACCGCGGCGAGGGTGGCGGCCTGCGCGACGAGCTGCTGATGGCCTGGTTCCCCCAGGGGTCGAACCCGTGAGCGCCATGGACATGTCGCGTGCCCGCTCGTTCGACGCCTGGGCCGGCGACTACGACCGCTTCCGGCCGGGCTATCCCGACGCGCTGTTCGAGACGATCGCGACGCAGCTGACCCTGCCGCGCATCCCGCACGTCGTCGACCTGGGCGCCGGCACCGGCCGCGCCTCGCTGGCGATGGCCGGTCTGGGCTGGCGGGTGACGGCCGTGGAACCCGGCAAGCCGATGCTGGACGTGCTGCGCGGTCGCGCCGCGAACGAGGGGCTGCTGATCTCCACGGTGCAGGCCAGCGCCGAGGCGACGGGACTGGATGCGGCATCGGCCGACCTGGTCACCGCCGCGCAGGCGTTCCACTGGTTCGACCAGCCCAGTGCCCTGGGCGAGATGGCGCGCATCCTGAAGCCCGGCGGCGGGCTGGCGCTGTTCTGGAACGTGCGCGACGCCAGCCGCTCCCCGTTCCTGGCGGACTACGCCGAGGTCCTGCAGCGCTACGTCGGTGACGCCGATGCCGGTCGCTACGAGTCGTCCATGCCCGAAGAGGCGACGCGACGGATCATCGAGTCGCACGGCGACGCGTTCGGCGACGTGCGACTGACGCAGCTGCACCACGAGCTGACCATTACCGACGACGAGTTCGTGGGCATGGTCTTCACCGCCTCCTACGTGCGCGTCGACAAGACGCCCGAGGAGCAGGACCGCTTCCGGCTCGACCTCGCCGCGCTGCTGGGCCGCCATGGCCTGAATGACGGACGGCCGTTCGCCGTCCCCTATCGACTGGACCTGTGGACTGCACGAAGGAGCGACCGATGACGACCCGGACCGCCGAAGAGGCCCGCACCGCCCGCGGCGAGCGTTTCGACCCGAGCACGTACGAGCAGAAGTGGCGCGACCGCTGGGCGGCGGACGACCTGTACCACGCCGACGACGCCGATCCCCAGCCCAAGCGCTACATCCTGACCATGTACCCGTACCCGTCGGGCGACCTGCACATCGGGCACTGGTACGCCGCCACCGCCCCGGACATCGTGGCGCGGCTCCACCGCATGCGTGGCGAGAACGTCATGTTCCCCATGGGCTTCGACAGCTTCGGCCTGCCGGCCGAGAACGCGGCCATCGATCGCGGCGTGGACCCGGCCAGCTGGACCGCGGCCAACATCGATCGGATGCGCGCCCAGTTCCGGAGCATGGGCTGCATGTTCGACTGGCAGCGCGAGGTCGTCACCAGCGACCCCGGCTACTACCGCTGGACGCAGTGGCTGTTCCTGCAGTTCTACAAGGCCGGGCTGGCCTACAAGGCCATGGCCCCGGTCGACTGGTGCCCGAAGGACCAGGTGGTGCTGGCCCGCGAGCAGGTGGAGGGTGCCGATCGGCACTGCTGGCGCTGCGGGACGCCAGTCATCAAGCGCGACCTGGAGCAGTGGTTCTTCCGCATCACCAACTACGCCGACGAGATGCTGAGCTTCGAGGGCCTGGACTACCCCGAGCCGATCAAGGCCATGCAGACGAACTGGATCGGCCGCAGCGAGGGCGCCGAGATCGACTTCCCGGTGGAGGCCGATGACGCCGCCCCGATCCGGGTCTTCACCACGCGGCCGGACACCATCTACGGGGCGACCTTCATGGTGCTTGCGCCGGAGCATCCCGCCGTGGCGGCCTTGACCACCGACGAGCGGCGGAGCGAAGTCGAGGCGTACGTGGCGGCGGCCCGCCGCCAGACCGAGATCGAGCGGCTGAGCGCCGAGCGGGAGAAGACCGGCGTGTTCATCGGCGCCCATGCGGTCAATCCCATGACCCAGCAGCGCATCCCGATCTGGGTGGCGGACTACGTGCTGCCCGGCTACGGCACGGGCGCGATCATGGCCGTTCCCGCCCATGACGAGCGCGACTACGCCTTCGCCGCGAAATACGACCTGCCGATCCGCTACGTCGTCCAGCCGCCCGAAGGCGCGCCGGAGGGGCAGCCGTTCATTGCCCACTCCCCCGACGAGGTGCTGGTCGACTCGGGCGAGTTCACCGGCATGCCGGCCTCGGAGGCCATCGGCGCGATCACCCGCCAGCTGGCCGACCTGGGGCTGGGTGGTCCGGCAGTCAGCTACAAGCTGCGCGACTGGCTGGTCAGCCGCCAGCGCTACTGGGGTGCGCCCATCCCGATCGTGTACTGCCCCGAGCATGGCGCCCAGCCGGTGCCCGAGGACCAGCTGCCGGTGCTTCTGCCAGAGGGCGTGGACTTCGCCCCCACCGGGGTCTCGCCGCTGCAGTCGCACGAGCCCTTCCTGGCGGCCAGCTGCCCGGTGTGCGGGGCCGACGCGCGGCGCGAGACGGACACCATGGACACCTTCGTCGACTCGGCCTGGTATTTCCTGCGCTACTGCTCGCCGCACGACGAGAGCCGCGCCTGGGACCCCGAGGCGGTGGCGCGCTGGCTGCCGGTGGACGTCTACACCGGCGGCGCCGAGCACGCCGTCCTGCACCTGATGTACGCGCGCTTCTTCGTCAAGGCCCTGCGTGACATGGGGATGCTGTCCTTCGACGAGCCGTGGATCGTGCTGCGCAACCAGGGTCAGATCCTGGGGGAGGACCACCAGCGCATGAGCAAGTCGCGCGGCAACGTCGTCAACCCGGACGAGCTGGTCGCGCGCTACGGGGCAGACACCGTGCGGCTGTTCCTGATGTTCATCGGCCCCTGGGACCAGGGCGGACCCTGGAACCCGATGGGAATCGAGGGCGTGCACCGCTTCCTGGGCCGGGTCTGGCACCTGGCTCAGCCGGACGCCGGCGGCATCGTCGAGGTGCCGATGGTTCCCGGCATGCCGCCGACGACCAGCCAGGCCGGCGAGATGCCCGGCAGCCAGGGCGCGAGTGGCAGCCAGCTGCTGGGAACGGTCGAGGAGCTGGAGCGGGCGCTGCGCCGCGCGACCCACGCCACCATCGCCGGCGTGACCGACGACTACGGAGCGTTCCGGTTCAACACGGCGGTCGCCAAGCTGATGGAGCTGTCGAATGCGATCCAGCGCGCCCGCGAGGCGGGGATCGGCGGCAGCGCGGCCTACCGCGAGGCGGTCGATACCCTGCTGCTGCTGCTGGCGCCGGCGGCGCCGCACATCGCCGAGGAGCTGTGGGCGCGACGGGGCGGGGAGTACAGCATCCATATCCAGCCGTGGCCGCAGGCGGACCCGGCGCTGGCCGTGGCCGATACGATCGAGCTGCCGGTCCAGGTTGACGGCAAGCTGCGGGACCGGCTGGTGGTCACGCGCGACACGCCGGCGGCCGAGATCGAACGGCTCGCGCTGGAGTCGGAGCACGTGCAGCGCTATCTGGCCGGCCGCGCTCCGCGGCGCGTGATCCAGGTCCCCGGCAAGCTGATCAACGTGGTGACGCCCGACTGATCGCCATCGGGGATCCGTCCGGCGGGTCGTGGTGAGCCGCTGGTAAGCGGCGCGTAAGGACCCCTCGATTAGCCTGCGCACCCTGTTTCCGGGACCCGGCGTCGAGTGCCCGGGCGCCGGGCCCCGGACAGGTCATCTCTGCCCATCTGCTGCTCGCCTTCCGCGGAGCGTCATGGCATGGAGGTCAGCACGCGGGACAGGATCGCCATCGGCCTGGCGGCCGGCGGTGGCCTGAGCGCGCTCGGCGGTCTGGGGCTGGTGGTCGCCGCCCTGCTCCACGGGCCGTCAGCGCCCGGAGCGGCCGCTGCGTCGCCCACCGCGTCGTACGCCCCGCTGGGGTCGCCCGCCGCTGCCAGCCAGATCCCCACCGGTGGCGACGTCGTCGTCGATGTGCAGGGTGCGGTCCGCCACCCCGGCGTGGTACGCCTGCCGGCAGGTTCGCGGGTGGCCGATGCGCTCCAGGCCGCCGGCGGCTACTCCAGGAAGGCTGACCTCAACGCCTCCGCCGCCGCGCTCAACCTGGCGGCAGTCCTTGCCGATGGCGCCCAGGTCCGGGTCCCGATGCTCGGCGCCGCCGCGGTTGGCACCGGGCCGAGCCCGGCGGCCGGGAGCGGCCTGGTGAACCTCAACACGGCATCAGCCGAGGAATTGGACGCGCTGCCGGGCATCGGGCCGGTCACCGTCCAGAAGATCGTGGCCGGGCGCAGCGAGCAGCCGTTCGCCACCCTCGACGAGATGGTGGAGCGCGAGGTCATCGATCGCGGCCAGCTCGAGGACATCCGCGACCTCGTGACCCTGTAGGCGGTCGTGGCGGCCCTGCTCCCGGCCCTGCTGGCGGGCACCGTCCTGGGCGTCGTGGCGAGCGATGGCGGCGTGCCCATTGTGGTCTCCCCCGTTGTCGTGGTCGTTGCCATCGCCGCGGTGCCGGTCGCCTTGCTTTTCCGCAGGCGCTGGCTGCTCCTCATCGCCGCCGTCATCGGCGGTGTGGCGATCGGCGCGTCGCGGGCGCAGGCCGTTGCGCTGCCGACCGGCCCAGGGACCGTGGCGGCGGCCATCGGCGAGGAGACATGGACCGTGGAGGGCACAGTCACCGACGATCCCCGGCCGCGCGGCGAGCGTCAGCAGGTCGTGCTCGACCAGGTGACGTTGGCGCGTGGCGATGTGCTGCCCCGGCCGGCGGCGGGCCGCATCCTGCTGTGGCTGCCGCGCGGCCTGCTGGTGGCCGCCGGTGATCGGCTGCACATCGACTCGGGACTCGAACAGCCGGAGGACTTCGAAGGCTTCGCCTACCGGGCGTACCTGGGTCGCCAGGGCATTGCCGCCATTGCGTCGGCCCGCAGCGCGGCGGTCGTCGCGCACGAGCTGCCGCCGCTGGCGGAGGCGATGCGCGCTGCGCGGAGCTGGCTGCTGCATGGGCTCAACGAAGTGGTGCCTGAGCCCGAGGCGGCGCTGGCGGCGGGCATCGTGCTCGGCGTGCGCTCGGGCATCGACCCGGCCATCAATGATGCGTTCGCCGCGGCCGGCCTCACGCACGTGGTGGCGATCTCCGGCTGGAACATCGCGATCGTGGCTGCCCTCGCGGCCGGCGCGGCGCGGCCGCTGACGCGGCTGCCCCGTGGGCGATGGCTGGCTGCGGCGGTGGCGGCGACCGCGGTCGGCGGCTACGTGCTGCTGACCGGCGCCTCGCCGTCGGTCGTGCGGGCAGCCCTCATGGCCGGTGGGCTGCTCCTCGGCCGGCTGGGCGGGTCACGCTCGCACGCCCTCTCGGCGCTCATGCTGGCCGCCCTGGTCATGGTCATCGCCGCGCCGGCCGTTGTCTGGGACGTCGGGTTCCAGCTGTCGGCGCTCGCCACTGCCGGCCTCATCTGGTTCGCCGCCAGCTTCGAGCGACGCCTGGGCCGATGGCCGGGCCTCGTGCGCGAACCCGTGGCGCTGACCATGGCAGCGCAGGTCACGACCCTGCCGGTGATCCTGCTCAACTTCGAACGGCTGTCGCTGGTGGCGCCACTGGCCAACGTGGTCGTTGTGCCACTCGTGCCGGTGGTCATGCTGACCGGCGCGCTCGCCGCGGCCGCCGGCGCCTTGCACGGAGCCCTCGGTCCGCTGGGCGGCGCAGTCGGCTGGGCGGCGGGCGGTGCCGCGTGGCTGTACCTGCGCGTGATGATCGATCTCGGCCTGGCGGCGGCGGCGGTGCCGATGGCCTCCGTCCCGATCGCGGCTCCCGGCTGGCTGCCCGCGGCCTGGTATCCGCTGGTCCTGCTGGCGGCGCGGCGCGGCGCGCGCTCGGTGCCGGCGGCCGAGGATCAGCCGCGTCCCGGCGATGGCGCGAGCGGCGGGTTCGCGACCGGACTGCTCCGGCCACGGGTGCTCGGTGGCGCCACCATGCTCGTGCTGGCCGGCTTGACGATCGCCACTCGCGGCGACGGACAGCTGCATGTCATGGCGCTCGACATCGGCCAGGGCGATGCCATCCTGGTGGTCAGTGCGGAGGGCAGGACGCTGCTGGTCGACGGCGGGCCGGATCCCGACCTCGTCCTGCGGCGTCTCGGCCAGGCACTGCCGTTCTGGCGACGCCGCATCGACGTCATGGTGCTCACCCACCCACACGAGGACCACGTCGCAGGGCTGGTGCCCGTGCTCGAGCGGTTCGAGGTCGGCCTGGTGCTCGATTCGGGGCGTGAATACGCGAATCCCTCGTACGCCCGCTTCCGCTCCCTGGCCGCCGCCGAGGGGCCGAACGTCTACCACCTGGCACGAACCGGCGAGCACCTGGCGCTGGGATCGGCCGACGTGGCGGTCCTCTACCCCTCCGCCGCCGATGCGACCGCTCCGCTGCCGGAGGACGACATCAACAACGCCTCGGTGGTGACCCTGCTGCGCAGCGGCAGCTTCAGCGCGCTGCTGCAGGGCGACGCCGAAGCGCCGGTGGAGGCGATGCTGCTGCAACGCCACCTGGTGCCCGATGTCGACCTGCTGAAGGTCGGCCATCACGGCTCCGAGTCGAGCAGCACGACGGCGTTCCTGGCGGCCGCGCGCCCGGAGATCGCGCTGATCTCGTGCGGGGTGGACAACGAGTACGGCCATCCGCATCGGGTCACCCTCGAGCACCTGGCCGCCATACCTGGGCTGGTCGTGCATCGCACCGACCTAGAGGGCACCGTCGACGTGGCGGTCGACGCAGCCGGACCGTGGACCGTGGGCCGCGCAACGACCAATCCGGGTAGCATCGGCGCATGGTGGTTCCCGGCCGCGACCAGGCGCTGCAGCTGCTGGCGTCGCTCGACCTGCCGGACGGGATCGTCATCCACTCGACCGGCGTCGCGCGTGTCGCGGCCGAGGCCGCCCGCATGGTGGCCGCCGCCGGCGTCCCGCTGGACGTGCGCCTGGTCGAGGTCGCCGCCCTGCTGCATGACATCGATAAGCCCGAGACGCGCGATGGTGGCGGCCGGCATGGCGAGGTCGGAGCGCAACGGCTCAGCCAGATGGGGTTCGATGAGCTGGCTGCCCCGGTGGCGTCCCATCCGGTGACCTGCCTGCTGGACGACCGCTGCTTCCCGCGCGGCTGGCCGTCGGTCCTGGTTTCGATCGCCGACCGGCACGTGGCCCAGGTCTTCCTGACCATCGACGAGCGCATCGCCGACATGCAGCAGCGTCACCCCGAATACGCGGAGGACCTGGAGGCCGCCCGGATCCCGGCGCACGCCCTGGAAGCAGAGTTGGCCGATGCCGTCGGGATGGAGGCCGATACGGTGGTGCACCGGCTGCGCGCCGCCTGGGAGGCCGGCGCGTGAGCGTCTCGCTCCTGCTGGCCCACGGGGACGACGGCTTCGGCCTGGACCAGCTGGTCGCGGGCTTCGCCGCCCGCATCGGCGCCGATGACCGGGTCGAGATCACGGCCGAGCGCAGCCCCGACGAGGCCGCGCTGGACGCCGCGCGGGTGGAATCCGCCAGCGTCGGCATGTTCGGCGTGCGGCTCACCGTACTGCGTCAGCCATTGCGCGCCGCCGGCCGGTCGACCGCGGCCGGCGACAAGCTGATCGCGCTGGCAGCGGAGCTGCCCGACGGCGCCGCCCTGGCCCTGGTCGACGTCCGCTCGACGCGGGACGCCGCCAAGCCACCGGCGCTGCTGTCCCGCCTGGCCAGCGCGGTGGTGACGCGTGGCGGGATCGTCGAGGAACGCCTGGCTCCCCGCCGCGGCGAGCTGCAGGCCTGGATCCGCAGCCGGTCCCGCGATCGGCAGATCGACCTCGAACCGCGCGCTGCGGCGATGCTGGCGGAGCGTGTCGGCGGCATGGTGGCCGAGACGGACGTGGAGCGCGGCGAGCAGACGCGGATCGCCGCCGGCGAGCTGGAAAAGCTGGCGACCTACGCGGCGGGCCGCCCGGTCACCGCCGACGACGTCGAGGCCCTGGTGGCCGACACGCGGCCGGCCAGCCTGTTCGCCATCACCAACGCGGTCGACCGCCGCGACCCGGCGGCCGCGACCCGGGCGTTGGACCGGGCGCTGGCCGAAGAGCAGCCGGTGCTCCGGATCCTCGGCGCGCTGCAGGGCCGGATCAGCGACCTGATCGTGGCGCGCGACCTGGCGACGTCGGGGGCCACGGCGGCGGAGCTGACGAAGCGCGTGGGGCGTGGCAATGCGCGCATGGCCGAGCGCCTGGCCGAGGCGGCACGCCGCTACTCGGGCGCGGAGCTGGAGCGGATGCTGATCGGCCTGTTCGAGGCGGACATGGCGATCAAGACGAACGTCATGGAGCCGGAGCCGGCGCTCGCCGCCTGGCTGGGCGAGTATCTGGTCGGGATGCCGCGCGCCGAACGAGGAGCCTAGGCGGCTCCGGCGCGCAGGACGCGATCGGACTCGATCGCGAAGGTGCAGCGGGCGTCAGTCAGGCCCAGGATGCCGATCAGCTGCTGGTCGACGTAGAGCTGCCGGCACGGCACGCACAGTGCGCCGGGGATCGCGAAGAAGAGGCGCTCCTCGGCCACCGCGTCCTTGAAGGCGGTGTCGAAGACGCTCGTCAGCAGCTGGCCGCTGCAGAAGCGGCAGCTCTCGATCGGCTTGGCGATGCCGGCGAAGTCGCTCATGCGCGCGAGCATGGGATCGGCCCCAGCCACGCTCAATAGGAGTACCGGTGCAGGTGGGCCTAGTACTCGCGCAGTACGTCAGACCAGCCGGACGACCTCGCTGGCGCCGCTCCACAGCCGCTCCAGGCCGTAGTACTCGCGCTCTTCGGGGGCGAAGAGGTGGACGATCACGCTGCCGTAGTCGAGCAGCACCCAGCGGGCCGTGCGCAGGCCCTCGACCCCGAGGGGACGAATCCCCTCCTTGCGCAGCTCGTCGACGAGCGCCTGGCTCAGGGCCTGGACCTGCCGATCACTGCGCCCCGAGGCGATGACGAAGTAATCCGCCATGGTCGTGACCTCGGCGGTGCGCAGCAGGACGATGTCCGACGCCTTCTTGTCGGAGGCGATGTCCACGATGCGATGGGCGAGCTCCGCGGGGTCCCGCTCCGTGATCGCCTGTCGTGCTTCTGCCAGTTGGTCTACTCCCTGCCGCCCGGCGAGGTGCCTCCGGGGTGCGCACGGCGCCGGTAGAGGCCCTTCTCGAGGATGAGCTCCTCGACCGCCTGCGGCACAAGGTAGCGGATGGTCTGCCCGGCCGCCACCCGCTGCCGGATCGCGGTGGCACTGACGTCCAGCGCCGGGCCGTCGAGCAGATGGATGCGCGCGGCCGCGTCACCGAACCGTTCCTGCAGCGTGCTCGCTGACGGCAGCTCCGTGCCGGGGCGCGGACCGACGGCCCACTCGATCAGCGACAGGAGCCGATCGGGCTCGTGCCACGCGTCGATCTGGGCCAGCGAATCGGCCGCCATGAGCAGGAAGAGGCGGGCGTCGGCATAGGTGCGCTGCAGCTCCTCGACGCTGTCGACGGTGTACGACGGCCCCGGCCGCCCGACCTCGAGCGTCGACAGCTCGAAACGCGGGTTGCCGGTGATGGCCAGGCGCGTCATCAGCAGCCGATCGGTGATCGAGCTCATGCCCCGCCGCCGCTTGTGCGGCGGCTGGGCGGCGGGCATGAACAGGACCCGCGCGAGGTCCAGGCTGTCGGCCGCCAGGCTGGCCAGCCAGAGGTGCCCGACGTGCGGCGGGTCGAAGGTGCCGCCCAGGATGCCGATGCGTTCAACGCGGTCGTCGACCGGAATGCGCTGCGCCTGCGGCGAGGGCCGCCGCGTGGCGGCGGGACCGGCGTCGCTCCCGCTGCCGGCCCGGGGCAGCGCGGTCAGGACGGCGCTCGGGCTCATTCGTCCTCGCCCCACTCCAGCTCGACCCGGCCGATGCGGACCAGCGTGCCGGCCGCTGCCCCCTGCCGCCGCAGCTCGGCGTCGATGCCGAAGCGCTCCAGCGTGCGCTGGAAGCGATCGCGCGATTCCTCGTTGGTGAAGTCGGTTCGCGCCGCCGCCGTCTCGATCCGACGGCCCTCGACGCGCAGCCCATCGGCCTCGCGTACCACCCGCCAGCCGCGTTCGAGCGGATCGAAGCGGTGGACGCGGACCGGCACTTCCTCCTCCATGGGTCGGGCCGCGGCCGCGCGCAACGCTTCCCGCAGCTCGCCGCGCAGCTCGTCCAGCCCGGTCCCGTCGTGCGCGGACACGCCCAGGGGGCGCCGGCCCTCGCGGGACAGCTCTCCGCGCAGCGCCGGCCAGCGTTCGGCCACGGCCGGCAGGTCGAGCTTGGTGACGACCATTGGCATCGGGCGCTCGAGCAGCGCCGGGTCGCGCAGGCGCAGCTCGTCCTCGACGGCGCGCCATTCGGCCACCGGCTCGCGAGCGGCACCGTCGACCACCGCCACCAGCACCCGCGTCCGCTCCACGTGGCGCAGGAACGCGTGCCCCAGCCCCTTGCCCTCGTGCGCCCCCTCGATGAGGCCCGGCAGGTCAGCCACGACCGCGGTCTCCTCACCGTCCTCGTCCAGCGCCAGCACACCCAGGTTAGGGCTCGTCGTGGTGAAGGCGAAGGCGCCAACCTCGGGACGGGCCGCAGTCAGCGCCGCCAGCAGTGTCGACTTGCCGGCGTTCGGCGCGCCGACCAGCCCGATGTCGGCGATCAGCTTGAGCTCCAGCTCGATCCAGCGCTCCTCGCCGGGCTCGCCTTTCTCGAAATGGGTCGGGGCGCGGTGCGTGGGCGAGACGAAATGGACGTTGCCGCGGCCGCCACGCCCGCCGCGGGCCACCACCAGTCGATCACCGGGCGCCAGCAGCTCACCGAGATCCGCCGGCGCCTGTCGGTCCGCGCCCGCGCGGCCGACGACGCGCACCACCGTCCCGGGCGGAACTGGCAGCACGACGTTCGACCCGTTGCGGCCGTGCGAGCGACGTCGTGCACCACGGCCACCGGCTCCGGCCCGCACATGGCGCCGGCGCCGAAGCTCGGCGAGGGTGGTCATGCCGGCCTCTGCCTCCAGGATCACGTCCCCGCCCTTGCCGCCGTCGCCGCCATCGGGCCCGCCGCGTGGAACGTGTGCCTCGCGCCGGAACGAGGCTGAACCGTCGCCACCGGCGCCGGCCGACACCAGGATCCGGGCCTGGTCAGCGAACACGGCGGGGATGGTAGCAACGGGCCGGCGCAGGGCCGCGCGTAACGGCAGGCGCTCGGCGAGCGAACGGCGTCGCGATTACAGGTAGCGCAGCGGGTTGACCGGGACGCCGCCGACCACGACTTCGAAGTGCACGTGCGGCCCGGTGCACATCCCGGTGCAGCCCACCGCCGCGATGCCCTCGCCACGACGCACGACCTGGCCGACGCTGACGTAGCTCGCACTGAGGTGGTTGTAGACGGTGTGCATGCCGTTGCCGTGATCGATCTCGACCACCAGCCCGCCACCGTTCGTGCGCCATCCGCTCGAGACGACGGTCCCGGCATCGGCGGCCGCGACGGTCGTGCCATACGGCACGGCAATGTCGATGGCCAGGTGCGCGGCGCTGTAGTAGGTCGTGATGGTGCCGTGCACCGGCCACAGCAGCGCGCCGCTGCCGTAGATCACCGGCGGAGCAGGCGGCGCCGCTGCGGCGACTGCGGTGGGGTCGGGGGCCGCCGGCGGCGGCGCCACTGGCGTCGGGAGGGGGGTCGGCTCGGCGGTCGAGGCCGGAACGTGCACTGCTCGCGACTGGAGTCGAGGGTCGACCCGACCGCCCTGGAGGTCAAAGGTGCTGGTGCGAGCGGCGGGGGCGGCGTCGGCGGCGCCGCGCACGCGGGCAACGAGGTCGAAGGGGAGGAGCGGAGTCGATGAACCGACGGACGCGGTGCTCGGCGTCCGGAGGGCGGTGATCCCGAAGGCTGCGGCACAGGCAACCATCGCAATGACGGCGGCATGCGTGACTGCCCGCGACAGCGATCGTGGCTGGGTCAGCCGGCGCAGCGGCCGCTGCGAATCAGGCAATACAAACGCTCCCCAGCGGTTCTCGGAGTCCTGTGCCGGATTCGCACCTCCCCGTGGCGCGCGGCGGCAGTTCGCCGGGCCGGAATCTGGCGCGGCGATGGTAGCAGCGGCTTTCCGGGCAGGTCAAGGACGCTCAGCCGCCACCCACCGCCAGCTGCAGCGGCGGCGATCCGAGCGAGGTCAGTGGCCCATCCGGCCCTGCCAGCGTGATCCAGGCCACCCTGCGGCCGCCGTCGCCGGCCGGCAGGCTCACCTGCACGTCCACGGCTTCCCCCGGGGCCATTGCCGGCAATGCGTCGGGCATCATCGGCTCCAGGTCGTCCGGCGGCACCCGCAGGTACGGCTGCTCGGTGGCTTGCGACCCGGCGAGCAGGTGCAGGCCGGTGGGCCATGGCTGGCTGCCGGTATTGGTGAGGCGCACGACGGCGTGGTCAGCATCGGCGACTGGTGGCCAGTAGATCGGGCCGTTGCCCGGCTGGGGCTCCGGTGCCGTGCCAGGCGCGCCCTCGACCTCCGGCAGGGAGTAGGCGACGGCCAGTGGACGCGTGGCGAAGTAGTCGGCCAGCGCCGAGAAGATGCCGTTCGCCGCGGCCTCCTGGCCGGCCGGCGAGGCCAGGAGGTTCTGCTCCTGACGCATGGTGATCGAGCCGACCTCGGTGAGCACCGACGGCATCAGGGCCCCGCGCGTCGGCTGCTTGCGCGGGTCCGGTCGCTCGGGTGTCGTCTTGAGCAGCGGCGGCGCCACGATGTACAGGTTGTGGGCCTGGATGCCGCGGTCCTGGCGGTCATACGCCGCGGCTGCACCCATTGACCGCACGACGCCATCCTGGATCGCCTGCGCCAGCGGTTCGGTGACCTTCACGCCCCAGGGCGTCTCGTCGGTGTAGAACGTCTCGGTGGCGGCAATCGCGAAGGCGACGCCGTTCTGGGTCAGCGAGTTGATGTGGATGCTGACCAGCACGTCGGCGCGCGCCACGTTGGCCAGGTCCAGGCGGGCCTGCAGCTCATCACGCGTCCGCACCTCGCCACCGGGGTCGAAGCCCGACTCGCCGTCGCCGTTCACGTCGCGCCAGGCGGCGCCTCGACAGCCGAGCTGCGGGTAGTCGTCGCCGGCGAGGGCCGTATCAGAGTCGCGGGTCATGACCACCGATACTCCCTGCCCCTCGAGCAGCCGGCGCAGCGCCAGCCCGATGGCCAGGGTCATGGCCTTTTCCGAGTACCGCACGCCCCGCTGGCGCGGGTCGGGCACGCCCCAGTCGAGGCAGCCACCGTGCCCCGGATCGATGGCGACCACGACGGCCCCCGGATTCGGCGCATAGACGCTGCTGTCCGAGCCCGGGGCCGGCTGGACGGGCCCGATGGGTCCGCTGGCCGACGGTGCTGCCGTTGCCGAGGCCGATGGCGCCACGGAACGCGCCGACGGGCTGGCCGACGGCTCGGTCCCGCACGCGCCGAGCCCCACCGCCAGCGCCACGATCAGCGCGACGACCGACGGCCGCCCGCCGGGCAGGACCGAACGCGACGCGGGACGGGTCACTCGGGACGCCGGGTCAGCTGCGCTCGGAGGCTTCCACACTCTTGCTGAGCGACACCAGGAACTCGGCGTTGTCCTTGGTCTTGCCCAGCCGCTGCATGAGCAGCTCGATGCCCTCGTTGGGGCCGACCGCCGACAGCATGCGGCGCATGGTCCACACCATCCGCAGCGTGTTCTCGTCGAGCAGCAGCTCTTCGCGACGGGTGCCGGAGCGCAGAACGTCCATGGCCGGGAAGATGCGCTTCTCCGACAGCTTGCGGTCGAGCGCGATCTCCATGTTGCCCGTGCCCTTGAACTCCTCGTAGATCACGTCGTCCATGCGGCTGCCGGTGTCGACCAGGCAGGTGGCAATGATCGTCAGGCTGCCGCCGCCCTCGATGTTCCGGGCCGCGCCGAAGAAGCGCTTCGGCGGGTACAGCGCCACCGGGTCGACGCCACCCGACAGCGTCTTGCCGCTGGCGGGCAGGGCCAGGTTGTAGGCCCGTGCCAGGCGCGTGATCGAATCGAGCAGGATGACCACGTCACGGCCCGTCTCGACCTGGCGCTTGGCGATCTCGAGCGCCATCTCGGCGACGCGGGTGTGGTTCTCGGTCGGCTCGTCGAAGGTGGACGCGTAGATCTCGCCCTTCACCGAGCGCTGCATGTCGGTCACTTCCTCGGGCCGCTCGCCGATCAGGGCCACCATCAGCAGCACGTCGGGGTAGCGGTCGGTGATGCCGGCCGCGATCTGCTTCAGGACCGTGGTCTTGCCGGCCTTGGCCGGCGACAGGATCAGCCCGCGCTGGCCCTTGCCAATGGGGCTGATCAGGTTGATCAGCCGCTGGGTGAGATTCTTCTGGTCGGTCTCGATGTCGAACATCTCGTCCGGGAAGACCGGTACCAGCGAGTCGAAATACGGGCGGCGCTTGGCCGTCTCCGGGTCGACCCCGTTGACCGTGTCCACGCGCAGCAGGCCCCAGTACTTCTCCTGGTCCTTGGGCGGCCGGGTCTGGCCCTCGACCTTGTCACCGGTCCGCAGCCCGAAGCGCCGGACCTGCGACGAGCTGACGTAGATGTCGTCGTTCGACGGCATCACGCCGTGGCGACGCAGGAAGCCGAAGCCCTCGTCGACGATCTCCAGGATCCCGGTCGCCACGCCGGGCTGACCGTTCTGCTCGCGGCGCGACTGGCTGGGAGCCAGCGGCACCGCGTCCAGCAGCTTCAGCACCAGGTCCGAGTGTTCGAGCTCCTCGTAACCCTCCACCCCGTGCTCGGCGGCCAGCTCGCGCAGCTCGTCGACGTCCTTCGACTGGAGGTCGGCCAGGCTGAGGGCCGGCTCGTCCGCGTCGGTCGGGAAGGGACCGGCGTAGATCGACGAGTACTGCCCCGAGGCGTAGTGGTTGCGACGCTGATAGGCCGGGCGCGGCTGCTGGCGGCGCGAGCCACCGTCCTGGCGGCGGCGGGGCCGCCCGCGTCGCTGGGCGCGAGTCTCTTCGCTCATGAGTGCCTCGACTGCCGGATGTGCCGGAGTTGCATGTAGGGGGTGACCTCTGGTGGGTGGGGAATCGACGTATCCGGCAGGGACCGCAGGCTCGGGCCTCGATGGGAGATCGAATGTACGAGACTGCCGGTCTCGTCCGTGGGAAATGCGCGGCGGTACGGAATCAGACCTTGCGGGTCCCAGCGCGGGTGGTGATGTTGGGCCCGCCGTATCCGCTCATCTCGCCGATGAGCAGGGTCCTGATCTGACGCAGGACCGGCCGCCAGTCCAGGTGATCATACCCGAGATGCGCAAGCACGTCCTCGGCATTCCACTGCTGCCCGCGTGACCAGCTGCGGCGCAGCGTCTCGCCCGCGGCCGGGTTCGTCCACCACGCCGCGCCGTGGTTGGCCCGCAGCCAGGCCGACAGCCCGCCCTCGACCATCACCGAGCGGGCGTACCGGGCGACGTAGAGGCCGTCGTCGACGTGATCCAGGTACGTCGCCGGGCTGAATCGCACGCCGAGCGACAGGCTCAGCATGCCGGCGTACTGCTCGCGCACCAGCGCCACGTCATCGGTCCGGTGCAGGTACAGCTCGTACAGCAGCTCCGCTGCAATCCAGCGCAGCAGGCGCAGGTACCAGAAGGCGCTGAAATCGGCGAAGGCGAGCGCATCGGCCTGTGGCATGCCCAATACGCCCCGCAGCCATTCAGGGTCGCCGGTCAGGCGCTCGAACAGGTGCCCGTAGCCCTCGGTCAGGCTGTTGTCGCCGGCCAGCCGATACGCCACCGGCAGCGCCGGATCGACGTGCGCGAAGTGCTCCGCGTGCCCGGCCTCGTGCATCAGCGCGGCGTAGTCGTCCCATCCGCCGCGGGGCTGGATGACCAGGCGGACGTCGCCGGGGATCTCCGGTGCGGCACAGAAGGCGCGTGGCGATTTCGTCGGGCGCGGCTCGACGTCCAGCATCACGTTGCGCTGCGCGGCCAGGTCGATGCCCATCCCGGCCAGCGTCGCGGTCAGGGCGGGCACCATCCGGCGCGCCTCGAACCAGCGGTCCCACTGCGCGCCACGGATGACGTGCTCCAGGTCGATTTCCGACGCGTCGCCCTGCTCGATGTCGATCTCGGCCAGGTTGCGGCGCAGCGCCGCGAAGTACACCGTCTCCGAATCGTTGAGCAGCGCCCGCATCTCGCCCGCCAGGGCCTGGACGTCGAAGCCGGCGGTCTGGCTGACCATGTCCGGAACGTCGGCAAAGCCGAGCTCACGCACCGCATCCACGCTGCGAGCCTGCCGTTCCTCCCGCAGCGGATTCAGCGCCTCGACCGCTTCGAGGTAGGAGGCTGCCAGGCCGTTGCGCTCCGCGCGATTGGCGATGTCCGCCGCGCGGTTCCAGACCTGCCGATACGAGATCCGCTCGCCGCGCCACACGACGACCGCCTGCGACACCGCGCGCTCCAGCTCCTCGGTGAGGTCGGCCGTGGCACCGGAGAGGTATTCGCGCAGCGCCACGCGGTACAGCTCCCGGGCCTCATGGCCTGCCTCGTCGTCCGCGACGGCAGCTTCGCGAAGGGCATCGAGGGCGGCGCGATCGAACAGGTTGGCGTGCTCGGCGTAGATCGCCGGCAGGCCGAGCTCGGGCTGCAGGCCGGCGAGCTGGCGGTAGTACGCCTCAGACAGCTGGGCGTGGAAGCGCGCGAACTGCTCGGAGTACGTCTTGAGCTTGAAGGCCGGCCGGGTCCTGGTCGCCATCGGCTCAGCTGCTCTCGGCGGTCGCCGGCTCGGCCTGTGGGTGCCGGGTGGCCGTCGGGACCTCGGTCACCTCCGGCACCGCGGCCTGCGCCGGCTCGGTGGGCAGTCCGGCGTGGACCGCCGCCGCGCCGACGAAATCGCGGAACAGCGGGTGGGGCCGGTTGGGCCGGCTCTTGAGCTCGGGATGCGCCTGGGTGGCCACGAACCAGGGGTGGTCGCGCAGCTCGATGTACTCCACCAGCCTGCCGTCCGGCGAGATGCCGCTGAACCACATGCCGGCTTCGCTCAGCCGGTCGCGGTAGGCGTTGTTGACCTCGAACCGATGGCGGTGCCGCTCGTAGGCGATCTCGCTGTCGTAGGCCGCGCGCACCTTCGAGCCCGCTTCCAGCCGGGCCGGGTAGAGGCCGAGCCGCATGGTGCCGCCCTTGTCGGTGACATCGGTCTGGTCCGGCATGAGGTCGATGACGGGATGCTCGGTGAAGACGTTGAACTCCGACGAGTTGGCATCCGGGTTGTCGAGCGCCATCCGCGCGAACTCGATCACGGCGCATTGCAGGCCGAGGCAGAGGCCGAGGTACGGGACCTTCTCCTCGCGCGCCCACTTGATGGCGCGCACCTTGCCCTCGACCCCGCGGTAGCCGAAACCGCCGGGCACGAGCACGCCCGCCACGCCGCGCAGCTCGTCGGCGACCTGCTCCGGCTCCATCCGTTCCAGCTGCTCCGAGCGAACCCAGCGCACCTTGACGTCGACGCGGTGATGCAGGGCGGCGTGCTTCAGCGCCTCGGTCACGCTGATGTAGGCATCCGGCAGCTCGGTGTACTTGCCGACGATGGCGATCTCCAGCTCCGGCCGGGTGGCGCGGATGCGCCCGACGAGCTCCTGCCAGTCGGCCAGGTCCGGCTCGGAGGCCGGGATGTCCAGCTCGCGGGTCAGCAGCTTGCCCAGCCCTGCGCGCTCGAGCAGCAGCGGGACCTCGTAGATGCTGCGCGCCGTGCGCAACGGGATGACGGCATGGACGTCGACGTCGGTGAACAGCGAGACCTTGTCCAGGATCTCGTCGTCGATCGGCTCGTCGCTGCGCAGCACGATGACGTCCGGCTGGATGCCGATGCCGCGCAGCGTGGAGACACTGTGCTGCGTGGGCTTGGTCTTCAGCTCGCCGGTGGCGCCGATCTGCGGCAGCCAGGTGACGTGGACGTAGAGCACGTTGCGCCGCCCCACGTCCTTGCGCATCTGGCGGATCGCCTCCAGGAACGGCAGCGACTCGATGTCGCCGACCGTGCCGCCGACCTCGACGATGACGACGCCGTGGGCGGCCAGGCCGCTGGTCGCCACGCTGCCGGTCCCCTCGCGCGCGACGCGCGCGATCCGCTCCTTGATCTCGTTGGTGATGTGCGGAATGACCTGCACCGTACCGCCGAGGTAGTCGCCGCGGCGCTCCTTGGCGATGACGCTCTGGTAGATCCGACCGGTGGTGACGTTCGACGCCTGGGACAGGTTCTCGTCGATGAACCGCTCGTAGTGACCGAGGTCGAGATCGGTCTCGGCGCCGTCATCGGTGACGAACACCTCGCCGTGCTGGTACGGCGACATCGTCCCGGGGTCGATGTTGATGTACGGGTCCAGCTTCAGGATGCTGACCGGGACTCCGCGGGCCTTCAGGATGCGGCCGATGCTGGCCGCGGTGATGCCCTTGCCCAGTGAGCTCGTGACGCCGCCCGAGACGAAGACATACTTCGGCATCGGTTGTCTCAGTGCACCTAGCGGTGGCTCGAGCGGCGGCGGTGGTCCCGTGGGCCGCGCGCGAGCGGCGTCGCCATGCGCCACTCGGGACCTGATCATACCGCAGCCGGAGCCGATCGGTGTAGCGTTTGCTCCAATGGACGCATCCTCGGGCTCCGGGCGCGATCCGGCCGAGCACCTCCAGCACGCCTTCGTCCGTGACGGACGGCTCGTCACGCTCCCCCGCCGGCGGCCGCTGGTACTGGCGGCATGCGCGTTCCTCACCGAACGGTTCGAGCGTGACCGCCTGTACGACGAGCGCGATGTGAACGCCATCCTGGCCGGGGACGCGCCAGATCCGGCGACGCTTCGGCGGCTCCTTGTCGATAACGGGTTCCTCTGTCGCCGTAACGGCACGTACTGGCGCGAGCGACAGGGCCTCGAGGGCGCGACGACCGACCGATAGATCGATGCCCAGCCCGCGGAGACCGGGCGTCGCGCCGAGGTGCACCGATAAACCGGTCGGCTGCACACGCGACGCGACCGCACGG
>DASSNX010000156.1:0-8145 GCA_035701185.1 Candidatus Limnocylindria bacterium
GTGGTGACCAGCGAGTCGAAGCCCTTGCCGATGAAGTCGTAGCAGCCCGCGCCCACGATGTCCTTGCAGACCTGGGCACAGCGGCCGCAGTCGATGCACCGCGAGTAGTCCCGCAGGATGAAGCTGTGGGTCTCGTCCCGCATGTAGCCGTGGTTGACGCCCACGTACGGGTTGTCCTGGATCGAGCGCTCGTCGATCGCCATGTTCAGCGTCGTCTCGTACTCGATGGCCGCCTCGCGCAGGTCGCAGTGGCCGATCGCCTCGCAGGTGCACTGCAGGCAGCGTGACCCCTCGGACATCGCCTGGTCGTGGGTGTAGCCGAACTCGTACTCGTCGAAGTTCGTCTTGCGCTCATCGGCCTCCAGCTTGCCCATCACCGCCTTCGGCTCCTTCACGTCGTCGGTGAAGGGCACGATGGTCAGGAAGTTGGGCTGGGGCTCGGACACGATGCGGCGGACCTGGGGATCGTCCAGGTCATGGCCGCGCAGCCAGTAGTCGATGGCGTAGGAGGCGCGCCGTCCCTCGCCGATGGCCTCGACCACGGTGGCGGCACCGGTCCGCACGTCGCCGGACGCGAACACCTTCGGCATGCCGGTGCGGAAGATGTGCTCCTCGCTGACCAGGGTTCCGCGGCGGCTGACCTCCAGCTGGGCCTTGATCTCGTCGGGCTCGTCCTCGACCCAGGAGAGCTCGGGTCCCTGGCCGATGGCACCCAGCACGGTATCGCACTCGACCGTGAACTCGGTCCCGGGCATCGGCTCCGGGCGCCGGCGACCCTTCTCGTCGGGCTCGCCCAGCTTCATGCGCTGGAACTCGACGCCGGTCACCTTGTTGTTCTTGTCGGTCAGGATCCGGACCGGCGCGGCCTGGAAGATGACGCGCGCCCCCTCCTCGATGGCCTCGTGCACCTCGTCCTGGGCGGGCATGTCCTTGAGGTCGCGGCGGTAGACCAGCGACACCTCGGCCGCGCCCTGGCGGATGCTGGTCCGGGTGCAGTCGATGGCCGTGAACCCGCCGCCGATGACCACCACCCGCGCGTCGCGCAAGGCGGGAATCGGCAGGCCGCGAGTCGAGTTGTAGAGGTTCTCCAGGGCGTTGACCACGCCGTCGGCGTCCTCGCCGGGGATGCCCAGCTCGTTCGACTTGTAGCAGCCGATGCCCACGTAGACCGCGTCGTAGCCCTGCTCCAGCAGGTCGGCGATCTTGAAGTCGCGGCCCAGCCGCATATTCGGCTTGAGCGTGGCGCCGAGCTCCCAGACGTGGTTCAGCTCGCGGTCCATCCACTCCTTGGGCAGCCGATAGGCGGGGATCCCGTAGCGCAGCATGCCGCCCTGCTCCGGCTCGGCCTCGAACACGTCGCAGTGGTGGCCGCGCAGCTGCAGGTAGTACGCCGCGGCCATGCCGGCCGGCCCGGCGCCAATGACCGCCACCCGGCGGCCGGTGTCCGGGTCCTTGGGCCAGGGGATGGGAGCGGGGGCATCGACCTCGAGGACGCGGTCCGCGCAGTAGCGGTGCGAGTCGCGGATGGCGATGGCGGTGTCGACCTCTTCCCGGCGGCAGTGGGTCTCGCAGGGCGCCGGGCAGACGCGGCCGAGGATGGCGGGGAAGGGAAGCGAGCGCTTGAGGATGCGGGTCGCCTCTTCCCAGTTGCCCAGCGAGTTCTGCTTCAGGTAGCCGGGGATGTCGACCCGCGTCGGGCACTTGAACTGGCAGGGCGGCAGGCAGTAGGCGTCGTGGTCGCTGAAGATCAGCTCCAGCACCATGCGGCGGTTCTCGATCAGCCGCTCCGAGTGGGTGGTGATGACCATCCCGGCCTCGACCTTGGTGCCGCAGGAGATGGGCGTGTCCTCACGACCCTCGACCTCGACCACGCAGATGCGGCACGCGCCGTAGGGGGCGAGCTTCGGCTCGTAGCAGAGCGTCGGCACGTCGATGCCGAGCACCCGGCAGGCCTGCAGGATGGTCTGGCCTTCCTCGGCCTCCACCTCCTGCCCGTTGATGGTGACGCTGACCTTCTGGGTGCCGGGCACCATCGGCCAGATCGGCGCGTAGTCCTCCGGCCGCAGGACGCCTGCGCCGTTGCCGGTGCCATTCCCGTTCCCGTTGCCGTTGGTCGCGAAGCTCATGGGTCCCCTAATGCTAGCCGTGAGCCGATGGTGACGGCTCGATGCCGTCCAGCGGCGTGATCAGTGGCGTGACGGACGCGTTGGCATGGAAGCCGGAGAGGCACTCGCCCCGCTCGGCATGTGCCCGGTACTCGTCGGGGAAGCGCGCCAGGGTGGTGAGCATCGGCCCCGGCGCTCGCGCTTCCAGTTTGCAGAGCGCGGTGTCGGCCATCTTGTGCGACAGCTCGCGAAGCAGGATGAAGTCGTTCGGCCGGGGAGTGGCGGCCAGGATGCGGTCCAGCGCCTCGACCAGTCGCTTGGTGCCGATCCGGCAGGGGACCGCCTTGCCGCAGGCCTCGCGGCTCGACCAGTCCAGGAAGAAGCGCGCGGTGTCGACCATGCACGTTCCGCTGTCCGCCACGAGCACCTGCCCCAGGCCGATGCCGGCGCCCTTCTCGCGCAGCGTTTCGATGTCGTACGGGGTGCGGATCTCGTCCGCCGACAGCGCGCCGCCCCCGGCTCCGCCCACGAAGACGGCCTTGACCGTGCCCAGCGGCCCGCCGGCCAGGTCGATCACCTCGCGCAACGGGGTGCCCAGCGGCACCTCCACCAGCCCCGGCTCGCCCACGTGGCCGTAGATGCTGACCAGCTTCGTGCCCGGCGACGCCTGGCTGCCGACGCTGGCGAAGGCCTCCGCCGAATGGGACAGGATCCAGGCCGCATGCGCGACCGTCTCGGCATTCTGGACCGTGGTCGGCGCGCCGCCGAGCCCGCGCTCGGTGGGATACGGCGGCCGGATGACCGGCATGCCGCGATCGCCGGCCAGCGCGGCCAGCAGGGCGGTCTCCTCGCCTGCCACGAGCGCCCCCGAACCTTCCCAGACGCTCGCCTGGCAGCTGAAGTCGGTGCCCAGGATGAGGTAGCCCGCCATGCGCTCCGCCTCTGCCTCCTCGATCGCCTTCCGGAGGCGGGCGATGGCAGCGGTCCAGTCGCGGCGCACGGCCAGGATCGCCTCCGACGCGCCGGTGGCGAAGGCCGCGATCAGCGCTCCCTCCAGGACGAGGTGCGGATCGCCCTCGGCCAGGGCACGGTCGCCGAGCGCCGTCGGATCGGCGCCCATGAGGTTGATGACCACGACCTTGCGCTCGCCGACGGCCGCGCGCGCCTCGCGCCACTTGGCGGCTGTCGGGTAGCCACCGCCACCCCGGCCACGGAGCCCGGCGGCGTCGATCTCCTTGATGACGCCCTCGGCGCCGAGATGCGCCACGGCGCGCTCCAGTCCGCCGTAGCCGCCGTGCTCGCGGTACGAGGCCAGGCTGCCGGGATCGACCCGGCCGATGTTGGCCAGCAGCCGCTGCTCCCCGCGCGGCAGGATGCGGATCTGGGCGGAGAGGCCCGGCCCGTCGGCGACGCTCATCGGCTCAGGCTCATCTAACTCAGCTGACGCCCGCGCCGGCGGGTGTCGCGGAGGCCGAGGCCGAGCGGCGGCGCTCCTGGACCAGGTGCCGGGCCTGGTCGGCGTTGATCGGCCCGTAGACCAGGGTGTCGATGCGGATGGCGGGAGCCATGGCGCCGGCAGCCACCTCGGGGCTCGTCTCGAGCGAGAAGCTGCCGTCAGCGGTCGTCTCGCCGGCGTCGATGCCGAGCTCGTCGCGCAGGGCGGCCAGCAGCTCGTTGCCGCCGGCGAAGCGGCAGGCGGCGCAGCTGCAGACCGTGATCACGTGGCCCTCGGCCGGCAGGAGCCGGAAGCCGCCGAGCCCGGCGGCGCCGAAGACCTGCGCCCAGTGGATGGTCATCTTGTCGCTGATGATGCGCAGCGCCCGCTCGGGCAGGTAGCCGTAGCGCTCCTGGACGGCGTTGAAGATCGCCACCAGCGCCTCGGGACGTGCCCCGAAGGCCGCCACCGTCTGGCTGACCCACGGCTCGTCGATCGCCTCTTCCCAGCGCACCGCGTTGCGCATCGGCCGCGCGGGCTGGCCGGCCCGTCGCCAGGCGTTCGGATCCTTGCGCTCGTCGTAGATCTCCGGCATCCCGTAGCGGATCCGGTTGCCCTGCGAGTCGAAGCCGCTCATGTCGATGGCCTCCACGGGGCAGACCTGGGCGCACTGGAAGCAGACCTCGCACTTGTGCTCGCCGAACGGGTCGTAGATGAGGTCGAGCCGGCCGCGCCAGCGCTCCGGCATCTGCGGGCGCTCCTCGGGGTACTGGCGAGTGACCTTGGGCGTCCAGAAGTTCTTCAGGGTCACCCACATGCCCTTGGCGATGCCGCCGCCCGGAATGGTGGCCATCGGCTCAGCCTCCCACCGGCTTCAGGTTGAAGATCAGCACGATCGCCGCGGTCAGGAAGAGGTTCACCAGCGCCAGCGGCAGCAGCCACTTCCAGGCCATGCCCATCAGCTGATCAACCCGGACGCGCGGCAGGGTGGTGCGCATCCAGACCGCCACGAACACGAAGAAGTACGTCTTTGCCAGGAAGATGATGGCGCCCAGCACGGTGCCGATGAACCCATCCGGCAGCGTGAAGAAGGGCGGCAGCCAGCCCCCGAAGAACAGCGTCACGACGATGCTGCTCATGATGAACAGCGCCACGTACTCGGCGAAGAAGAAGAAGCCGAAGCGCATGCCCGAGTACTCGGTGGCGAAGCCGGCCACGATCTCCGAGTCGGCCTCGACCATGTCGAACGGGGTGCGGTTGATCTCCGCAGTAGCCGCGATGAAGAAGATCGGGAACGCCCAGAACTGCCAGAAGAAGCCCCAGCCGTGGATGCGCTGCCACTCCACGATGCCGGTGAAGCTCAGGCTGCCGGTGAGCACCACCAGGCCCACGATCGAGAGCGTCAGCGGGATCTCGTAGCTCACCATCTGGGCCGCGCTGCGGAGGCCGCCCAGCAGCGAGTACTTGTTGTAGCTCGCCCAGCCGGCCACCAGCAGCCCGACCACGGAGAGGCCCAGCACGGCGAAGAAGTAGACGACGCTGATCTGTGAGTCGATGGCGACCAGGCCCGGCGCGAAGGGAATGACCAGCATGCTCATGGCGGCGGCCATGAACACCATCCAGGGCGCCATGGTGAAGACCGGCCGGTCGGCGTGGTCCGGCGTGGTGTCCTCCTTGGCAAGCACCTTGAAGCCGTGGATCGTGCTCTGGAAGACGCCGCGCGGCCCGACGCGGTTCGGGCCGTAGCGCAGCTGCATCAGCGCGATGACCTTCAGCTCGATCTGGATCACGATGAACGCGGTCGGCACGGTCAGCAGCAGGAGCAGGGTCGTCGACAGCACGAAGCGGCCGATGCCGAGCAGCAGCGTCCCGAGGTCCATCTACTTGTCAACTCCGCCCATGATCGGATCCAGGCTGGCCATGACCGCCATCGTATCGGCGATGAGGTGGCCGGGCATGAGCACCGGCATCACCTGCAGCGTGATGAATGACGGATCGCGCATCCGGAACCGGTACGGATTCGGGCCGCCGTCGCTGATGGCATAGACCGAGTAGAAGCCGCGGGGCGACTCCACCGCCCCGAAGGCGCGACCCGGCTTGGGGCGGATGATGCCCGGCACCTGGGCCTGCACCGGCCCGTGCGGCATCTGGTCCACGATCTGGTCGATCAGGTGCAGGCTCTGCTTGATCTCCGCCACTCGCTGCAGGTAGCGGGCGTAGCTGTCGCCGCCGGGCTGAGTGATCACGTCGAACTCGAGCTCGTCGTAGATCGAGTAGGGATGCGCCTTGCGCACGTCGAACGGCACGCCCGAGGCCCGCAGGTTGGGACCCGAGACGCCCAGGCTGATCGCCCGCTCGGCGGGGAGCACGCCCAGGCCCTTGGTGCGCTGGACGAAGATCTCGTTCTCGGTGATGAGCTTCTCGTTGTCGCCGATGCTCTTGGCCTGGTTCACCCGCCAGCGGGAGAGGCGGTTGATGAACTCGTCGTTCACGTCCCAGTTCACGCCGCCGACGCGGAAGAAGTTGAACAGCATCCGCTGCCCGCTGATGGCCGAGAGCAGGTCCACCGTCTCGTCGCGGTTGATGAAGCTGTAGAGGATCGGCGTGATCCCGCCCATGTCCAGCGCCAGGAAGCCCATCATCAGCGCGTGGCTGAACACGCGGTTCAGCTCCACCACCAGCGCCCGGATGTACTCGGCGCGCTTCGGCGCCTGGATGCCGTACAGCTTCTCGAAGGCGATGGCCGGCGCGTGCTCGTTGTGCATGGCCGACATGTAGTCCATCGGATCGACGTAGGTCAGAACGGTCGTGTACGTCGCGTTCTCGCACAGCTTCTCGATGCCGCGGTGCAGGTAGCCCAGCACGACGTCGAGGTCGGTGACCATCTCGCTGCGGATCTTCACCACCAGCCGCATGACGCCGTGCGTCGAGGGGTGCTGCGGGCCCATGTTCAGGAGCATCTCGCCCTCTTCGAGGGTGTACATCTCCTTCTCGCGCTCGGTCTGGGGCGGCCGATCGGGCACCCCGACCATCTCGAAGCCCGCGAACTCCGGCCGCAGTCCAGCGGCCTGATCCCCGTCGGTCGAGGGCTGCGCGCCGCCGAAGGCACGCGCCAGCCGCTCCTCCTCGAGCCGGTCGAGCTCGATGGGGTCGGGGATGCGGGTCTCCGGATCGGTGGCGGTCATCGCGGTCGGCTCTTGTCGGATTCGGTGACGCCACTCTCGACCGGCGGCGTCTCGCCGGTGCGCTCGGCGGTGGGGGCGTAGGTCGGTGAGGCGTCCTCGGAGGTGATCTCCTCGCGGAAGCGAGCGAGGTCCCAGGTCTCGGGGCGTTCCAACGGGTTGACGCCGGCGGCCGGGGAGTCGGCGGCGTCATCGGGCAGGATGAAGTCCTTGCGCTGCGGGAAGCTGCGGTAGTCGGGGGACATGTAGATCCGCCGCAGGTCGCGGTTGCCGTCGAAGATGATCCCCATCATGTCGTACATCTCGCGCTCGTGGAACATGGCGCCCTCCCACAGGCCGGTGATGGTGGGGATGTGCGGGTTGGCGCGATCCACGCGGCATCGGAGCCGCAGCCAGGCGGGATGCAGGTCCGAGTACAGGTGGTAGACGACCTCGAAGCGCTCCTTCGGCCCGTAGTCCACCGCCGCGGCATCACCCAGCCACCAGAAGCGCAGCGCCTCGTCGTCGCGGAAGGCGCGGAGCAGCTCGACGTTGCGGGCACCATCGGCCTGGACCTCGACGGTGTCGTCATCGGTCCAGAGGCTGGCGGCCAGCTCGGGAAAGCGGTCGGTCAGCGCGCGGACCAGCGCACCCGCCGCGGCCGGTGCGGTCAGCGCACGTCTCCTTCCCAGGCCAGCCGCTGCGGACCGCGGTCGACGTAGGTCGGCCACTGGCCGCGGCGCTGCTTCACCAGCTCCTGCAGCTTGATGAGCCCGTAGATCAGACCCTCGGGACGCGGTGGGCAGCCGGGCACGTACACGTCCACCGGCATCACCCGGTCGACGCCCTGGACCACCGAGTAGCTGCGCTTGAAGCGACCGCCAGAGGTGGTGCAGGTGCCCATGGCCACACACCACTTGGGCTCCGGCATCTGTTCCCAGAGGCGGACCAGCGGCCCGGCCATCTTGGTCGTCAGCGTGCCGGCCACGATCAGGACGTCCGCCTGCCGCGGGCTGGCCCGGAACGGGAACATGCCGAAGCGGTCGACGTCGTTCTTGGCGGTTGCCGTGCTCATCATCTCGATGGCGCAGCAGGAGAGGCCGGAGAGGAGCGGCCAGAGCGAGTTGGCGCGGATGAGGTCCAGCAGCCAGTCCGCCTTGGTGGGGATCACCTCCAGCAGGCCGTGGAACCCGCCGCGCGGATGCTCCTCCATGCCGAACTCGCGTAGCAGCTCGTCGTCGCCGGCCTGATCGGGAATGATGATCGGCGGCGCGGCCGTGCCGGTGGCGCCAACCGTGCCAGTGCCGTCGGCCGGTTCAGTGGTGTTCATCGCCATTTGAGGTCTCCCTTCCGCCAGGCGTACAGCTCGCCGAACATCAGGATGGCAAGGAAGAGGCCAATCACGATCATCCCCGGCACGGCCACCGCCCGGACGGTGATGGCC
>DASSNX010000157.1:0-5958 GCA_035701185.1 Candidatus Limnocylindria bacterium
GCTCGGCTCCTCTCCGCGACCCAGGGCCGCGACGCGATCCTTCAGCGCGGCATCGGCGGCAATGGCCTGGTAGAAGCCGGAGCCCAGCCGGTTGGTATTGATTCCCAGCAGCCGGCCGCTGCCGTCGACGATCGGCCCGCCTGACGAGCCGGGCAGCAGGGGAGCGGTGTGCTCGACCGCGCCGACCACGCGGCGCCCGCGCGGCCCGCGGAAGACGCGACCCAGCCCCGAGACGAAGCCCAGCGTGACGCGAACGCCCTGCCCCGCCGGATTGCCGATGGCCACCACCGGCGCCCCGATCCCGAGCGCGCTGCCGTCGCCCCACTCGATCGCCGGCGAGTCGCCGGTGTCCACGGCGATCACCGCCAGGTCGCCGTCGCCGTCGGCCCCAAGGATCTTGCCGTCGGCCTCGCGGCCGTCCGGGAAGAAGACGCGAATCTCGTCGCCGTGCAGGTTGTGGGCGTTGGTCAGCACCTTGCCCTGCTCGACCACGATGCCCGAACCGCCCCGCCAGCGATTGCCGAGTCCGACCGTGGAGCGACCTGCGCCCTCGGCGATGCCATTGATTGCCTTGCCCAGATCCTCGATCGGACCCATCGGTTCCTCCAGCACTGCTCGCGTGTGTCCGCTTGGTAGCATGTGACTTGCAATACGCAAGTTACTCCTGGTGAGGCAGATGTCAAGGGCGCCTGCGCCGATGGCCTACGATCCCCGCATGGCCGCCTCCTCGTCGCCACTGGCTGCCGCGCTCGAGCGGGTTGGGGACCGATGGAGCCTGCTGCTGGTCGAGGCGCTGCTCGCGGGACCACGCCGCTTTTCCGAGCTGGCCGAGGCGGTACCCGGGATCGCGCCGAACATCCTGTCGGACCGATTGCGCCGCCTGGAGTCCGAGCGCGTCGTCCGCTCCACGCCCTACTCGGAGCGCCCGCCGCGCTTCACCTACCAGCTCACCCCTGAGGGCGCGGAGCTGGCCGGCGCCCTGCGACTCCTCGCCGACTGGGGCTCGCGCGTCTCGCGCGAGGCGGAGCCGCTGCGCCACGCCGCCTGCGGCACGCCCATGGAGGCGCGCTGGTACTGCCCGACCTGCGCGCGCGCGGTCGACAGCAACGAGGCCGACGAGGTTCGCTACCTCTAGCCGCGCTACGCTGCGCCGGTGAGGCGCCTTCTCCCCGAGCTGGATGCCAATGGCTGGCGCCTGGTGGCGGCCAAGATCTTCCGCGGCTACGCCTTCGGCCTGAACGCCGTCGTGCTGGGCCTCTACCTGGCCGACCTGCAGCTGGCGCCGGAGGTCATTGGCCTGATCCTGTCGGCCGCGCTGCTCGGGACGCTGGGGCTGACCCTGCTGATCGCGCTGTTCGGCGACCGGATCGGCCGGCGCCGGCTGCTCGTCGTCGGATCCGGGCTGATGCTGCTGGCGGCCATCATCCCGCTCGTTGGCGCCAACCCGGTGGTGCTGGCGCTGATCGGCCTGTCCGGCATGGTCGCGGTGACCAGCAGCGAATCCACCGGCCTGCAGAGCGTCGACCAGGCGGCGCTGCCGCAGACCGTGCCGGCCGCTCAACGCACTGCGGCCTTCGCGCTGTACAACCTGGTGGCCGCGGCTGCCTCGGCGCTCGGCGCCCTCAGCGTGGGTCCGTTCGTCGCGCTGGGCACTGCGCTGAACCTGCCTGGCGCCACGGTCCATGCACCGGCCTTCGGGGCCTACGCCGCTGCCGGTCTCATCTCCACGCTGCTGACGCTGTCGCTCGACCGCCGCGTGGAGGCCGGGCAGCGCCTGGAGCGCGGGTTTGCCCTCCGGCGCTCGCGTCGGACGGTGGCCATGCTGTCGGGGCTGTTCAGCCTGGACGCCCTGGCCGGCGGCTTCGTGGTGCAGAGCTACCTGGCCTTCTGGTTCGCCGAACGCTGGTCCGCCGATCCTGGGGCGGTGGGCCTGCTGTTCGCCGCGAGCAACGTGCTTGCCGCGCTTTCGTTTCCGGTGGCGGCCTGGCTGGCGGGACGCATCGGCCTCATCCGGACGATGGTCTTCAGCCACATTCCGGCCAACCTGTTCCTGATCGGCGCCGCCGTGGCACCCACGCTGCCGGCCGCCGTGCTGCTCATGCTGGCGCGCGCCGCACTCTCCTCCATGGACGTGCCCGCTCGGCAGTCCTACACCATGGCCGTGGTCGATCCGGACGAGCGGACCGCAACCGCCGGCGTCACCTCGCTGGCCCGCAGCATTGGCCAGGTGCTGGGCCCGGCGCTGGCCGGGGCACTGCTGGTGCCGTTGGGCATCGGTGCGCCGCTCGTCGCGGGCGGCATCCTGAAGACGACCTACGACCTCTCGCTGTTCGCGTTCTTCCGCTCGCGTCCGACGCCCGAAGAAGTGAACGCGAAGGCAGCGCCGCAGGCATGAAGGCCGTTCTCCGGTTCCTGGACGTCGGCGGGCGGCCGAATGACGATCCGGACCTCCGCGTGCGCAAACGCGCCACGGTGGGTGTCATCGCAACCACCGTCGTTTCGTCGTTCGCCTACCTGCTGTTTGGCATCGCGGCCGACCGACCGGGGATTTACACCTTCGCCCTCGTCCAGCTCGGCGTCCAGGCGGGCCTGCTGGTCTATCTGCGGCGGACGGGCAACCTGACCCCGGTGGTTGTGATTGTCCTCATCTCCGGTCTGGTCGTGATCGGGTCAGGCGTGGTGGCGTTCGGCGGACTGCTGCAGTCGAACGGGAACATCGTTCTGGCCGTATTGGTGCCAATGGGCGCGGTCCTGCTGCTCGGACGCCGGGCTGGGCTCCCCACCTTCCTCGGGTTCAGCGTGCTGGTCATCGGTGCGGCCGTGACCAATGACGCCATGCGGACCCTGCTGCCCATTGAGCCGGCGCTGGGCGCTGCGCTCTATGCCATCAACCTCCTCACCGCCGGAGCCATCGGCCTCGGCCTGGTGACGTTCATCGACGGTGAGCGGCTGCGGGCGAAGTCGCAGTCGGAGTCCCTCCTGCTCAACGTCCTGCCGCGCGCGATCGTCGACCGGCTGCAGGGCGGCGAGCGGGTCATCGCCGACCACTGCCCGGAGGTCACCGTCCTGTTCAGCGACGTCGTCGACTTCACGCCGTTCTCCGAGCGAACCAGCGCCGAACGCGTCGTGCAGGTGCTGAACGACCTGTTCACCGGCTTCGACGACCTGGCGGAACGCTATCGGCTGGAGAAGATCAAGACCATCGGCGACGCCTACATGGTCGTGGCCGGAGTGCCCCAGGCGCGCCCGGACCACGTTGCGGTGATGCTCGAGATGGCGATCGCCATGCACCGTCTGGCGGCCACGCAGCCCGAGATCGACGGGCATCGGCTCCAGGTGCGCACCGGTATTGCGACCGGGCCGGTGGTGGCGGGGGTGATCGGCCGCCGCAAGTTCAGCTACGACCTGTGGGGCGACACCGTCAACACCGCCTCGCGCATGGAGTCGAGCGGCGTTCCGGGCTGCATCCAGGTCACGCGCGCGACCTGGGAGCCGGTGCGCGACCGCTATCCGTGGGAGGTTCGTGAGGACGTCGAAGTCAAGGGCAAGGGGCCGATGACGACCTACCTGCTCGACCCGTCCCGCGTCGCCGACGGCGCCTAAAGGCGGGCCGTCGCCGGTTCCTCCATGTGCATCGCAGGCATGCGTGCCAGGCGCAACGCGCGTCGCGCGACGAGCACCGACAGCCCGAAGACCAGCATGGCGTTCACCGGATGGAGCGCCGCCAGCCACCAGGCGGCGTCGCGCAGGCTGGGCAGCACGCTCTGGACGAAGGCGGCCACCAGCAGCGCGGCGCAAAGCAGGATCGTTCGCTGCCCGGCGCGGGCCGGCCAGGCCAGCAGCAGCGGGATCACCGGTGCCAGGCTGAGCACGTAGCCGAGGTTGCGGTGGTCCTCGACCGGGTGACCGGCGAACAGCGTCGCGCCGATGAGGTAGAGCTGCACGACGACCCCCAGCAGGAACAGCACCGCGGCAGCGGCAAACAGGTAGCGCCAGGTTTGCAGCATCTCGCTCGGCCTCCGTTCGGACTGATGCTCGGACGTCGAGTCTATCGGCCCCGGCAAGGATGCCTAGGCCGGCGTCCAGTGGAAGTGGCCGGTGAAGAGCCCGTCCACGATCCCGATCTGGTAGGCCAGGAACAGGCCGAAGGCCAGCGACAGCACGCCTGAGCCGATGGTGAGGTAGCGGTTGATCCGCTCCGATCGGGCGCGGGAGACCATGAACGGCATGCCGATCAGCGTGGTCAGGATCGCCATGCCGGCGGCGACCCCGGCGCAGAAGATGACCAGGTAGATCAGCGCCTGGCCGCGGTCGCTGACCGCCAGATCGGTCAGCACCAGCAGCGCCACCGCCGCCGAGCCCGCCAGGCCGTGGACCAGTCCAACCACCAGCGGACGGCCGAGCTGGAACCAGCCGAACGTCTCGAGCAGGCCGGGATCGCTGCCGTGGCCGTGCAGGTGCGCGTGCTCGTGCCCGTGCGGATCGAGGCCGGCCTCGTGGGTGTGCAGGTGCTCATGGGCGTGCCCGTGCATCGGCGCCGGCGGCGTGAAGCGCTCGGTCAGCCAGCGCATGGCGCCGGTCAGGTTCAGGATCCCGAGCAGGATGAGCATGATGGCCACCGCCAGCTCCATTGCCAGACCAACCGGCGGCGGGATGACGATGCCGAAGACGATGATGAGGACGCCCACCACGACCACGGTCAGCGTGTGGCCCAGGCCCCAGATGGCGCCGATCAGCGTCGCGTCCAGGAAGCGTCGGCTGCGGTTCAGGATGGTGGTCACCGCGATGACGTGGTCGGCGTCGGTCGCGTGCCGCATGCCGAGCAGGAAGCCGAATCCGGCGAGGGTCAGCAGCTCTGCCATGGGTCCTCCGGTGGGTCGCCACCCAGTCTACGGGCGGCCGCAGGCTATTGCAACCTGTTGCAGTAGCAAGCGCTTTCGTATACTAAACGGCCGATGAGCCCGGTTGAATCACTCCCCGAGCCCTGGGCCGGCGTCCGTGACCGGTTCCGGCATCGCGGGCTGCGCTGGACGCCGCAGCGCCGAACCGTGGTGGAGGTGCTGGCCGCGACGGACGGCCACGTCACCGGCGCCGAGCTGCTTTCGCGCTGCCGCGATCGCGACCCACAGACCATCCCCTCCACGGTCTACCGCACGCTCGACGTCCTGGAGGAGCTGGGCCTGGTGCGCCACGGCCACGGGGCCGATGGCCGCGAGGAGTTCCACGTCTCGCCCGGCGCGGAGCACGGCCATCTCTACTGCGCCGATTGCGGCCAGACCTGGGAGATTCGCGCGCCGCAGGCCGATGCGATCGTCGGCGCGTTTTGGAAGGCGGACGGCTTTGAGGTCGACCTGTCGCACGTCACCGTCGTCGGCCGCTGTGCCGATTGCGCCGGGGCCGCCGGCGGATGACGACCCTGCTCGACCTGCCGGCCACCGACGTCTCGAGCCTGCGGCCGGGAGATGCCGATGTCGTGGTCCTGGGCGTGCCGCACGGCGTGCCCTACCCGACGCCGGGGCTGACCGCCGGGTGCGCCGATGCGCCGGCCGCCATCCGGGCCCGCTCGCAGCGCCTGGCGGGCTTCATCGAGCACCACGACTTCGACCTGGATGGGCCGATGATCCCCGGCGGCGCGCGGCTGCGCGTCGTCGATGGCGGCGACGTGTCAGGGACCCCGGAGGATGGCGCTGGCAACGTCCGGCGCATCGAGGCCGCGGTACGCGCCGTGCTTGACGCAGACGCCCTGCCGATCCTGCTGGGCGGCGACGACTCGATACCGGTTCCCGCGCTGCGCGCCTTCGACGCTGCCGCGCCGCTCACCGTGGTGCAGGTCGATGCCCACCTGGACTTCCGGGACGAAGTGGCGGGCGTGCGCGAGGGCTACTCGTCGCCGATGCGCCGCGCGGCCGAGATGGCGCACGTGCAGCGGATCGTGCAGGTCGGCCTGCGGGGCGTGGG
>DASSNX010000158.1:0-5684 GCA_035701185.1 Candidatus Limnocylindria bacterium
GCGGCGAACGGCGACTGGACGTTCGGTGAGGAGCGCTACGACACCGTGCTGCGCCAGGCCGAGATGCTCGGCTACGGCGCGCGCGAGCTGCGCGAAAAGGGGCGGCAGCAGATCGAGGAGCTCAGCGGGCTGCTTCGCGACGGCGCGCAGAAGCTCTCCGGCTCCGACGACTGGCACGCGCTGCTCATGGACCTGAACAAGGACCGCCCGGCAACGCCCGAGCACATGCGCCGCGGCTACGAGGAGTGGACCGAGCGGGCCCGCGCCTTCCTCAAGGAGAAGCAGCTGACCAGCTTCCCCGAGGGCGAGGAATGCCTGGTCGTCCCATCGGCGCCCTTCCAGCGCCCGGTGCTGGCGGTGGCCTACTACGTGGCGCCGCCGAGCTTCGCCGAGACCATGCGCGGCCACTTCTTCGTGCCCTTCCCGCCGGACACCGCCAACGAGGAGGAGATCGCCAAGCGGCTGGAGTCGAACGCCTACCCGCACATCCCCACCACCGCGGTCCACGAGGCGTATCCCGGCCACCACTGGCACCTGGTCATGGCCAAGGGCAACCCGTCGCACGTGCGGCAGTTGTTCGGGACGAGCTACTTCGCGGAAGGTTGGGCGTTGTATGCCGAGCGGATGATGGAGGAGAACGGCTTCTACGACGACCTGCGGCACGTCATGTACCGCTACGAGGCCACCCTGTTTCGGGCGGCGCGGATCGTGGCCGATACCAGCCTGCACCTGGGCGAGATGACGCATGCCGATGCGGTGGATTTCATGATGGCCAACTCGTCGCTCACCGAGCCCACGGCACGCGCCGAGGTCACCCGCTACTGCTCGTGGCCCACCCAGGCTTCGTCGTACCTCACCGGCTGCCTGGAGATCCTGCGCATCCGGGACCGCTACCTCTCCGCCCGTGGGACCGATGCCTCCGACACCGCGGCCCTGCGCGAGTTCCACGACACGATCACCGGCGCCGGGACGCTGCCCATCGCCCTCGCCGAGCGTGCGGTGATGGCCTCGCTGGAACCGGTCGCGTGACGATCGCGACCTCGGCCGTCGACGACCTGGCGCGGCGCGCCTGGGAGGTGATGCTGGAGGCCGATCCGCTGCAGGCCACCGTGATCGGCGAGCACGGCTACGACGATCGCCTGCCGGACCTGTCGCCGGCCGCCCGGGAGGCGCGCATCGGCCAGTACGAGGCCGTCCTTCGCGAGGCAGATGGCCTGGTGCCCGACCCGGCCGGCCACGAGGAGGCGCTGACCCTGTCGGCGCTGCGCGCCACGGTCGAGGCGGCGCTCGCCAGGGAGCGCTCGGACGCCACCGCCTACACCGTCGACGTGATGTGGGGCATGCAGACGACCCTGCTGACCATGGCGTCCTACCAGCCGCTGCGCACGCCGCAGGATGGCGCGAACCTGCTGGAGCGCTGGCGCGGGATCGCGCCGACGCTCGACCAGCTGACGGCGAACGCGCGCGCCGGCATGGAGGCCGGCCTGCTGCCGATCCGCACCTCGGCGGAGCACGTCGTCGAGCAGCTCACCGCCGAGCTCGCCGCGCCCGCGCGCGAGGAAGGCCTCCTTGCGCCGCTGCACAACCGCCCCGCTCAGGGATGGAGTGACGCCGACTGGCAGCGCTTTGCCGAGGAGCTGGAACGGGTGGTCGATGAGTCCGCCCGGCCTGCTCTGCGTCGCTACCTGGAGTTCGTCGAGTCGGAGGCGGTGCCGCGCGGTCGGCCGCCGGAGGCGGCGGGCATCGGCCACCTGCCGGGCGGAGCGGACATGTACCGCGCCCTGGTCCGCGGCGAGACGACCACCGACCTGGACCCGGAGCGGATCCACGCCATCGGCCTGGCCGAGGTCGAGCGCATCGACGCCGAAACGGCCGAGCTGGGCGCTCGGGTGCTGGGGACCGTGGACCTGGCCGCCACCCAGGCGGCGCTGCGCAGCGATCCACGGATGCATTTCGAGACCGCCGACCAGATCATGGCGGTCGCCGAGCGGTCGCTGGCACGCGCCCAGGAGGCCACGCCGCGCTGGTTCGGCCGCGTGCCACGCACCCCGTGCGTCACCGCTCGCATGCTGCCGGCCGAGGAGGAGCACTCCACCGTGGCGTACTACCGCGACCCGGCGGCGGACGGCAGCCGGCCGGGCATGTACTACGTCAACCTCTCGCACCCCGAGACGCGGCCGCGCTACGAGGCGGAGGCGCTGGCCTTCCACGAGGCGGTGCCGGGTCACCACCTGCAGGTGGCGCTGGCGCAGGAGTTGCCCGCCTCGCTGCCCGCGCTGCGCCGGCACGCGTACCTGATGGCCTATGTCGAGGGCTGGGGCCTCTACAGCGAGCGGCTCGCCGACGAGATGGGCCTCTACTCGGGCGATGTCGACCGGCTGGGGATGCTCTCGTACGACGCCTGGCGGGCGTGCCGACTGGTGGTCGACACCGGGATGCACGCGCTGGGCTGGTCGCGCGACCAGGCCATCGGCTTCATGGACGACCATTCCGTGCTGGCGCACAACAACATCGTCAACGAGGTTGACCGATACCTTGGCCGGCCCGGCCAGGCGCTGGCCTACAAGATCGGGCAGCTGGAGATCCTCCGCCTGCGGACCGAGGCACAGGCCCGGCTCGGCGCCCGCTTCGACATCCGCGCCTTCCACGATGCGGTGCTGGGCCACGGCCCGCTGCCGCTTGCCACTTTGGCCGAGGCGGTGGCCACCGACCTGGGATAGCGCCGCCGCCCTAGCGGGGCGGGTAGGGGACGAAGTCGTACATGTGCCCGTAGTCGGGCGACAGATAGGTCATGTCGGGCAGGAGCGGCAGCTTCGTGCCGTACATCGCGTTGAACACGATCCGGAACTCGTTCACCGGGCTGGTGCGGTCGCCGAAGCCGTAGTCCCGCGGGTCGACGCCATTCGGCAGGTGGACGGCGTTCAGGATGCCGAACTTCTGTGCGATCTGGGCGTCGGACGCCTTGAGCCACTGGAACCCGGTCTCGTTCAGGGAGAAGGGCCTGGGCCATGGGCCCTCGTCGGCCTGCAGCACGATGATCGGCTCGGTGGGATCGCTCAGCAGCCGGTCGATGGTGGCCAGCACCCGCTGGTTGGCGTACTCGATCTGGCCGACGTACTTGACCTCCTCTGGTTCCTTGCGGGCTGCTTCCTCGGTCAGGAACTCGCCATGGGGCCCGAACACATACGGCGGGTGCGGGAGCAGGATGTGAGCGAAGACGAAGTTCGGCCCGGGGCGGTCAACCGTCTCGGCCAGGCGATCGAAGGTGTAGAGAGTGGTGTCGCGCGCCAGCTCAGCGCTGCTGGTGGCCTCGCCGTCGTCCCCGCCGCCCTCGTTCGCCGGCGGCGATATGGCTGACCAGAAGGTCGTCGCCAGCAGCGCCGTGCTGAACTCCGCCGAGTCCTGAAAGCGCAGGTCGACGTCCGCGTCCACGTTGTACGCCGTGGGCTCCCAGTAGTTGCCGAGATGGATGTAGTGATAGCCGATGGCCTTCAGGGAGCTCGGCACGGCCAGGTGGTCGCGGAGCGCCGCGAAGATGCTGGTGAAGTCGTACGGCGGCCCGGTCGCGCCCAGCCGCGCCTTGCTGATGTGCTCCATCGACAGCGAGCTGTACAGCGAGAGGGCCGTCTTGAAGTAGTTCGCCCAGGCGTGCCTGGCGATCACGAAGCCGCGCTGCTCCAGCGCCCTCAGGAACGGTTCGTTGTCGTAGTCGTAGACCTTGCGCAGCGTGTCGGCGCCGGCGTAGCGGTCCAGGATGATGTAGTAGACGTCTGGGGTCGGCGACGGCGCGTGGAGCGGAACAGTGTTCGGCCCATTCACCGTCGCGGCGGCCGCCGCCGAGGCGGAGGCGTAGTTCGCCACCCGCACGAGGTTGAAGGCGACGAGCAGCAGCCCGGCCACGGTCAGGAAGCGACCCGTCGTGACGAGCCAGCGGCCGCCGCGCCAGCGGCCGCCACGCCAGACGAGTGCCGCCGCGCCACCGGCCGCCAGGCCCCACACGATGGCCATCGACCAGCGACTGAAGAAGAAGCTGCCGATCAGGTTCCAGGCGTGGCCGAACGAGAAGAAGAGGATGACCAGCACGCTGGCCAGCACCGCACCGCGCTGCCAGCTGCGGAATACGGCGGCCAGCACCAGCAGCGTCACCAGCGCGCCGGCCAGGCTCAGCGCCAGCGGTACCCACAGCGGTGCCAGCGTGACCTCCTGCTCCGCGTTCTCGGCGAACAGGAAGAGCACGGGGAAGGCGGCGAAGAGCAGCGGATGGAGCGACGTCGAGACGCCGCGCAGCCCCGCGCGGGCCACTCGGGCTAACATCGCCGGAAACACTACGGCAAAGGAATCGACCGCGGACATGGGGCATTCCCGATGAGCCACTTCGCGTACATCGACCCCGGCTCGGGCAGCCTGCTGCTGCAGGCCATCCTGGCGGCGGTGATCTCGGTGCCGTTCTTCTTCCGGCGCACGATCGGCGGTGCGCTGGGTCGGCTTCGCCGGCGTCCGAGGGCAGAGGCCTCACCGGGTTCTGAGGCCGCTCGCCCCGACGCCGCGGCAGTGAACGACTCCGAGCCGCTGGAGCGTTGACCGAGCCCTCGCTCGAGCCGGCATCCTTCCGCGACCCGAGCGGGCTGGTCTTCCGCCGCGACGGCGTCCTCCATCGGCAGATCCAGGCCAGCGCCCAGGCGGACTGGGCAGCCTTCACCGGGTCCGGCCTGGCCGCCTCCCTGGTGGCCGACCGCCTCATGGTCGAGCACGACGAGGTCGACGTCGGCCTGGCGGCGCGCCCCGGCGCGGTGACCGTCATCCGGCCGCGCGAGCTCCCGCTCATCTCCTACCCCTACGAGTGGTCCTTCGGTCAGCTGCGCGAGGCCGCGCTGCTGACGCTCGAGCTCCAGCGGCGCGCGCTGGATGCCGGCATGCGCCTGAAGGATGCGAGCGCTTACAACGTTCAGTTCGACGGCGGGCGACCCATCCTGATCGACTCGCTCTCCTTCGAGGTCGGCGATCCCAGCGAGCCGTGGGCGGCCTACCGGCAGTTCTGCGAGCACTTCCTGGCGCCGCTGGCGCTGATCGCGTACCGCGACCCACGCTGCGGACTGATGCTGCGCGACTTCATCGACGGCATCCCGGTCGATTACGCCGCGGCGCTGCTGCCGTGGCGCAGCCGCCTGCGGCCAGGGCTGCTCGCCCACCTGCACCTGCACGCCGGCGCGCAGCGCCGGGCCCAGGCCGCGGGCCCGACCGCCAGCCACGCCCGGCCGCGTCGCATGACGCTGACCGGCCAGCAGGCCATCCTGGACAACCTGCGCCGCTCGGTGGAGGGGCTGCGCTGGAATCCCGGCGGCCACTGGGTCCAGTACGGGATCGAGACCAGCTATTCGGCAGCCGGCGCCGCCTCGAAGCGCGCCATCGTCGAGCGGCTGCTGGAGCGGGCCGGTGGCAGCGTGGTCTGGGACCTCGGCGCCAACGTGGGCACCTACTCGACCATCGCAGCCGGCAACGGCCGGCACGTCATCGCCTTCGACCAGGATGCCTCCAGCGTGGAGCACCACTGGCGCACGCTCGACGCGATGGCGCGTGCCTCGGTCCTGCCCCTCGTCATGGACCTGGCCAATCCCTCACCGGCGCTCGGCTGGGCGCTCGAGGAGCGGCGCTCGCTGATCGAGCGCGGGCCGGCGGACGTGCTC
>DASSNX010000159.1:0-4306 GCA_035701185.1 Candidatus Limnocylindria bacterium
GATCATCAAGCGCGGCAGCCTGGCGGTCAGCGGGGCGACCGGGCGCGGACTGACGCCGATCCTGGACCGATGTGCCCGCCTGGGTGTCCCGCTGCGACTCGCCGGCAACGGCCGCCCGTATCGCGCGCGGCTGCGTGAAGCTGGCTGGCAGGGCATCGTGATCGATGCCGTGACCCCGGACGCCGAGCTCGCCGGGCTGCAGGTCGGCCTGCTGGGCGGGCACCAGGCCCAGAACGCGGCGGTTGCGCTGGCCGTGCTGGACGCCCTGCGCCAGGATGCGGCGCGCCGGGGGCAGCCGCTGACCGGGCTCGACGAATCTGCCATCCGCCGCGGCCTGGCTGCGGCGCGCTGGCCCGGGCGCATGGAGCTGCTGTCCGAGACGCCCGTCGGCCTCGTCCTGCTAGACGGGGCGCACAATCCGGCCGGGGCGCGGGCGCTGGCCCGCGCGCTGGAGGAGCTGGAGGTGAAGGACGTGCCGATGGTGATCGGCGCCACTCGCGGCAAGCGCGTCACCGCGATGCTGCGCGCGCTGGCGGCACGGCGGCCGCGACCGGTGTTCACCGCCATCGACGAGCCACGCGCGATGCCGCCTGCCGCCCTGCTCGCCGCGTGGCATCGGGCGGCGCCGGGGATCGCGGCCGACACCGCGCCGGACGTCGGCGCAGCCCTGGCGCGCGCCGCCGGGATGCGCCGCGAACCGAGCCAGCCGGTGGTCGTGGCCGGGTCGCTGTACCTGGTCGGCGCCGCGCGGGAGTTGCTCGCTGGCGAGGCGGCCGCATGACCGCGTTGCGTTGGGGCGAGCGGACCTACGTGATGTGGATCCTGAACCTGACCCCCGATTCGTTCAGCGGCGACGGCCTGGCGCCCTCGGGCCGCTCGCCGGACGAGGTCGTGTCGGCCGCGCTCGCCCAGGCGGAGGGCTTCGTCAGCGCCGGCGCCGACATCCTGGACGTGGGCGCGGAATCCAGCCGCCCGGCCCAGTTCTACGGCGACCATCCCGGCGTCTCCGCCGCCGATGAGGCGGCGCTGGCGGTGCCGGTCATCGCCGCCCTGGCCGAGCGCTTCGGCGAGCGCGCCATGCTGAGCATCGACACCACCAAGGGCGCGGTGGCCCGTGCCGCGCTGGAGGCCGGCGCGGCCATGGTCAACGACGTGTGGGCCGGACGCCGCGACCCGGACACGCTGCGCGCCGCGGCCGAGGCGGGCGGCTACATGGTCCTGATGCACAACGCCGAGGTCGCCGAGTACCCGCGGGGCGTGTTCGACGAGGTCGTCGCCTGGCTGAGCGACGCCATCGGCTCCGCGCTGGCGGCAGGCATCGCGCGAGATCGGCTGATCGTGGACCCGGGCATCGGCTTCGGAAAGACGCCGGCCCATTCGATCGAGCTGCTCCATCGGCTGGGGGAGCTCAAGGCGGCCCTGGGCGGGCTGCCGCTGCTGGTGGGGACCAGCCGCAAGCGGTTCATCGGCGAGCTGCTGGGCGGCGCGCCACCCGAGCAGCGGCTGGAGGGGACGGCGGCCACCGTCAGCCTGGCGATCGCGCAGGGGGCCGACATCGTGCGCGTCCACGACGTGGGGCCCATGATCCGGACCGTGCGCGTGAGCGACGGGATCGTGCGCTGGGCCGGCAGCGAGCTGTGAGGGCGCCGTGAGCGACCGCATCACGCTGCGCGGCATGCGCTTCCTGGGCCGCCACGGGGTCAGCCTGGAGGAGCGGCTGGAGCCGCAGCCGTTCGAGGTGGACGTCATCCTGCGCGCCGACCTCTCCCGGTCCGCGGTCAGCGACGAGCTGGCCGACACCATCGACTACTCGGGCACGTTCACCGTCGTGCAGGCCGTGGTCGAGGGGCAGTCGTTCCGGCTGATCGAGGCCCTGGCGGGCGCCATCATCGAGGCCCTGCTGGCCAGCGACCCGCGCATCGACGACGTGGAGGTCGCGGTGCGCAAGCCGAAGGCCCCGTTGCCCGGGACCTTCGAGACGGTGGAGGCCCGCCTGCGGCGACGCCGCGATGGCGCACCGGCCGGCGAGGACGACGCCTAGCGCTGCTCGGGCAATGTCCCCAGCTTGACCTGGACGGTCTGCTGCGAGCCGTTGCGCAGCACGGTCAGCGCGATCGTGTCGCCCGGGTGGTGCGGCAGCATCAGCTCAGCCAGATCGCTGTCCGCGGTGATCGCGGTGCCGTCGATCTCGGTGATCACGTCCCCCTGCCGGATGCCGGCATCGGCCGCCGGACTGTTCGGGAAGACGGCCGGCTGGTTGCCGCCGGCATCCACGATGACGCCGCTGTCCACCGACAGGTTGCGCTCCTTGGCCAGCTGCTTGGTGACCGGCTGGTAGTAGATCCCGATCCACGGCCGGGACAGTGGCTTGCCGTCGAGTGCCTGCTGCATGATCGGCTTGGCGACATCGATGGGGATGGCGAAGCCGATGCCCTGCGCGTCCTGGCTGACGGCGGTGTTTACGCCGATGACCTGGCCCGCGCTGTCCAGCAGTGGCCCGCCCGAGTTGCCAGGGTTGATGGCGGCGTCGGTCTGGATCAGGTTGTTCAGCTGCTCGGAGCTGCTGGTCGCCTGGCTGCCGGCCACGATCTGCCGGCCGAGGCCGGAGATGACCCCGGTGGTCACGGTGTTCTCGAACTCGCCCAGCGGATTGCCGATGGCGATGGCCAGCTGCCCCTGCTCGAGATCGCTGCTGGAGCCGATCTTCACCGTCGGCAGCCCGCTGCCGTCGACCTTGACGATGGCCAGGTCGGTCAGCGTGTCGATGCCGTAGACGCGGCCGTCCAGCTCGCGGCTGTCGGCCAGGATGACGGTGATCTGCTGCGCACCGGCCACGACGTGGCGGTTGGTCAGGATCCAGCCGTTGGCATCGAAGATGAGCCCGGTGCCGGTGGCCTGGCCGTTGCCGGTTTCCGACTGGATCTTCACCACGGCCGGCATGGCGCCCTGAACGGCGCTGATGATGGCCGACGACTCGTCGATGTGGACGTTGGAGACGTTCTGGCCGATGGGTGCCTGCGAGGTGACGACACTGGCCGGCGGCCGCATCAGGGTCGACACGGCGGCGGCGGACAGCGAGCCGGAGACGATGCCGGCCACCAGCGCCACGGCGACGATGGCGCCCGGGGCCCAGCCGCGCCGCTCGACGCTGGCGGGAGGGGCGCCTGGCGGCCGCGTCGACCAGGCCTGCATGGCCGGCTGCGTGGGGGCGGGACCCCAGCGATGGACCTCGACCGGCTCAGTCGGGTCGCTGGCTGGGGGTGGGTTGTAGTTCGAATTCGGTTCCGTCATGGGGTGGTGCTTCCAGTTCGCTCGCGGGCGGGATGCCAAGCATGGTGCACCGGGCCGATTGCGCCGAACGCGGCAGCGACGTGAAGTTTCATGAACCTTCCCGTTCGCGTGGGAGCGTGATGGTGAAGGTCGAGCCGCTGCCGACCACGCTGGCCACCTCGATCGCACCGCCGTGCATCTCCACGATGGAGCGGGCGATCGCCAGGCCGAGGCCGCTGCCGGAGGCGCGTGCCTCGCCCACGTTCGTGCCCCGGAAGAAGCGGTCGAAGACGCGCGGCAGCTCGGCCTCGGGGATCCCCGGCCCCGAGTCGCGCACGCTGAGCGTGGCGGCGTCGGCGGCATCGGCCAGCTCCACGACCACCTCCCCGCCACGCGGCGTGAACTTCAGGGCATTGCCGATCAGGTTGCCCAGCAGCTGGAGGATCCGCTCGCGATCGAAGCGGAGCATCACCGGCGAGGTGGGAACGCGACTGACGACGGAGATGCCGCGGCCCTCGGCGATCTCGGCCTGGGCCTCCACCGCGGAACGCACCGGGTCTCGCAGGTCGCCGAGGCGCATGTCGAGCGGGAAGATGCCGCTGTCGATGCGCGACAGGTCGAGCAGGTTGTTGCTCATCCACTCCAGCCGGTTGATCTGCTCGGTCGAGCGCTCCAGGAACTCGCGCCGCTGCTCCTCGTCCAGCTGCCCATCGCGCTGCAGCTCGGTGAAGGTACGCAGCGCGGCGATGGGGGTGCGCAGCTCGTGGCTCACGTCGGCCACGAACTCACGGAGCCGATCCCGATCGGCCTCGAGCAGGTGGACGGAGTCGCTGAGCCGATCGGCCATGACGTTGAACTGCTGCCCCAGCTCGTCGACTTCCACGATGGCGAAGGCCGGCGCGCGCTCGTCCAGGTCGCCCTGCGCGAACCGGCTCGACGCGCGGCGCAGGCGCGCCAGCGGCCCGGTCAGCCGCCGCGCGGCCAGCGTCCCCACGAACAGTGCCACCGCCAGCGCCGCCAGCCCGGAGCCGATGAG
>DASSNX010000160.1:0-2457 GCA_035701185.1 Candidatus Limnocylindria bacterium
CCCACGTCACCCAGCGGGAGGACGACTCGCACCTGGGTTCCACCACCGGGTGCCGACTCGACCGCGAAGGACCCGCCCAAGAGCTCGGCCCGCTCGCGCATGCCGGCCAGGCCCAGGCGGGCGCCATCGGGCTCCTGGGAGGGGTCGAACCCGGGCCCCGCATCGCGAACGTCCAGCGCCAGCATGCCGTCGTCGGTCACCTGCGCGCGAACGCGCACGTCGGCCCCACCGCCGTGGCGGGTCGCGTTCGAGAGCGCCTCCGCCAGGATCCGATAGACCGCGATCTTCGTCGCCAGTGGCGCCTCGGCGGGGACGCCCTCGATCTCCACGGCCACGGATGTCCCGGCATGCCGCTCGTGGTCCGTCACCACCATCCGGATCAGGTCCGGCAGCGGTGCGGTTTCGAGTTGCGGCGTTCGCAGCCCGGCGGCAATGGCCCGCATGTCGGCCAGGGCATCCTGCACCGCGTCGCGCACTGCGGTCAGGTCCTCGCCAGCCCCCTGCCGCCCCTCCACCGCATCGAGCCTGAGCATCGCGAAGGCCAACGCCTGGGTGGGGCCATCGTGCAGGTCGGAGCCGATGCGTCGCCGCTCCATCTCGGTGATCGCCGTGGTGCGCGCGGCCGCGTGGCGGATGCGGTCGCTGAGCCGCGCGTTCTGGTCGAGCAGGTGCGACAGCTCACCGACGCGTCGCCGCAGCTCGCCCTGCTGCTTGACGATCGTCTCACTGCCCTGGCGCACCACGCGCAGCAGCGCCAGGAACGCGAGGGCGGCGGCGGCGGCAACCAGGACCCAGGCGACCAGCCGGTCGCGCGCGACCTCCGCCTCCAGCTCATCGGGCAGCTGGTAGAACTCGGCGACCGCGATGATGTCGGACGCGCCGGTGGCGCGGACGGGCACGTAGATCTCGATCAGCCGATCCCACCGCTCGCGCTCGTAGACGTTCTCCGGGTCGTCCAGGCTGCTGATCTCGCCGATGACGGCGCCGCGTGCCGCGGCGCCCCGCGCGCCATCCATCGCGAACCGGCGGCCGATGAGCTCGGTCTGCGGCGTGTAGAGGATCTGGCCGTCGGTCGACCAGATGCGGTACGACACGATCCGCTGGCTGAGTCCCGGATCGGTCATCAGGTTCTGCAGGGCCTGCGAGTCGGCCTGCGCGAGGCTCGTGCCGGACGCCAGCGATTGCAGGTGCGGCGCCACGAAGCTCTCCGCGTAGAGCGCGGTGACGGCCGTGGTCCGGTTGATCGCGCTGCTCTCGATCATCAGCCCCAGCGCGTAGGCAACCACCCCGGCACCGAGCACCACGATGACCAGGCTCAGGATCAGGTAGCGGCGGGCCAGCGAGAGCCCGGCGAACTCGTAGCCGGGTCGCAGCCACGCCGGCAGGCGGTTGGTGAGCTGTGCGAGCACGCCGGCATTCTACGGGCGCTCCTGCCGTGCTCAGGACGGCCGAGGGTCCGGAATTCGGGTCAGACCAAGGTCCGATGGCGAGACGGCACCGACGCCCGTGGCGCCGTCGATGGGTCCCTCCGAGCATGGTCACAGCACCGCCGGACGGCGGGCAAACGATTCAGGAGGCTCAAGGGACATGAAGCGCAATCGAGGAATCCTGGCCGTCGTGATGGCCACCCTGCTGGTCGGGGCGTTTGCCGCGCCGGCCGCCGCCAAGTCCGGTGACGTCGTGCGGACCGGCAGCTGCAGCAGCAGCGCCGTCTGGAAGCTGAAGGGCGGCGCGCGCGACGGCGGCATCGAGGTCGAGTTCCAGGTCGACACCACCCGCATCGGCCGGACCTGGCGCGTCAAGCTGTCGGACAACGGGACCACGGTGTTCTCCGGCTGGCGCAAGACGCAGGCACCGAGTGGCTCGTTCACCGTGCGCCGCATCATCGCCAACCAGCCGGGCACCGATCGGATCGTGGCCTACGCCCGGAGCGTGGCCACCGGCCAGACGTGCAGCGCCGTCATCCGGATCGGGTGAGGAGATGACGAGAGCGAACCTGGGCACCACCGCCATCCTGGCGGTGGCGACCCTCCTCATGGTCGCGGGCCTGACGTTCGCGCGCCAGGCCGCGCCGCAGGGCGTTGGCGAGGCGCCGAGTCCGACCGCCTCGATCTCGACGGAGGAATCGCCATCGGCCAGCGCCAAGGCCACGCCGCGGGAGTCTGCGGAAGGTCGAGATGACCGGAGCGCGTCGCCTGACGCCAGCCCGAGCCACCGCCCGGCGCCGACGGCCTCGGAAAGCGCGGATGACCACGGTGGGAACCGTGGCCCCGGCGGCGACGACGACTCGTCGGCGAGTCCGGAGCCGGGCGCCAGCGCGGATGACCACGGTGGGAACCGTGGCCCCGGCGGCGACGACCACGGCGGCCACGGTAGCGACGACTGATCCGGCATCGTTTGCCCGCCAGCAGTGACCTGATGAGCCGCTCCGCAAGGGGCGGCTCATCGGCATGCACC
>DASSNX010000161.1:0-2790 GCA_035701185.1 Candidatus Limnocylindria bacterium
GGCGGGCCGATCGTCGACGGCAGCGGCCGGCTGCTGGGAATCAATACCAACCGGCTGGGCTCCGGCTTCTACCAGGCCATTGCCGCCGATGCCGCGCTGAAGGATCGCGTCGCGGCCCTGGGTCGCGGAGAGGAGCCGAGCCGGCGACGGCTGGGCGTGGGCCTCGCCCCGTCGCACGTCGCCCGTCAGCTGCGCCGCGCGGTGGGCCTGGACGAGCGGGACGGGCTGCTGGTCCGCGAGGTCGAGGACGACTCGCCGGCCGCGAAGGCCGGCATCGCCGAGGGCGACCTGATCGTGGCCGCGGCCGGCAAGCCGGTGGCGAGCGCGGACGACCTGTTCGACGCCCTGGGCTCGTTGGCGGCCGGCACCGCGCTCGAGGTGACGCTGCTGCGCGGCTCGGAGGAGCGGACCGTTACCATTCCCGGGTGAGCTACTGGGACGAGCCGACGTGCAGCCACCAGGACGCCCTCCCCGAATCGGTCACGCCGAGCGGGGAGGGCTGCAAGGAATGCCTGGAGCTGGGCATGGAGTGGCTGCACCTGCGCATCTGCCTGACCTGCGGCCACGTCGGCTGCTGCGACCAGTCGCCCGGTAAGCACACCACCGCCCACTTCCACGAGTCGGGCCACCCGGTGGTCCAGTCCTTCGAGCCCGATGAGGACTGGCGCTGGTGCTACGTCGACGAGGTGTACCTCTAGCCGACGCCGGCCCATGGCGCCGGAAGGTCCGGCAGGTCCACGCGGTCCGCACCGAGCCAGGCGGCGAGCTCCGAGATGGCCGCCTCGACCGCGGGCCAGGCGTCCGGCGGAGCGTGCGGCTCTGCGGAGACAGCGTTCAGCCGCAGCACGCGGGCCTTCCGATCCATGACGGGGTCAATCCGCCCGATCAGCCGATCCCCGTGGAGGATCGGCAGCACGTAGTAGCCGAACTCGCGCTTGGCGACCGGGATGTAGATCTCCAGCTTGAAGCGGAAGTCGAAGAGGAGGAGCGCGCGGTCGCGGTCGGCGACCAGCGGGTCAAACGGGCCGAGCAGCACCGTGCGCGGTGCCCACGCGCCGTCATCGAGCTCGGCGAGGGCGTCGCGGTGGGCGAGCCACTCCCCTGGCAGGTCATCGATCTCCACCGGCACGGCGACGCCATCGTGCCGAAGCGACTCCTCCGCCTCGGCGCGGAACGGCAGCGCCGCTGACTCCAGGGCATGGCCCCAGCCCGTCCGGTCGAAGCCCCGGGCGCGAAGCTGGCGGTCCAGCAGCTCGACGGCGGCCATCGGCTCCGGCAGGACCTCATCGGCCTCGGGGAAGACCCGGTCGAACAGATCCCACACCCGCTGTGTTCCCTCCCGCCGGCTGATGGCGATGTCGCCGGCGTGCCACAGGATCTCGAGCATGCGGCCGACGTTCTTGCCGTCGTTCCAGCCACCGGTCTGCCACGGCACCTCGGCCCGATCGTCAAAGTCGCGGGTGAACAGCGGACCGCGGCGCCGGATCTCGTCCAGGATGTAGTCCCGGAAGCCGGCGTTGTCCCCCAGCCACTCGGCGACGTAGCTGCCACGCGTGTAGTCCTGACGCGGATAGCGCAGCATGACCGGCCGCTGGAGCGGCATGTCGCTGACCGGGATGAGGTGGGCGCGGTATTCGAACAGCTGGCGAGGCGGTTCCTCCAGCATGGCCCGCAGCGCGTCGCGGTCGAAAGGGCCGACGCGGCTGAAGAGCGTCAGCCGCTCGGCGCGGTCCACCACGTGCGTGGGATCGACCTGCACTCGGGTGAGCCGCTCGACCACCTCGAGCAACGATCCCGGGCGCGGTCCGCCGAGCCGGGTCGCCAGGATGGTGAGGCGGCGCGCATCCTGGAGCGAGAGGCGTCGCATCGGACCCAGTGTGGCAGACTCCGCCGCATGATCGGCTCGGTGCGGGTGGTCGGCACGGGACGCGCGGGAACGGCCATCGCCGGGCGCCTGCGGGAGCGCCGGGTGCCGGTCAGCGCCGGGCGGGAGCCCCTGGCCGATGTCGACCTGGTGCTGCTGGCCGTGCCGGACTCGGCAATTTCCGAAGTGGCGCAGCGCGTCCCTGTCGGCCCCTGGGTCGCTCATGTCAGCGGCGCAACGTCCCTGACGGCCCTCGACCCGCATGAGCGCCGCTTCAGCGTCCACCCGCTGCAGACGCTCTCGCTGCAACGGGGTCCGGAGCAGCTGGACGGCGCCTGGGCTGCCATCACCTTCGAGACCGATGCCGCCCGGGCCGCGGCCGAATGGCTGGCCGCCACCCTTGGTCTGCGAGCCTTCCCGCTGGCCGATGCGGACAAGCCCCTCTACCACGCCGGCGCGGCCATCGCCTCGAATTTCCTGGTCACCCTGTACCGGGCGGCGGCGCGGCTCCTCGAAGAATCCTCCGCGCCGCCGGAGGCGCTGGTTCCGCTGATGCAGCGCACCATCGAGAACGGCTTCGCCCTGACGGGGCCGATCGCGCGCGGCGACTGGTCCACCGTTGAGGCCCACCTGCGCGCGCTGGAGGAGCGAGCGCCTGACCTGGTGCCGCTGTACCGCGCCCTGGCCGAGGCCACCCGTCCGTGAGGCTGGTCCGCACCGTCGCAGAGGTGCGCGCAGCGCTCGCCGATGCACGTTCCGCCGGCCAGTCGATCGGCCTGGTGCCAACCATGGGTGCCTTCCATGCCGGGCACCTGGCGCTCTTCGCCGCCTCGCGGGCCGCGGACGACGGGGTGGTGGTGTCCCTCTTCGTCAACCCCGCCCAGTTCGGGCCGGGCGAGGACCTGGCGCGCTACCCGCGCGACGAG
>DASSNX010000162.1:0-2685 GCA_035701185.1 Candidatus Limnocylindria bacterium
TACGTGGACCTGCAGGTGGCCCCTGGCCGCGAGGCCGATGTCCAGGCCGCCCTGGACGCGAGCATGACCGAGCCGTTCGTGGTCGAGACGCTCGCGGATGCCGAGCAGCAGCTGGGTCGCGCCCAGGCCGGGTTCTCAGGACTCGCCTTCCTGTTCGGCCTGGTCGCGCTGGCGGTCGGGGCGTTCCTGGTCGCCAACACGCTGGCCATGACCGTCGCCGAGCGGACACGCGAGATCGGCCTGCTGCGCGCGGCCGGGACGACGTCCCGCCAGGTGCTGGGCCTCTTCCTGCGCCAGGGGGCCGCGCTGGCGGTGGCCGGTGGGCTGCTCGGTGCCGCGGCAGGACTGCTGCTCGCCAATGTGATGATCGCGTTCCTCGAATCGACCCGGGCGCTATTGATCGGGGGGCCACCCTTCAGCCTGGGCGCCCTGGCGCTGGCCTTCGGGCTCGGCGCGGTGGTCACCTTGGCCGGCGCGGTCGTGCCCGCCCTCGCGGCGGCCCGCCTCTCCCCGCTGGACGCGCTGCGGCCGTCGCGACAACCCGGGCGGACGCTCGGCGGGCGGCTCCCGTGGCTGGCGGGCCTCGCCATCCTGGCCGTGGCGGTGGGGGTGGTGCTCTATCCGCTTCAGCGCGGCCAGGCGTCGCTGGGCGGAGCGCTGCTCGCGGTGGCCGTGCTGCTCGGTGGCGTCGTGCTCGTCACGCTCCTCCTGCAGCCGCTGGCGGGCGTCGTCGGCCGGCCATTCGCCCGGTTCTTCGGGGCGCAAGGCTACCTGGGCCGAGCGAACCTGGGCCGCGATCCGGTGCGCACCGGGCTGACGGTCGGCGCGCTGGTGATCGGCCTGGCTGCAGTCGTCTCACTCGGCATCGTGTCGGGATCCGCGCGCCAGACCGCCGCTGTTTGGGTCGACTCCATCCTGCCCGGCGGCCATGCCATCCGCCTGGGCACGCCCGACGAGATCGAGAACATCCGGCCGACCATGGCCGGCATCCCCGGCATCAAGCGCGCGTCGGCGGTCGTCGAGTTTCCGGCGGTCGAGGTGGTGGGGAACACGCGGCGCGAGGCCAACGTGGCAGGCATCAACCCCACCGCCTTCCAGGACTCCGGCGCGCTGCTGATGGAGGACGCCAGCCGCACGAACGCATTCGAGGCCCTGCGGCGGGGTAGCGCGGTGCTCGTCCCACGCGCAACGGCGGATCGTGACGGAATCCGCGTCGGCGACACGATCCAGCTGGCGCTGCCCAGCGCGGACCCGCAGTCGTTCCGGGTGGCCGGGATCGTCTCGTACTCGCTGCCGACCCGCACCGCCGACGGCGCCATTCTCATCTCCCTGGCCGATGCGCGGGACCGCTTCGGAGTGACGCAGGCCAGCCTCTGGACCCTCGAGCCGGACGGCACCCTGCCGGAGGCGGCGTTCACCGCCGGCGTCGACAAGGTGGCCGGCAGCCTCTCGGCGCAGGCACTGACGGCCCGCGACCTGTCGAGCGAGCTGTCGCGCTCGCTGGACCGGCTGATCGGCCTGTTCGATGTGCTGGCCCTGCTGGCGGTGGTCATCGGCGCCCTGGGCATCGTCAACACCCTGGCGGTGGGCGTGATCGAGCGCGGGCGCGAGATCGCCATTCTGCGCTCGCACGGGATGACCATCGGCCAGGTGCAGGCGATGGTCGTGGCGGAGGCGGGGATCATCGGCGCCGTGGGGGGCGTGGCGGCCGTGGCCATCGGCGCATTGGTGGCCTGGGTGACCGTGACGGTTGCCGCGCCGGGCGACTTCGCGGCGGGCCTCGCCATCCCGTGGGCGCTGCTGGCAGCCGTCGTGCTATTGGGCATCGGCGTGGCTTCGCTGGCCGGCATCTATCCGGCGCGAGCGGCGGCGGCCACCTCGATCACGGAAAGCCTCAAGCACTTCGAGTAGGAGGAGCGTCGGTGGCATCTCGCTTCTGGAAGGCCGAGACCGGGCGGGTATATGTCGGGCGGCTGGCGACGGGGACGGACCTGGTGGAGGAGATCGAGGCCTTCTGCGCGGCCGAGGACATCCGGGCCGCCTGGGTCAGCCTGGTCGGAGCCGTCACGAAGGCCACGTTTGGCTACTACGAGCAGGCGGAGCACCGCTACATCGAGCTGAACAGCGAGTTCCACCACGAGATCAGCGGCTTCATCGGCAACATCTCGATGCGCGAGGGAAAGCCCTTCCTCCACGCGCATGCCACCTTCGCCGAGCACGAGGGCGGCACGCTGGGCGGGCACCTGCTGCCGGGCTGCACCGTCTTCGTGGCCGAGGTCCAGATCCGCGAGATGACGGACGTCGAGCTGGTGCGCACGCCCGATGAGCTGACCGGCCTGGCCCTCTGGTAGGTCGATCCCTCAGCCGATCCTGAGCCGATGAGGCGGCCGCGGCCAGTGCCGACCGCGGCCATCGGCTAACGGAAGCGAGTCCCGAACGCGGCCCACGTCCGGGCTGGGCGTGCCCGGTCGAGCAGGCGCAGCCGCATCAGCGCCTGGTGCGCGAGCCGGGTGGTCAGGTCGTCCAGCCGATCGTTGATGCGACGCTCCTCGCGATGGCGCATCAGGATCGCGTATTCCAGCGTCCCGGCGGTGACCAGGACCAGGGTGAGGGCCTCCGGCAATCCTTCCATGCCGGGGACCATAGCCCCGCGCTGGGTCCCAGCCGCAACCCGGACCTTGGTTC
>DASSNX010000163.1:0-3179 GCA_035701185.1 Candidatus Limnocylindria bacterium
ATCAGCGCCCTGGGCATCGGCGAGCTGAAGATCAAGAAGGGCGGCAGCGAGCAGCTGATGTTCATCTCCGGCGGCTTCGTCGAGGTGCGGCCGGACAAGGTCATTATCATGGCCGACCTGGCGGAGCATTCCGACGAGATCGACGAGGCACGGGCCGTTGAGGCGCGCAAGCGCGCCGAGCAGGAGCTGGGCGAGGTCAAGGACCCGGTGGACATCGCCCGGGTGCGTGCCGCGCTGCAGACCGCGCTGATGCGGGAGCGAATCGCCACCCGTCGTCGGTCGCGGGGTTAGGCGCGCGACCCGCGACACCGCCAGGCGCGGAATGCGGTGCGTGGGCAGCATTCCGTGGAGAGAACGCCGCCGAGTTGCGGTATGCGCATCCCCGTAGCGTTACGTCGCTCAGGAGCGCGCACGGCCCGAGAGTTGAGCGTGGGCGGCAGGCTGGGCGGAGCGTCTGGCGTACGTAACGCTACTCTCCGTCGCAAACCGCAAGTCGGTGCAGCCGCGGCGAGCTGCACACAACGCCACCTGCGTTAGCATCGGCTTCTGATGCAGACCTGCGACCAGTGCGGCCTGCGGGCCCCGCAGCTGCCCATCCGGATCGAGATCGTGCGCGAGGCGGGCCCCATCGGCCTTGCTTCCGACCCACGCCCGGGCGAAACCGCCAACTTCACCAAGGGCTATGTCTTCTGCTCGGCCGACCACGCCTATGAGTGGGCCCGGGAGCGGCGCTACATGCTCTGCAACAAGGGTCCGACGCCGTTCGAGGCCGGCATGCAGCCGTACCTGCCGTCGCGCCACATGGGCGGCCGGGTGGGTCTCTGTGACGGGCACCACACCGGCGGCCACGAGTGGAAGGAGGCGTGGCCGGGCTAGCCGCAGCGACCCGGGCCACGGGTAGACTCAGCGGCGCATGCAGAAGTTCGTGGTCACCGGGGGCGCGCCGCTGCACGGCGAGGTGCAGATCGCCGGCGCCAAGAACGCCGTGCTGAAGCTGATGGCGGCGGCGGTGCTCACCGATGAGCCGGTGACGCTCCACAACGTGCCGCGCATCAGCGACGTGCAGATCATGCGCGAGACGATGTGCGACATCGGCTTCGAGGTCAGCGCCCTCGACGACGACGTCCTGCGCATCCAGGCCCGGCAGGCCGATTGGCCGTTCGTCCCCCTCGAGGCCGCCATGAAGTCGCGCTCCAGCTTCATCATGCTGGGGCCCATGCTCAGCCGCTTCGGACGGGTGATCATCTCGAACCCGGGCGGCGACCGGATCGGGCGGCGGCCGGTGGACCTGCACGTCACCGCCATGCAGCAGCTCGGGGCGGAGATCGAATACAAGAACGGCTACTACTTCGCCCGTGCTCATGACGGCCTGCGCGGGGCGACCATCTCGTTCCCGTACGTCACGGTGATGGGCACTGAGAACGCGCTACTGGCGGCCGTCCTCGCCCGCGGCACGACGGTGATCGAGAACGCCGCGCAGGAGCCGGAGACCGACGACCTGATCGCCATGCTCCGCGCCATGGGGGCGCGGATCGAGCGGACCGCGCCGCATCGGCTGGAGGTCGAGGGCGTGGAGCGCCTGGGTGGCGCCGAGCACCGGGTCATCGGCGACCGCCTGGAGGCCGGCACCTTCGCCATTGCCGCGGCCGTGACCGGCGGCTCCATCACCATGCACGGGGCCGATCCCTCCCACCTGTCGGCCTTCCTCGACATCCTCGGCGAGATGGGCGTCCCCTTCGACCGAACCGATGATTCCCTGCACGTCGGCTCCGCTCCTGGCTACCGCCCGGCGGCCGTCGAGACGGCGCCGTATCCCGGTTTCGCCACCGATCTCCAGGCCCCGCTGGCCGTCCTCATGACCCAGGCCGATGGCGACTCCACGATCCACGAGACCATCTACGAGGACCGCCTCGACTACACCATGGAGCTGGTCAAGATGGGGGCGGTGATCGAGGTCATGGATGAGCGGCACGCGTGCATCGCCGGCCCGACGCCGCTCCACGGTCGCGAGGTCCAGATCGCGGATCTGCGGGCGGGATCCACGCTCGTCCTCGCCGCGCTGGCCGCGGCGGAAACCTCGGTGATCTCCGGGGTGGAGCACGTGGACCGCGGGTACGAGCGAATCGAGGCCAAGCTCGTGGCGCTGGGGGCGCAGATCCACCGCATCGACGCCTGACGCCGAGCCGCCGCTGAGCACCAGGCGGGCACTGTTGCCGCGTGCTCATGAGCGGCACGTTAGATGCCGATTCGCGGAAATCGTCACCAGTTGCTCATCAGTGGCACCTTAGGCGCGTTCGGCTGCCCATCAGCGCAGGTTCGCCGCGGCGCTCGCGCTCACTTCTGGCGCGGGCAGCCGGACTCGAGACGGCGCGAGTCGCCTACGGTGCCGTCCATGCGCAGGTGGCAACTTTGCGAACGCAAGCATCGGCTCAGCATCCTGAACGGGCTGGCGCAACCACCCAAACGCTGATCGGCCTCTGAGGCCGAAGCGGCCGAAAAGTGGTGCGAGACGCTCGACTCGTCGGCGGTTGGTTGTCGATTCCGCCACCAACAGGAGGACGCCCACCCGGGTCGGCGGTGCCCAACCAGCCTCGTGGGCCACGACGCCGGCCAGGCGCTGCTTGATGTCGAGCGAACCAAGCACCTGCTGGACGTCGGTGATCTCCGTCTTGATCTCCACGATGAGCAGCGTGCCCGTCGCCGCATGCCTCCCGACAAGGTCTACCCGCCCGCGGTCGCCGTAGTGGTTAAAGCTCACCTCGGCGCGCACCGTCCAACCCCAGGATTCAAGGCGCCGATGGAGCGTGTTCGCCAACGTTGCATGGTTCTCGTCTAGCAGGCGATCGAGGTCAGCGCCTCTCCATCGCGGCAGCAGGTCGAGTCGGACCTCGACAACCGCCAGGCATGACCGGATCGCACCCAGGGAAAGCTGATCGAAATGGCCCCGCTCAAGCCTCGACCACGTTGACCGGTGCACGCCCGCACGCGAGGCGCAATCGAGCTGCCGCCAACCGCGGCGGCGGCGCAGGGCGCGGACCAGCCGGCCGAGCTCCAGGTCCCGCATCGGCTCAAGGATGGCGGCCGCCGCTTATGTCGCACTTATGCTCGCCTTACCGCCGGGCCACTGCTAGCATCGCGCCGCTGCCCGCACCCGAGCGCGGAGGCACCCAGAGGCAACA
>DASSNX010000164.1:0-5520 GCA_035701185.1 Candidatus Limnocylindria bacterium
GGGGCATATCGGTGCCACGACCCGCGCATGCGCATGTGGGTGCGCAGCCACGCGCCGGAAGAGAAGCCGACCAGCAGGTGCTTGCCGCGCGACTCCACCGCCTCAATCGTCGACCCGACGAGGACCGACAGGTCCGGCACGCGCGCCAACCCTGGTCCCGGCTGCGCCAGCGCCCGCCGCACCACGCCGCCCAGCAACGCCCGACGCAGGACCGCGGCGGTTCGGAAGATGGTGTCGCCCTCGGGCATGGGCCGATGGTAGCCACCGCCATCGGTATACTGCGGGCGCCCCGCAGACCCGCTCGGAGGAGCACGTTCGCGCCCATGAAGATCGGCATCGACCTCGGGACGGCCAACATCCTCGTCTACGTCAAGGGCAAGGGCGTGGTGCTCAACGAGCCGAGCGTGGTCGCCATCAGCGACGACGACAATCGGCTGGTGGCGGTCGGCGAGGAGGCCCGCGAGATGATCGGCCGCACGCCGGGCAACGTCCGGGCCATCCGGCCGATGCGTGACGGCGTGATCGCCGACTACCTGATCACCGAGGCGATGCTGCGCTACGTCATCGACAAGGTGGCCCGTGGCTTCCGCTTCTTCAAGCCGGAGGTGATGATCAGCGTCCCGTCCGGCGTGACGAGCGTCGAGAAGCGGGCCGTTCGGGACGCGGCGCTGAAGGCGGGGGCGAAGGACGCCTACCTGATCGAGGAACCGCTGGCGGCCGCCATCGGCTCCAACGTCCCCATCTCGGGGCCGAGCGGCAACATGGTGATCGACATCGGCGGCGGCACCAGCGAGATCGCCGTCATCGCGCTGGGCGGCATCGTCGTCAGCCAGAGCGTCCGGGTCGGTGGCAACCGCTTCGACGAGGCCATCGCCAACTACATCCGCCGCAAGTACAACCTGATGATCGGTGACCGCACCGCGGAAGAGGTCAAGATCGCCATCGGCTCCGCGTTGCCCCTGGATGAGCCGATGACCATGGAGGTCAAGGGCCGCGACATGATCGCCGGCCTGCCGCGAACGATCCCGATCACCTCCACGGAGATCACCGAGGCCATCGAGCAGCCGCTGCAGCAGGTGATCACCGCCGTGCGCAACGTGCTGGAGGAGACACCACCGGAGCTGTCCAGCGACATCATCGACAAGGGCATGGTCATGTCCGGCGGCGGGTCGCTGCTGCGCAACCTGGACACGCTGCTCACCCAGGTCACCGGCATCCCGTGCCACGTGGCGGAGAACGCGCTGAACTCGGTCGCCGTCGGCACCGGCCTCGCCCTGGAGCACTTCGGGACCTTCCGCAAGAGCCTGGTCAGCAGCTCGTGACGTCGTGACGGCGCAGGCGCCGACGGCCGCTGCCCGGGCCGGCGTCACGCAGGCCACCGAACTGGAGCGGACCGGACCGGCGCGCAAGGCATTGGTCTTCGCCGACTTCCACATCCACACCCGCTTCAGCCGGGACTCGATCCTGGGCGAGGAGCGCTTCATCCGCCTCGCCCTGCAGCGCGGCCTGACCCACGTGGCGGTGACGAACCACAACAACGTGGAGGGCGCGCTGGCGGTGCGCGACAAGGTCCGCGAGCTGGGCCTGGAGGAGGAGCTGACCGTCATCCTGGGTGAGGAGGTCTCGACCGCCGACGGCGAGGTGGTGGGCATCTTCCTGGAGCACACCATCCCGCGCGGACTGTCAGCCGATGAGACGGCCGATGCCATCCACGCGCAGGGCGGCCTGGTCTCCATCCCGCACCCGTACGACCCGTTCCGGGCCTCGCACATCCGCGAGGAGCCGCTGTTGCGGCTGCTCGAGGCGGGCAAGGTCGACATGATGGAGGTCTTCAACAGCCGCGTGACCTTCCAGCGCCACAACCTGGCCGCGGCCGAGCTCGCCGCCCGCTACGGCGTCCCTGGGATCGCCGCCTCGGACAGCCACTCGTCGTTCGAGATCGCGATGAGCTTCAACGCGCTGCCGGCCTTTACGACCGCCGACGAGCTGCGCGCCGCCCTGCCGGCCAACGAGTGGCAGGGCAGCCGCTCCACGGTCCTGATCCACCTCACCACCCGCTGGGCGGTGTGGAGCAACATCGTCCGTCGCTGGCTCGGCCGCGAGACGGCCGCGGCCCCGGTCCTGGGTCCGGAACCGGCAGCGCAGGCCGAGGAGAAGCCGATCGAGCGGCCGGCGCCCGAGGAGCTGCCGAAGCGCCACGATCCGGAGGAGTCCGGTGACCGAGGCTGAGGGTCCGGCGCCGAAGCATGAGGCGGCCGCCGATCACCACGCGCCGGAGCACCCGCACGGGCCGCACGAGCACGGCCACTCCTACTACGAGCCCGGCGAGTTCCTGGACGCGCCGGTCGAGGAGACGATCGCCGAGTCGGAGGTCTCGCTCAGCCGCCGCTTCCTGAACTGGCGGACCATCGGCGGCCTGGCCTTCGCCATCCTGATCGTCGTCCTGCTGTTCCGGGTCGTCCTCAACGTGGACTTCGGGCGCACCTGGCAGCTGGTCAGCACGGCGCACGTGGGGCTGCTGTTCATCGGCCTGCTGGCCTACTACCTCACCTTCCCGCTCCGCAGCCTGCGCTGGTGGCTGATCCTGCGGCGCGTAGGCAGTCCCGTGCCGTACCCGGCAGCCACCGAGATCCTGTTCCTGTCGTGGTTCGTGAACTGCGTGGTGCCGGCCAAGCTGGGCGACCTGTACCGCGCCTACCTGCTGCGCGGCAACTACGGCGCCTCCATCTCGCGCACGGTGGGCACGATCTTCCTGGAGCGCATCACCGACGTCGTCGTCATCTTCGCCCTGGCCCTGGCGGCGGGCTTCTGGAGCTTCCGCAACCGCAACAACCCGCAGGTCGACACGCTGTTCCTGGCGGGATTCGTGGTGGCCGCCGTGCTAGTGATCTTCCTGGTCCTGCTGCGCTTCCAGGGCCATCGGGTGGCACGCTTCCTGCCCGCCAAGGTGGCGGAGCTGTGGGAGCGCTTCCACGAGGGCAGCACCAGCGCCCTCAAGCCGATGCTGCTGCTCCAGGTGGGCGTCATCACCGGCGCGGTCTGGATCCTGGAGGGGGTGCGGGTCTACTTCGTCATCCGCTCGCTGAACCTGCAGGCCATGGACCTGCCGACCCTGAACCTGGGCATCAGCTCCACGATCTTCGTAGCGCTCGCGGCCTCGCTGCTCACGGTGGTGCCGCTCACGCCGGCAGGCATCGGCTTCGTGCAGGCGGGGATTGTGGGGGTGCTTACGCTATATGGCGTGTCGACCGAGGCCGGCACGGCGGTGGCGATCACCGATTTCCTGCTCAGCACGCTCAGCGTGATCGTCATCGGGGGAGTGGTGTATGCCTTCTCGGGCATGGTTCGCAGAGCGCACGGGGTTTCCAGCGGGAGGCCAACTCCCGCCTGAGTATCGGTACCTTTGGGTCATTGGCCGGCCATGGGCTGACTGCGATTCTTCGGTTGCTCGCACGCACCACCGAAGCTCCATTTCGGAGGGCGCCGAGTGCACGGAATGAGCCGCATGACGCTCCAGACGCCGCGGTCCTTCAACAGCTGGCTCCGAGGCCAGCTCAGGGAAAAGAAGATGAGCCAGCGCCAGCTGGCGCTGCAGTCCGGGGTGGATCATTCGACCATCTCCCGGCTGATCAAGGGCGATCGCATGCCGTCGCTGGGCACTGCCACCAAGCTGGCCCGCGGGCTGCGTGAGATCCATGACGAGGCCGAGGGACCGGCGTATTTCGCCAGCCTCCAGGCCCGCCAGCAGCTGCCGACCGCCCGCGTCGAGTACGCGCTGCGTGGTGACGACGTCCTGACCGAGGCCGATGTGCGGGAGCTGATGCAGGCCTACATTGGCGTTCGCTCGCGTCGCCAGCGCAACAACGGCACGCCGGGCACGCCCAACGGCAGCGGCGGTTCGGGCAGCGGTGCCAACGAGCGCTACACGGTGGGCGCCCGCTCCTCCTGACCCTCCTACTGGACCCGGCGCGGGCCGGCCCGAGTTGACTTCCGGCTGAGCCGGAAGGCCTTTGGCGGCAGCTCCGGCAGCGTCTCCGCTCCCTGGTACAGCTGCAGCGCCCGGCGCAGGTTGACCGCGTCGTAGCCCTCGTCGACGCCCGGCGTCTCCAGCATGAAGGTGACGGTGGCCAACCGCGGGTCGCGGATGAAGGCACCCAGTCCCACTGGGCCGATGCGTCCCGCGCCCACGTGCTCGTGCCGGTCGTTGCGTGACCCGAGCTCGGAGCGCGAGTCATTCAGGTGGACCAGCCTGAGCCGCTCGATCCCCAGCAGATGCGCGAAGCGGTCGATGACCGCCCGTGCGCCATCCACCGAGCCGATGTCATAGCCGGCGCCCCACAGGTGCGCCGTGTCCAGGCAGAACGCCAGCTGTTGGCTCTGCTCGGCGGGAATGCCCTCCTGGATGGCCGCCAGGTCTTCCAGGCGTGAGCCGATGTTGTCGCCGCCGCCCGACGAGTTCTCGAGGACCAGCGTGACCGTCGGCGGAACCACGGCCAGCGCGGCGCTCACGTTGTCGACGATGCGCCTGATGCCTTCCGCGTGCCCGCCACCCCGGTGGGAGCCGATGTGCGTGTTGACCAGCGTCGCGCCGTACTCCGGCGCGTGCTGCAGCTCATGGATCAGGTTGGCGCGGCTCTGGGTCGCAAACGGCTCGGCGCTGCCGGCCAGGTTGATGAGGTAGCTGGCGTGAATGGCGATGGGGGCGATGCCGTTTGTATGGGCGTACTCGATGAACTGCGCGGCCTTCGCCGGCGGCTCGCTGCGCCGCCGCCAGGCGGTGGGGTTGTCGCTGAAGATCTGGAGGGCGGTGGCGCCGATCTGCCGTGCGCGCCGTGCCGCCGGCAGCAGCCCGCGCCGCACGCCGAGATGGACGCCGACGCGCGGCGCACCGGCCGGCCAGACCAGGCGTCGGCGAGGCTCTTTGGGTGGCATGCGAGGCCGAACGCTATCACGCCGCCCACGCCATGACGCGGGTGCGCTCCGTCAACGTCGCTTCTTGCCCCGCACCGCACCCCGCCGCCGCAGACCCCTCCGTGCCACCCAGCCGCGGGGATGACATTCGTACCAGCGCCGCCTATACCGGAGGTCCTCCTCCGGCGTGGCGGGGTCTCCTCAGCACAGGAGGCCCCGTCGCCATTTCCCGGAGTGGTAGCGTGCGCGCGTGGCCACCGAATCCGACGAGCGCGACCCTGCTGCTGGTCGCTCGTCCGTCGACTGGCTGACGATCGGCCTGCTCGTTTTCTTCGTGGCCCTGCTCGTCACGGTGGCGGCGCTCCTCGCGCTGCCGATGCTCCTCGGCTGAGGCCCCCTCAGCCGCCGGAGCCGACCACCGGCTCGATCAACCCGTACGTCCCGTCGTTGCGACGGTAGATCACGCAGATCCGCTCGTTCTCCGCGTTCAGGAAGACGAAGAACTCGTGGCCCAGCTCGTTCATCTGGGCGATGGCGTCCTCCTCGAACATCGGCACCATGTCGAAGCGCTTGATGCGCACCACCGCCGACTCGGGTCGAGCCTCTGCC
>DASSNX010000165.1:0-2315 GCA_035701185.1 Candidatus Limnocylindria bacterium
AATGCCATCAACCAGTACGTCGACCGCGACATCGACGACGTCATGCGCCGCACCCGCCACCGGCCGCTGCCGCGCCACGCCGTGACGCCGCAGAACGCGCTCTTTTTCGGGATTGCCCTGAGCGTCGTCTCCTTCGCGTGGCTGACGCTCACCGTCAACCTGCTGGCCGCGGCCCTGTCGGCGAGCGCCATCGCCTTCTATGTCTTCGTCTACACGCTGTGGCTGAAACGCAGCACGCCGCAGAACATCGTCATCGGCGGCGCCGCCGGCTGCGTGCCGGTGCTGGTGGCCTGGGCCGCGGTGACCGGCTCGGTCGGGATCCCGGCGCTGGTGCTGTTCGGCATCGTCTTCTACTGGACACCGCCCCACTTCTGGGCGCTGGCGCTGCGCTACAAGGGCGACTACGCCGCGGCCAAGGTGCCGATGCTGCCGGTCGTCCGCGGCGAGGCGGAGACGGCTCGCCAGATCGTGCTCTACACCCTGCTGCTCGTCGCCGTCAGCCTGCTGCTCTTCCCGGCCGCCAACATGGGGCTCATCTACCTGGCCAGCGCCCTGCTGCTGGGAGCAGCCTTCGTCTGGTTCGCGCTGCGGGTCCTGCGCAACGTGGCCGACGGGCGCGCCGCCATCGGCCTCTTCCGGTACTCCATCACCTACCTGACGCTGCTGTTCGCGGCGGTGGCCCTGGACAGCCTGGTGCGCCTCACCGTCTGAGCGTCAGCCGGCCGCGCGGCGCTCGCGGGCGGCCTGCTCGGCGTCCAGCCGTGCGTCCAGACGCGCGGTCCGGCGGTCCTCGTAGCGGACCCAGGCGGCGACCACGCCGCCCATGGCGACCAGGAACACGATGTCGCCGAAGACCCACATCAGGATCCCGCCCAGGCCCTGATCGGCCATCACGCTGGGTCCCCAGTCGCGCAGGTTGCTGGCGTAGTGTGGGTAGAGGACGCCGCCGGCGCTCATCAGCGCCACCCCCAGGAACGAGTTCTGCGGCATGGCCAGGAAGAGGTAGAAGAGGCGGACCGGGTAGGGCAGGCGCCATCGGCCGGGGTCGGCGCCGACCACTGGCCACCAGAAGAGCAGCGCGGCGACCAGGAAGGTGGCGTGCTCGAAGTAGTGCAGCGCCTCGTTCTCCAGGGCCTGGTCGTACAGCGTGCTGAAGTGCCAGCCCCAGTTCACGGCCGCGAACAGGATCCAGGTCAGCAGCGGGAAGGTGAGCAGCGCCACGAGCGGGCTGTGCAGCAGCCACAGCAGGCGTCGCCGCCAGGAGGCCGATGCGGCCCGCAGCGCCAGCGTGGTCGGTGCTCCCAGCAGCAGCAGCGGGGCGGCGACCAGCTCCAGCAGCATGTGCTGGACCATGTGCACGCTGAACAGCTGCCCCTCGTACGCCTCGATCGGGGAGACGAGGGCCAGCAGGATGGCCGCCAGGCCTGCCAGGAAGGCCGCGGTGCGCCAGCCGCGCGGCCGGTTCTGCGGGTGATGGGCGGCGACGTGGCGCACGGCCCACAGGTAGGCAGCCGCCGCCAGCACGACGCCGATGATGGGGATCGGGTCAAGCCGCCAGGCCAGCAGGACGCCAGGCAGCTCGGGCGCCGGTGCCTCGTCGCCGTGGGCCAGGGCCGGCAGCGCGGTGAGCAGCGCGGTCGCGGCTGCGGCCGCGGCAGCCACCATCAGGCGTCGGGCCGAGGGGAGAGTCACGTGGCTGATTGTCCGTCGGTTGCGGCTGCGGCGCTCGGCGCGACGTGATCGGTACAATACGGGCCGTGCCGCCACCAGCCCCGCGCTGGATGGACGCCCCGAAACCCTGAGGAGCCTCGAGACGAGCTGATGCAACTGCCTGCGGCCCGATCCCGGTTGCGGTCCTTCTTCGTCCGCGCCGGCCTCCCGCTGCTGCTGATCGGCGTCCTCGCCGGCTGCGGAATGATCCCGCCCGAGCCGGAGACGGAGGCCGCCAAGTCGGTGTTCACGCTCTACAACATCGTCTTCGTGATGGCGGTGATCGTCTTCCTGGGCGTGGAGGGCTTCATCGTCTACGCGATCATCCGCTACCGCCGCCGCGACGACCGGCTGCCGGCACAGACCCACGGCAACACGCTGGTGGAGATCATCTGGACCGCCATCCCGACGGTCATCGTGCTCGTCCTGTTCGCGCTCTCCATCGCCACGCTGGCCACCGTCGAAGCCAAGTCCGATCCGTCGAAGGGCGGCGTGGACATCGAGGTCGACGGCTTCCAGTGGCAGTGGCAGTTCCGCTACCTCGACGGCGACCAGAACGCGGACAACGACGTGAGCGTCATCGGCGACCAGGCCAACCCGCCGGT
>DASSNX010000166.1:0-14954 GCA_035701185.1 Candidatus Limnocylindria bacterium
ACGCAGGCGTCGGTCGCGACATCCCAGTCGATCGGCGCCACCTCAGCGCGCCGGCTCGGCCGAGCCGAGCTCCATCTGCCCGGTCGCCCGCGTGCGCTCGTGCCGCTCGTGGCGGCGTGCCACCAGCAGGCTCAGCGGCACTTCGGCCGCCAGCAGCAGCAGCGCAACGGCGAGCAGCACCGGTAGCTGGGTGGCCAGCCCCATCACCAACAGCGCGCCGAGGAAGTAGCAGTGGATCGCCACCCGGGTCAGCCCGGCCAGCCGCAGGTCCAGGATTGCCATCCGTTCGCCGTTCGGCCGCGCACGATCGGGCCCGAAGATCGCCCAGCCGCTGATCAGCGCGAACGCCGCCAGAGTGACCAGGAACGGGACGCCACCGCCGCCGGGGGCATCGTCGATCAGCGGCTTGACGGCGATGAACGGCATCAGGCCCACCAGCAGCAGGGCGAAGGCGGGCAGGGGCACCAGCAGCTGCAGCCACTCGACCGCGCGCCGGCCGCGTGCCGCGTCCCGCAGCCAGCGGGTGACCAGGCTGAACCCGACCGTGACGAACAGCCAGGCGTAGAAGTTGCCCCACGGCACCCCGAACCAGCCATCGGTCGGCGTGATGCCGCGCCAGGTCCACAGGCCCATCCGGATGGCGATGGCGTCGAACGACAGGTCGAGCATGATGGCCAGCAGGCTGTCGACGATTGGCGCGTACCGGCGGCGCACGCCGAGCGCATCGGTCATGCGCATGGCGCCGGCGATGATCAGCGCCCAGGTGAGGCCGATCACGACCGGTGCCCGGTCGATGACGAGCGTCCACGACGGGTTGTAGTGGTAGGTCTGGAAGATGAGCTGGTCGCCCTCCTCCAGCAGGACGCCGAACGCCGCGGCGGAGACGAGCTCGAGGGCCGGCAGCCGCCCTCGTCGCGCGGCGGCCAGCAATGCGCCCAGGAAGAAGATCGTGGCGCCGATTTCGAGCGCCAGGTAGACCGAGTCCATGCGCGCCCGATGGTATCGGCCGCTCGCCGTTCCTGCTCAGGAGGGCACCGCTCCCCGACCCAGGCGTCCAACGACCTCGCGTCCGGCGAGCCCGATCGCGAACATCACCACCCCCGCCACCACGGCCTGGACGGGGAGCGTCAGCACCAGGACCAGGCAGCCGACCAGGCCGACGACGTTGAGCGCCCTTGGCCAGCGTCGGCGCGGTGCCTCCTGGGTGAATGCCGCGGCGTTGGCGATGGCGTAGTAGATGAGCACGCCGAACGACGAGAAGCCGATGGCTCCGCGCAAGTCGGTCATGACCACCAGCCCGCCGATGGCCACGGCCAGGGCGAGCTCCGCGTGGTCCGGAACGCGGTACTCCGGATGCACCGAGGCGAGCCAGCGCGGCAGGTCGCCGTTGCGCGCCATGGCCAGTGTCGTGCGGCCAATGCCGGCGATCAGCGCCAGCAGCGCCCCGAGGCTCGCCACCACGGCCCCGGCCTGCACCACGGGGAGCACCCAGCCGGCATGCACCGCCTCCACCGCCGCGGCCAGCGGACGCGTGCTGGCCGCGAGAGTCGCTGGGCCAGCGGCAGCCAGCGCGGCCAGGCCGACGGCGAGGTACACGGCCACGGTGATGCCCAGCGCCAGCGGGATGGCCCGCGGGATCGTCCTGGCCGGATCACGGACCTCCTCGCCCAGGGTGGCGATGCGGGCGTAGCCGGCGAAGGCGAAGAACAGGAGGCCGGCCGATTGGAGCACGCCGTACGGGCTCGTGGCCAGGGGAGAGGCTGGCGCCGCATCCCCGCGTGCGACGCCCAGCGTGGTGATCACCACGAACGTCAGCAGCGCGGCCAGGGAGAGGAAGACCAGGACCCGCGCCAGTCCGGCGGTGCGGGTGATGCCGCGGTAGTTCACGGCCGTCAGCGCCACCACGGCCGCCAGTGCCAGCAGGCGCTGGGCGGGACCCGGCTGCGGCACCACGTAGGCGCCGAAGGTCAGAGCCATGGCCGCGCTGGACGCCGTCTTGCCGATGACGAAGCCCCAGCCGGCCGCGAAGCCCCAGATCGGCCCCAGCCGTTCCCGGCCATAGACGTACGTTCCGCCCGAGGTCGGGTATTGCGCGGCCAGCTGCGCCGAGGCGACGGCGTTGCAGTACGCCACGGCGGCGGCGATCAGCAGCCCAATGACCAGCCCGCCGGCGGCGGCCGCCGCCGCCGGCGCCCACGCGGAGAAGACGCCGGCGCCGATCATCGAGCCCAGGCCGATGACCACGGCGTCGCCGGTCCCCAGCCGGCGAGCCAGCACCGCGGGAGCGGTCACAGCGCGGCAGCCACCCGGCGTGCGGCCTCGGCCAGCTGATCATCCGGGACGACCGGCAGCACGTCCTCCCAGAGCGGCAGCATGTGGTTCTTCGCCTCCAGCATGCCGAGCGGTCGAGGGATGAACCAGACGTGAAAATGCGCCCCTCCGTCGCCCCAGCGGTAGACGTGGACGCGGCCAACGTCACCGCGCGCCAAGATCGCCTGCTCGATGCGGCCGGCGAGCGGGGCGAAGGCGGCAGCGACCTCCGGCGGCAGGTCCTTGAACGAGTCGACGTGCGCGCGGCTGGCCAGCCAGACGGTTCCCGGCAGGCTGCCGTTGACCGGCGGATGGAGGGTGAAGTGCTCGTCGGACCAGACCGCGTTGGTGGTGTCGCCCTCGCAGATCGCGCAGGGCTCTCCGCCGGCCTCGCCCCGACGCGGCGGCTCCGGGATGACCCGCGGCCCGGGGTCTCGCCTGGTCAGTGGCTCGTCGTACGGCAGCATGGCTCTTCTCCTCTCTGCTACAGGCGGGGTGGACCGCGGCGGATGCGCTCGCGGACCGTGTCGGCCGATTGGTCGTCCTCCCATCGGCTCTCGATGAACCAGGTCGCGCCCGCGTCGGCCATCGGCTCGAGCTGGGCGCGGTCGGCCGCGTGGTCGGTGCCGGACGTGATGCCCTCGATCACGATGTCGAAAGGCCGATTGGCGTCGCGGTGCTCCGCCATCCAGGCGGCCACGCCGGCGACGACCTCAGGTGTTCCCTTTTCGTCCTCGCTCGCGCCGGACTTGTCCGAGACCACGATGCCGTCCCAGCGGGCGGCGCGACGCAGCGACCTGGGGTAGGGCCAGGCGCCGACCGGCCAGATCGGAATGCGAGGCCGCTGCACCGGCGGGTCAAAGCGCAGGTCGTGCATCCAGTAGTGCTCGCCCTCGTAGCTCACCGTCTTACCCGACCACGCCAGGTCCAGGATCGCCAGGCACTCGTCGAGCTTCTCGGCACGCACGCGGCGTGACGGATCGTCCGTGCTGACCCGGGAGTAGCCGCCATCCCAGGTCCCACCCAGCCCGACCGGCACCACCAGGCGGCCGTTGGAGACGTTGTCGAGCGTGCTGCTCTCCCGCGCCACCTTCCAGGGCCGGCGTCGCGCCAGCGAGAAGACCATGGCACCCAGCCTCACGCGCTCCGTCACCGCGGCCATCGCCCCCAGCACGACCCACGGGTCGTAGACGCCATCGCGCTCGACCGAGATGTCGTCCCAGGCGAAGACGCCGTCCCACCCAGCCGCCTCGGCGTCCTGCGCCATGGCGACGTACTCCCTGGCCTTTCCGAACGAGATGACGACACCGAACTTCATTCCCGTGCTCCTCGTGGTGTGGCGCGCGGGCCAGGCGATTCGACGGCTGGCAGGTGCCCGGCCGTTCGCCGCGCGATCTCGATGAAGGGACGAAGCCGCACCGACAGTTCGGTGCGCGTGGCACGGAACGCGGCCAGGCACTCCTCGTCGCTGCCCTCGACCGCGGCCGGGTCGTCCAGGTGCCAGTGCAGGGAGCTGTGTGGTCCCGGGATGGCGGGGCACTCCTCGCGGGCCGCGTTCGAGAGGGTGATGACGTAGTCCAGCGGCTCGTGCAGGAGCTCCGTCACCGGCTTGGCGCGCGCCGCGCTCCAGTCGATGCCGAGCTCGGCCAGGACGCGAATCGTGAGCGGATGAACGCTCTTCGGGCGCGTGCCGCCGGACATGGGCCGGAAGCCCTCACCGCCGAAACGACCGAGCAGCGCCTCGCCCATCTGGCTGCGCGCCGAGTTGCCGTTGCAGACGAAGAGCACGCCGATCGGCCGTCCGAACCGCCCGACCCGCTCGCCGCTCGGTCGCGCGGCATCGATGGTGGTCTCCAGGTCGACGAGCTCGATTTCCAGCCGCTCGAGCTCCTCCCGCTGCTCGGCGATGCGCCGCCGCTGCTCGCCAAGGGCCGCCGCGAGGCCCTCGTCCAGCGCTCCGCCGTCGAGGCAGCGCTCTGCCAGCTGCCCGGCCTCGGCGGGCGCCAGACCCAGCCGCCGCAGGGTGAGCACCAGCTTCAGGCGGGAGACATCGGCGTCGGTGTAGCGGCGGTAGCCATTCGCGCCGCGCGGCGGTGGCGGCAGGATGCCGGCCGACTCGTACCAGCGCACCCCGGAGGGGGAGATGCCGGCCAGCCGCGCGAGCATGGAGATGTTCATCGGCCTGCAGCCTAAACCCTACAGTGACTGCAAGGTCAACCCTTTCGAGCCGATGCCGCGGCGGCGCTAGAATCGGCCCATGTCCACCGAGGTCGGCGCGCCCACCGTCCCCATCTATCTCGCCGGCGAGTTCGTCGAGGCCGGCTCGCCGCTCGAGGTCCGTGATCCGGCGACCGGCGACCTGGTCGCCACCACCTGGCAGGCCGGACCCGTCGAGCTGGAGCGCGCCACGACGGCCGCGGTGGCGGCCTTTGCCAAGACCCGTCGCCTGGCGAGCTACGAGCGCCGGGACGCGCTGGCGCACGTGGCCGACTGCATCGCCCGCGACGCCGACGAGCTGGCCGAGCTGCTGACCCGCGAGTCGGGGAAGCCCATCAAGGACGCGCGGGGCGAGGTCGGCCGGGCGGCAATGACCTTCCGCACCGCCGCGGAGGAAGCGCTGCGGATCAACGGGGAGTGGCTGCCGCTGGACTGGAACGCTGCCAACCGCGGCCGGAGCGGCATCGTGCGGCGCTATCCCATCGGCCCGGTGGCAGGCATCAGCCCCTTCAACTTCCCGCTGAACCTGGCCGCGCACAAGGTCGCCCCGGCAATCGCGGCCGGCTGCAGCATCGTGCTCAAGCCGCCGTCCAAGGATCCGCTGGTGATGCTGCGCATCGCCGAATACCTCGACCAGACCGATCTGCCCGACGGCGCGGTCAGCATCCTGCCCATGGATCGGCCCACCGGTGACGCGCTGGTCAGCGACGACCGCTACAAGCTGCTGAGCTTCACCGGCTCGCCGAGCGTCGGCTGGAAGATGAAGGCCGAGGCCGGCAAGAAGAAGGTCGTGCTCGAGCTCGGTGGCAATGCCGGCGCCATCGTCGACGAGACCGCCGACCTCGACTGGGCGGTGAGCCGCCTGGTGTTCGGTTCGTTTGCCTATGCCGGCCAGGTGTGCATCAGCGTGCAGCGCATCTACGTCGCGGACCAGATCTTCGACGACTTCGCCGCGCGCTTCGTCGACAAGGTGAAGGCGCTCCACGTCGGCAGCCCGCTCGATCCGGCGACAGACCTGGGGCCGATGGTGGACGACAAGGCGGTGCGCCGCACGCACGACTGGGTCCAGGAGGCGCTGCAGCTGGGCGCCCGGGCACTGGCCGGCGGCGAGCCGGACGGCCTCTTCTACCCGGCCACCGTGCTCGTCGACGTGCCGAAGGAGGCACGGGTCTGCGGAGAGGAGGTCTTCGCGCCGGTGGTGAACCTGTTTCGCGTGCCGGACTTCGCCGCCGCACTGCGCGAGATCAACGACTCCGCCTTCGGCTTGCAGTGCGGTGTGTTCACCAACGATCTGGAACGCACGCTGGCGGCCCATGACGAGTTGGAGGTGGGCGGCATCATCGTCAATGACGTGCCGACCTGGCGCGTCGACCAGATGCCGTACGGCGGGGTCAAGGATTCGGGCCTCGGTCGCGAGGGGCTGCGCTACTCGATCGAGGACATGACCGAGCTGCGGCTGCTCGCCTTCGCGCGACCCCTCTAGCGCCAATGACCGATGCCGCCGCCCTGCCCGGGGTTGCCCCGCGCGTCCGCTGGGCGCGCATCCTCCAGCGCGACGAGCTGCGCGACGGTGAGCTGCTGCCCGTCCAGATCGACGGCACGCCGGTGGTCCTGGTGCGCCACGCCGGCGAGTTCTTCGCGGTCCAGAACAACTGCACCCATCAGGACTTCCCGCTGACCGAGGCGGGCTTCGACCCGCGCGACGAGGTGCTGGTCTGCGCCTGGCACGGCGGCTGTTTCGACGTCCGCACCGGCGCGGCGGTGGTGCCGCCGGCCACCGAGCCGGTGGAGACCCACCCGGTGCGGGTCACCGCCGAGGGCTGGGTGGAGATCGGCCTGACCGGCAGCCTCGCGCCGTCCTGAACGTGTCGCTCGAGGCGCTTCCCTTCGTCAACTGGATCTTCTGGACCGCCCTGAGCGCCGGCACGCTGCTCGTGGTGGGGCTGACCGAGCTGCTCGGCGGCACGACCCGGGGCTACCGGCTATTCATGGCCTGGCTGCTGGTCGCCTTTGCCGCCATCCTGCTGGTCAGCGAGCTGAACCTCCCCGCGGCCGCGGCGGTGGAGACGACGGCCGGCACTCGGCGCCTCCTGGTGATCGCCTTCGCGCTGGTGGCCGTCGCGTACCTGGCCGCGTCGATCCTCGGTCTGCGGCGCAGCCTGCTGGCGATCGGCGGCGGCGTGGTGGGGATGCTGGCCCTGGCGACCCTCGCCGCCGGCGGCGCGACGCTGAGCCCGCTGCTGTTCAGCGTCCAGCTCGTGCTCGCGGCGCTGGCGCTCGGCGCGGTGAACGCCGCCATGCTGCTCGGCCACTGGTACCTGGTCACGCCCAAGCTGTCGCCGACGCCGCTGCGCCGAATGATGTGGCTGCTGCTGGCCGCGCTGGTCGTGCAGGGTGTGGCGTTCGCGACCGCGGTACTCGCGGTCAGCCCCGGCCCGCTGGGCGGGCCCATCGGTCCGCTGACCTGGCTGCGCCTGGCGGTCGGGATCGTGCTGCCCATCGGCATCACCGTGCTGGCCATGCTCGCCAGCCGCGCGGCGTCCCTGCAGGCCAGCACCGGGCTGCTCTACATCGGCCTGGCCTTCATCATCGCCGGCTCCATCGCCGGCGCCAGCATCACCTACCTCACCGGAGTGCCGGTCTAACGCCGATGCGAGTCACGCTGCGCACCTTCGCCATGCTGCGGGAGCTCTCTGCCGACCGGCTGGAGGTCGACCTGGCGGATGGGGCAAGCATGGCCGATGCGTGGGCTGCCCTCGCGTCGCGCTACCCGGCCGTCGAGCCGCATCGCCCGTACGTGCGCGGCGCCCACAACGGGAGCTACGCAGGCTGGGATGTGCGGCTGGCCGACGGTGACGAGGTCGCCTTCCTGCCCCCGGTGAGCGGCGGCGCTTCGCTGATCCGCATCACCGACATGCCGATCGACGTGGCCGAGCTCGAGGCATCGGTTGCGCGCTCCGGCGACGGCGCGATCGTCACCTTCGTCGGGCGTGCTCGCGACACCGCCGACGATGGCCGCGCGGTGCTGGAGCTGGACTACGAGGCCTACGCCGAGATGGCCACCGGCGTCCTGGCCGAGATTGCCGCCGAGGCGGAGCAGCGCTGGGGCGCGTCGGTGGCCGTGATGCATCGCACCGGGCTGGTGCCGCTCGGCGAAGCGGCGGTGGCCATCGTGACCGCCACCCCGCACCGGGCGGAGGCCTACGCGGCCAGCCGCCACATCATCGAGGCCATCAAGCAGCGGTTGCCGATCTGGAAGCGCGAGCGCTTCGCCGACGGCAGCGAGTGGAAGCGCCCCGGCGCCTAGCGGTCGGCGCCCCGCTGCAGTTCAGCCAACCAGCGGTCGGCCTCCGCCGGTGAGCGGAGGCGGACCGCATGGAGCCGGGGATGCGCCGCCAGGCGCTCGGGATACTCTCGCCGCCGGCGACGGTAGGTGCCGAGGATCCACCACAGGAGGCTTTCGCGGCCGATGACGTTGCGACCAAGCGCCTCCCGGTTGCCGGTCCCCGGCCACAGCTCCTCGCCAGTCGCGATTCGCCGGCGGGTGCGCCCGGCGTATCGCCACAAGACCGTCCGCAGCGGGAAGTCGAGCCAGATCACCGCCTCGGCCCGCGCCCAGACCAGGTCACGGACGACAGAGTAGTTGCCGTCGACCACCCAGCCGTCGCCGGCGATGGCGTCCGCCGTGCGTTGGCGCATCACCGCCGGCTCGGCCTCGGTCCAGTTCGGTCCCCAGTGCAGCGCATCCAGCTCGACGTGCGGCACGCCCAGCCGGGTTGCCAGCTTGCGGGCAAAGGTGGTCTTCCCCGCCGAGCTGGTGCCCACCACGTTCACGCGGCGGTAGGGGAAGCGAGACGGCGGCACCCTGCGACCTCGGCTGCGGCGCGCCATTCTATGCGTGACCCCGGTTGGCGGATGGCGGGCCCCCATGCACAATGGGCGGCTGATGCCGACCCCCAAGCCTGGCCAGATCCGTTGCCCCACCTGTCATCGACCGACGCCGATGGCCGCCTTTTGCACGCAGTGCGGCGCCGCCATCCCGTCCTCGACGCAGGCACGGCCACGCGGCATGGACCGGCAGGAGCTCGACGCCCGGATCCGCCAGCGCCGTCCCGGCGAGGGGCGCCTGCGGCGCGGAACACCGCCCGATGATGCGGCGGCATCGGCCTCGGGCTACGTTCCCTTCGAGCCGGCGCCCGAGGACGCGCGGGCGATGCGCGAATCGACCGAGCCGATCGGCCGGGTCGACAACACCGCGCCGGACTTCGACCGCGCACCGGTGGTTCCGCCGCCGCCACCGCCCGTCGACGATCGCGCGGGCTTTGCTGCCGACGACGAGTCGTGGGAGGCGGCGGCGGACGACGGCGACCAATACGCCGAGCCGGACGAGGGGTATCCGTACGACGAAGCGGGCGACGCCGAGCCGCGGCGCGGCGGGTCGAACCTGCTGCCGGTCATCGGCTTCGTGGTGCTCGCCATCCTGGCACTCGCCGTGGGAGCGGGCCTGGCCGGCATCCTGGGCTCCGGCGGCGTGGCGGAGACATCGGCGACCCCGACCGCCAGCCAGAGCGTTCCTGGGAGCACCGCACCCTCGCTCGAGCCGACGTCCTCCGGTGCAGAGGCGAGCTCAACGCCCGAGCCGACGGATGGCCCGGTCGCGTTCCCCGATGGTGCCGAGATCACGGTCCAGCCCTGCGCCACCAAGGCCATGGACTTCGACGGGTGCAAGGTCGACGGCAGCACCATCAGCCAGCCGACGATGTGGGTCTGGATCGGCTTCAAGAAGGCCGCCGGCAACGACACGTTCACGCTCGACCTGGTGAGCGACGGACAGACAGTGGACCAGCAGGAGCAGGAGCTCGGATCGATCGTGAGCTGCCCGGGGACGTGCAGCGGTTACCTCATCGGCGCCGCTTACCGCGACCTCGATTCGGGCGACTACCAGCTCATCGTGCGGCGCAACGGCGACTTCGCCGACAGCGCGACGTTCACCGTCAACCGCTGACGGTCGGTGCCTCCTCGGCGGGCCATGTCGCTCGCGGAGCCGCACCGGCGTCGCGGCGGCGGACGGCCAGGGCGCTGAGCGCCTCCATGACGCAGCGGTTGGCGACCGACGCCGTGATCTCCGCCACGTCGTAAGCCGGAGCCACTTCGACGACGTCCATGCCCGCCAGCTCGACCGCCAGCACCACCTGCCGGATGGCGCGCAGCAGCTCGCGGCTGAGCATCCCGCCGGGTTCCGGCGTGCCGGTGCCGGGCGCCATACCGGGATCCAGCACGTCGATGTCGACCGACAGGTAGACGACGTCCGGCCCGTCCAGCGCCTCGGCGATGGCATCGGCCACCACCGCCTCGGAGCCCCGCTCCTCGATCTCGGTCATGAAGTGGACGCGCAATCCGTTGGCGCCCATCCATTCGAGCGTCTCCGGCGGCGGCCAGTAGCCGCGCAGGCCGACCTGCACGAAGTTGCGGCCAGCCACCGCGCCCGATTCGATCAGGCGCCGCATCGGCGTTCCGTGCGACCGGAGCGAGCCCCAGGTGGTGGCCGCCGTGTCGGCATGCGCGTCGAAGTGGACAACGCCCAGTCGGCGCGGCGCGACGTGCTCGGCCACGGCAGCAGCCGCAGGAAACGTGATCGAGTGGTCGCCGCCGAGGACGATCGGGACCGCGCCGGACGCCGCCACCCGTGCAACCTTGCGGCCGATGACCTCGTGGGCGCGCTCCGGCCTGGCAGGCACCACCGGCGCGTCGCCGGCATCGACGACGTCCAGCCAGTCGAACGGCTGAATCGACAGTTGCAGCGAGTTCACCGAACCGGAGTGATAGGTCGCCGCGCGGATGGCGTTGGGCCCGAAGCGCGCGCCCGGGCGATGGCTGGTGCCCTCGTCGTACGGCGCCCCGACGATCGCCACGTCCGGGCGGCGCGCTGCCAGCGCGGCGTCGTCGAGGACGGCCACCTTCTGGAAGGACGGCAGGCCGACGTAGCTCGGCAGGTCGTGGGGCAGGAACTCGGTGTAGGGATCGGCGTCGAGCGGCGGGTTCTCGTCGTTCGTGCCGCGGTGCCGGCGAATGTCCTCGGGCATCGGTCTCTTCGGCGGCGACTGCCGCCTCCAGGGAGCGAGCGCCGTCGCGGCGCGGAGCTGGCTCGCTCAGCCGAAGCGGGCTGATCCTAGCAGTTCGGGACGCCCTGCTACCATCGCCCGCCATGGCCGCGCCGCGCCGGAGCTACACCATCGAGGAGGCCAATGCGCTGGTCCCCCAGGTGCGCGCCGTGATCCTGCAGCTGGCCGTCGAGCAGCGCCGGCTGGACGAGGCGCACGGCGCCGTGCTGCGCCACCTCGAGGGCAACGGCGACCCGCGCTCCGGGCCCGAGACCGAGCGGCTGGAGCGGCAGGCGGCGGAGATTGCCGAGGGCATGCGCACCCTGGTCACCGTGCTCGAGCAGCTGGGCGTGCAGCTGCGTGACGTCGAGATGGGTCTGGTGGACTTTCCGGGCGAGCGCGACGGGGAGGCGGTCTGGCTCTGCTGGCGGCTGGCCGATCCGGCGGTCGCCTTCTGGCACCGAACGGACGAGGGTTTCGCCTCGCGCAAGCCATGGTGACGGCCTTTGCGGTGGTCGGCGACCTGTCGCTGGATATCGTGGTCGCGCAGTCCGGCCCGAAACGCGAGGGGTCGGACGTGTCGGCAACGATCCGCATCGGCCCCGGCGGGCAGGGCGCCAACGTCGCCGTCCGGCTGGCCCGGCAGGGCGCCGATGCAACGCTGGTGGCGCCGATGGCCGAGGACGCCGGTGGGCGGCTCCTGGCGGAGGCGCTGCACGCAGAGGGGCTGACGCTGCGGCCGCTGCCGGCGACGCGCTCCACCGTCGTCCTGGCGCTGCTGGACGAGACAGGGGAGCGGACGATGATCTCGGACCGGCAGACGCTCGACGCCGAGGCGGTGGCTCCGGGGATCGCCGAGGCGAGCTGGGTTCATTGCTCGGGCTATCCGCTGCTCGACGATCGGACGGGCGACCGCCTGGCCGAGATCCTGGGCGCGCGCCGCCGGGGTGTGCGGCTGAGCGTGGCCGGCGGATCCGTGCCGCCCGAGCCCGCCCGCGTCTCGCGACTGCGTCTGCGGCTGGCGGCGGCGCGGCCGGACCTGCTGCTAGTCAGCGGCGACGAGGCCGAATCGATGCTCGGCACGCCATCTGTCAGCGGCCTCGCCGCGGCGCGCGCCCTCCGTGAGCTGGCCCCGGCGATCATCGTGACCTCGGGCGCCGATGGCTGCGCCGCCGTCGCCGGCACGGCCGAGCTCGAGCTGCCCGCGGTGGAGCTGCCGGGACCGATGCTCGACGCAACCGGCGCCGGTGACGCGTTCCTGGCTGCCGCACTGGCCATCCTGGCGAGCGCACGTGGCTGGCCGCCACCGGCGAGCCTCCTGCGCCGGGCACTGGAGCGGGGCAGCCTGCTCGGGGCCCAGGTGGCACGCGTGGTCGGTGCCCAGGGCCGCGCCCCGGCTGAAGCCCCGGCGAGGGCCGGCCGATGATCCTGCGCATCGCCGACGAGGTCCGCGAGGCGCTGGCTGCGGGGCGGGGCGTGGTCGCGCTGGAGTCGAGCCTGGTGGCGCAGGGGCTGCCCGAGCCACACAACCTCGAGACGGCGCTCGCCGCCGAAGACGCCGTGCGGCAGGCGGGCGCGGTGCCGGCCACGACCGCCGTGGACGCCGGCGAGCTGCTCGTCGGACTGCCGCGGCCGACCCTCGAGCGCCTGGCCGATACCAGCCGGCCGGTGGCCAAGGCCGGCTCGCGGGACCTGGGACCGTTGCTGGCCGCCGGCCAGGCCGCCTCGACCACCGTCTCGGCCGCCATGCGGCTGGCCCACATGGCCGGCATCCGGTTGATGGCAACCGGCGGGATCGGCGGCGTTCATCGCGACGCGGCCGTCAGCCACGACGTCTCGTCGGACATCGACGAGCTCGCGGCCACGCCAGTGGCCGTCGTCTGCTCCGGCGCCAAGTCCATCCTGGACCTGCCCGCGACGTTCGAGCTGCTCGAGACGCGACGGGTACCGGTCGTCGGCATCGGCACGGACAGCCTGCCCGCCTTCTACGCCACCAGTTCCGGCCTGGCCCTCCAGCATCGGGTCGACTCCGCCGGGGAGGCCGCCGCCGCGGTGGCCGCCCACCAGGCGCTGCCCGGTGCCGCGGGCATGCTCCTGGTTCAGCCACCGCCGGCCGAGGTCGCGCTGGACGCCGAAGAGGTGGAGCGCTGGATCGCGCACGGCGTGGCAAGCGCTGCCGAGCGGGGGATTCGGGGCGCAGCGGTCACGCCGTTCGTCCTCGCACACGTCGCCGAGGCCTCCGCGGGCCGTGCGCTGCGCGCCAACGTCGGCCTGATCGTGGCCAACGCGCGGACGGCCGGCGCCGTTGCCGTCGCTCTCGCCGAGCGCGGGCGCGGCTGACGGCCTTCGGGCCTTTACGCGGCAGGTATGCTGCCGCCAGCCATGCGGATCTATGACGGGACGCCGCGCCAGGATTGGGAAGAGGTCCTGCGCGCCATCGGTGCCTTTGCCGACCGCGAGCAGCTGAAAGAGCTGCTGTTCCTGGAGCTCGACGAGGGCTTCATCCTGCAGGGCCTGGGCGTGCCCGCCGGCGGAGCGGATTCCGACACCTTCGGAGCCCTCGCCAAGCGGACATACGAGCTTCTCGACGAGCAGGTCGCCCAGCTCATGGACGAGGCCGCAGCGCACCGGACGCAGGCTGAGCCTCAGGTCCCCGAGGCTGGGCTGACGAACTACTTCGAGCAGGCCCTGCGCGTCATCGGCGCCTGGATCGACAACTCCAAGGCGCGCGACGTCTTCTTCTTCGAGCAGGACGGCTCGTTCGTGATTCGCATGCTGCACGCCGGTGCCGGCGGCGCCATCGGCCATCAGCTGGCCGAATTCACGAAAGACGAGATTCTGGCTATGATCGAGGCCGCACCACAGCAGCGCGGCGCGGCGAGCCCACCTGCCGCCGCGGCTCCATCAGGGGAGGCCTCGGAATGAAGGCGTTGAAGGTTCTGTTCATCGGCATCGGTGCCCTGCTCGCGGCGATGATCGTCATCCCGCTCACCATCCTGGCCGGCCTGTTCGTGTGGCTGAAGCTCACTGAAGAGGCGGACGAGGAGGACCTGGAGATCGAGGACACGATCTAGGTCCGGCTAAGTCCGGCAGCGTTCACCACTCAGCCGATACCGGCGCCCCGATGGGCGCCGGTTTGCTTTCTGCGGCGACCTCAACCCGTGGCCAGCGCCCAGGCAGCGGTCCAGGCCACCGCGGCGAGCAGGATCGCGTACCACAGCCAGCGTTCCCGCAGGCTGCCCACCGCCACCACGACCAGGCCCGCCGCGCCCAGGGAGAGCGAGGCAACGCCGGCTCCGCGCACGACCAGCGCCACCCCGACTCCGATGCCAACCGCCAGGAGGCAGCCCACGGCCAGCGCGCGCGTCGCCCGACGCCCGATCAGCTGCGCCAGGCTGCCTGAACCGCCGCCGGCGTCGGCGTCGAAGTCGCGCAACGTGTTCGCCAGGTGGGCGGCCGCCGCGAATACGGCGCCCAGCGGGACGGCTCCGAGCACCCGTGCCGGGTCGACGCCGATGCCGGTCGCGATCCAGAGTGGCAGCAGGCCGAAGCTGACCACGTACGGCAGCGGCGAGAGCGGCGTCCGCGACAGCACCGCGTTGTACGCCGCGGCACTGCCGACTGCCACCAGCCCCAGCAGCAGTGGCACTGGGCCCAGTGGAATGGAAGCCACCAGCTGGAGGCCCAGACCGACCGCCGCCACCGTCCACCCTCCGGCGCGAGACATCGCGCCGGCCGGCAGCGGCTTCTCATGCCGCCCGCTGGCGCGATCGCGCGCCTCGTCGGCGAGGTCATTCGTCGCGCCGGTGAACAGCTGCGAGCCCGCCACGGCCAGCACCGTCAGCACCAGCCGCCAGCTCGGTGGCTGGCCCGCCTGCTGGAGCAGGACGGCGCCGAGCACCGCGGTCAGCAGCGTGACGGCCAGGGCGGGGGCGGGATGGACGAGGCGCACGGCGGCCAGCATGGGCGTCATTGTCCTTGGCACAACGCCTGCAACGGAACCAGTCATGAAGGAATGGCTGGCTCGCGCCATGGAACGGCTGCGACGGGCGCTCGCCCCGACGCCGCAGCTTGGCCCGGTGCCCGTCGCGGTGGGTCGCCGGCGGCGCGGCTGAGCCGATCGTCCGGGGCTCCGGGGGCCATCGGCCTCTGATAGAATCGGAAAAACCCCGGAGGAATCACACAACCGATGCCGAAGTATGTCTTCGTCACGGGCGGCGTCACCAGCTCGCTCGGCAAAGGCATCACCGCCGCCTCCATCGGGCGAATCCTCAAGGCCCGCGGCATCCCGGTCTCGATCCTCAAGCTCGACCCCTACATCAACAT
>DASSNX010000167.1:0-5564 GCA_035701185.1 Candidatus Limnocylindria bacterium
CCGATGACGGCTGCACAGATGGCGAGGTGGACGAGCAGCGGCCGCGGGATCGCCTGGATCTACCCTCTGGCCTGCAGCGCGGCGCTGGTGGCGGCCGCCATCTCGGCCTCGCGGCGGGCGATGCGCAGGTACTCGAAGTAGAGGTAGACCAGCGTCACCAGCCCCAGCCCGGCGGCGATCATGCCGAACAGGATCGGCCGATACGCCAGCACCACCCACAGGAGCCCGGTCGTGCCCTCCGGGACCGAGATCTGGAAGACCGGCGGGATCAGCGAGCCACCTGCCAGGTTGAAGGCCATGAACGGAATCAGCACGAACAGCGTCAGCAGCAGCTGCAGGAAGTCCAGGTAGCGGACCAGCGACCAGAAGAAGCCGCGCCGGCCGCGCGCCGCCTGGGTCCACACCGCCAGCACGATCAGGAGGGTGAAGTTGCCGCCGCCGATCAGGTTGGCGACCAGGAAGCCGACGTCCTTGCTGAACTTCAGGAACGGGATGTACAGGGTCAGCCCGTAGTAGACGTAGTTCGGGACGTAGAACAGCAGGAAGTACATGAACAGGAACAGCGCCACGCCCTTCAGCGTGGCAACCAGCCAGGTCTCGTAGCCGTAGAGCAGCCAGTTCATGAAGTCGTCGATGCTGCCGATCAGGCCGCCGATCCCCCGACGACGCCTGGCGGCGGCGGGCAGGTAAGCGGTGCTCATTGCTTCTGGTCCAGCAGGAAGGTGATGAGCGCCTTCAGCGCGTCTGCGGGCAGCTGGTCCTCGGGATGCGCCGGCATCCCGGTCGGCGTGCCGCCGTTGTAGTTGGCCGACGAGTCACGAATCCAGGCCTCGAGGAACCTGCGGGGATCATCCGCGTAGTCCTTCTTCAGCTTGTCGAGGTCGCTGATGGGCGTCGGCAGATCGGTGACCGGCTTGTTGCCAATGTTCTGCAGGTTCGGGAAGTCGCCCGTGCCGGCCAAATCCGCGCCGTGGCAGCCCACGCAGCCGGCGGAGTTGTAGACCTCTTGGCCGGCCTCGACCGTATCCGGCACGGCGGCCTGCGACTGCGTCGCTGACTCGGCCGCCCAGCTCTCGACCAGCGCGGTCAGCGCGTCGATCTGCTGGATCGTCAGCGGTCCGCCGGCCTCGGTGCTCCACGCCGGCATGGGCGAGTTGACGTTCCCCGACACGACGACGCCGCCGTAGCGAATCACGAGGTTGACGTAGTTCGGGTTGACCTTGAGCTTCTGCGCGATCGACGGGCTGTGCAGGTTCGGCGCGCGCCGGCCGGTGTCCCCGACCTCGCCGCCGGTGCCATCGGCTCCGTGGCAGCGAGCGCAGTACGCGGTGACGGGCACCTGCGGGGTCGGCGGCCCGAACAGCTCCTGGCCGTAGGCCAGCAGCTCCTCCTTGTCCGACTCGAAGCGCGCCTCGCGGCGCGGCGAATCGGTCATCCAGTAGAGCGCGGTGAAGAAGGCAAACGCGGTGATCAGGAAGACGCCGAGCGTCTTGGCGCGCATCGGCTCAGCCCGTGCAGTGCTTCATTTCGGTCGGACCGCGACCGTCGAAGGTATCGGTGCCGATCGGGGGGCCGTCCACCAGCTCGGAGGTGTCGATGACGTAGGTCTGGCCTTCCATGACCACGTTGAAGCGGTCCATGCCGCGCGGCGCCGGGCCATCTCGCTTCTCGCCCAGGATCGTGTACTTCGAGCCATGGCACAGGCACTCGAACCAGTGGCTGGTGTCGCACAGCTGCGGGATCTGGCAGCCCAGGTGCGGGCACTTGCGGTACAGGGCCAGGACGGAGGCATCCACCGGCTGGACATCCGGCCCGACCTTGGTGCCCGGGTCGGGAACCGACTTGGGGCTGTCCGGGTTGTCGACGAGTGCCTTGCCGGCCGGGACATTGACGAGGAAGGCACGAGCCTGCTGGAACGGGTACGGCTCGCCGGTCGCCCAGGTGTCCTGCTGGCTGACGATCTCGGCGGCGGTGCCGACCGGGATCTTGCCGCCCAGCCCCTCACGGATGTTCGGCCACAGGAAATTGATGGTGCCGGCCAGGAACTCGAGCGACAGGATGCCGATGCCGAGGCCCAGCACGCGGCGCATGAACGTGCGCCGGCTCATCTCGCCGATGGGCGGCCCGTGGACCTCGCCGTAGGTCGGCGCACTCATAGGGTGAAGAAAATCCCGTCCCAGGGCCAGACCCAGTTCCAGCCAGGGCCACGGAAGAAGGAGCCGATGAACGTCACCAGCAGGCCGCCGACCATCAGGCACATGAAGAAGACCCAGGCCAGCTTGCGGTCGCGTGCCGCCTTGTAGGGTGAGCGGTCGATGTAGGCGATGGCCATCAGGCCGATGAAGTAGATGGGCGGGAACAGCACGCCCACCACGGTGGCGTTGAAGTAGGAGAGCATCTCCTGCAGGCCCAGGAAGTACCACGGCGCCTTGGCCACGTGCGGCGTGGCGCCGGCGTTCGCCATCTCTTCGAGCGGCGCCTGGATGAAGAACGCGGTCACGATCAGCAGGCCGGTGATCAGCGACGCCATCAGGAACTCGGCGCGCAGCAGGTGGGGCCAGGTCAGCACGGTCTCATCCGGTCGCTTGTCGACGCGGACCATGGACTCCTGCTTGACGTAGGCCAGCAGCCGGAAGCGCTCGGTGCCGGGCACGCCCGGCGGTCCGGGCAGCTTCGGCCCGGTGCCGCGCTCGACCATCGGCACGCTTGGCGCCTGGGTGGGCGCGTTCTTGTCGGCGGTGGCGTTCGGTCGCTTCTCGATGGTCATCGGCTCATGCGGCTCCTAGACCGGCCCGGAGATCCCGCCGTCCTTCCGGATCCTCCAGAAGTGGACGACCATCAGGATGGCCGCGATCAGCGGGAAGGCGATGACGTGCATCACATAGAAGCGGATGAGCGTCTCCTGTCCGACCTCGATGCCGCCAAGCAGGATGAAGCTGGACTCGGTGTTCAGCAGTGGCGCGTAGGTCGCCATCTGGGTGCCGACGGTGATGGCCCAGAACGCGATCTGGTCCCACGGCAGCAGGTAGCCGGTGAAGCTCAGCCACAGGGTGCTGAACAGCAGCAGCACGCCGATGGCCCAGTTGAACTCGCGTGGCGGCTTGTAGGCGCCGTGGTAGAAGACCCGGATCATGTGCAGGAAGACGGTCAGCACCATCAGGTGCGCGGCCCAGCGGTGCATGTTGCGGATCAGGTCGCCGAAGGCCACCGAGTTCGAGATGGTCTGGATGTCCTGGTAGGCGCGCTGCACGCTGGGGACGTAGAAGAACATCAGGTAGACGCCGGTGATCGTCAGCGCCAGGAACAGGAAGAAGCTGATGCCGCCCAGGCAGAAGGTGTACGTGTAGCGCACCGCGTGCTTCTTGACGCGCACCGGGTGCAGGTGCAGGAAGACGTTGTTCATCACCGCCAGCGCGCGGGTGCGGCTGGTGGTCGGGTACGGCTGCCGGAAGAGGCTCCGCCACAGGGCGGACTCCTTGACGACGCGGACGAGGAAGCTCATCGGACCACCGCCGGTCCTGCCTGCTGGCCGATCTGGCCCAGCACGTTGTCCTTGTAGCTCTCCAAGAGCACCTTCCCGTCAGGCGTGAACCGCTCGAGCTCGAGCCGGTCCATGGTGATGCAGTTGGTGGGGCACCGCTCGACACAGAGGTTGCATCGGATGCAACGCTCCTCGTCGATGATCATCGCGATCCCCCGCGGCCACGACTGGAAGAGGTCGATCTCCGGGTCGTCGCCGCCCACCTGCGCCTTGTCGACCATGTAGATCACGCCCTCGGGGCAGACGTCGGCGCAGAGCCCGCACAGGATACAGCGCGGTCCGTCGATGTTGATGTTGTGGTTGCACTGGAGGCAGCGCTGGCCCTCGGTGATAGCGCCGCGGGTGTCGTAGCCGACCTCCACCAGGCTGACGAAGTCACGGCGCAGCTCCGGCGGCGCCATGGGGATCTCCTGGCGGTGGATCGCCTCGTAGTTGCGCGGCATGTCGTGCTCGAGCGCCTGGGTCACCACCGCGCGGTTGATGACCGGCAGCTCCTCCAGCTCGTCGCCGCGCACGCCGGCCAACCAGCGGTCGACGGCCCGGGCGGTGCGGCGGCCGCGGCCCGCGGCCTCGATGATCGTGGCCGGTCCGGTCACGAAATCGCCGCAGGCGAAGACGCCGTCGACGTTGGTCTGGAACGAGTCCGGGTTGATGACGACGTAGCCGCGGTTCAGGTCGAACTTCAGCTGGTTGTACTTCGTGCCGTCGGCGCGGGTCGGGGTCGTCCCGTTCAGCGGCGGGGTGCGCCACGAGCTGACGGAGCCGCCCTCGACCGGGGTGCGGGTATCGGTCACGCCCAGGTGGCGGTTGAGCTTGCTGCCGTACTCCCCCAGGACGTTGTTGTCCGACGCCTGGCTGGTGCAGGGGATGACCATGTCGCACGGGATGGTGAACTCGCTGCCGGCGATCGGCTCCGGCGAGCGCCGGCCCGACGCATCGGGCTGGCCCAGCCGAACGCGCTGGAAGACCATGCCCTTGACCTTGCCGGCGTCATCGGCCAGCACCTCGACCGGCGAGGCGAAGAACTCGAACTGGACCCCCTCGAAGCGGGTCTCGTGCTGCTCCTCCTCGTCGACCACCATCTCGTCCGGGCCGCGGCGGTAGACGATGGTGCTGGTCTTGGCGCCCAGTCGCAGCGCGGTGCGCGACGAGTCCATGGCGGTGTAGCCGCCGCCCACGACCACCACGTGCTCACCGACCCACTGCTCCTGGCCGAGGTTGGCACGCTTCAGGAAGTCGACGCCGTAGATCACGCCGTCCAGCTCTTCGCCGGGGACGTTCATGGCCACCGGGTACATGCAGCCGGTGGCGACCACCACGGCGTCGTGGCGCTCCTTGAGCTGGTCCAGGGTGATGTCGCGGCCGATCTCGACGTTGTAGTGGAACTCCACCCCGTGCTTGGCAACCCAGTTCACGTCCAGCTCGATCACGTCGCGCGGCAGCCGGAAGGCCGGCACGCCGATGAGCGTGGTGCCGCCACCGGACGGCAACGCTTCGTAGACGTGGACCTCGTGGCCGTAGGTCGCCAGCTCCTTGGCGACAGAGAGTCCAGCCGGTCCGGCGCCGATGACGGCCACGCTCTTCCCGGTGGCCGGCCCGACGACGATGTTGTCGGGCATGTTGTTGCCGTAATGCCAGTCGACCAGGAAGCGCTTCATGGCGCGGATGGCGAGCGGCTTGTCGATATCGGCTCGACGGCAGGCCTTCTCGCACGGCGCGGAGCAGACGTAGCCGCAGATGGCCGCCACCGGGTTCGGGTCGCGGGCCAGGATGTAGCCCTCCTCGAACCGGCCCTCGGCGGCCAGCATCAGGTAGCCCCGGCAGTTGGTGTTGACCGGGCAGCCTTCCTGGCACTCGATGTTGCACTGGAGCCAGTCGACGCCGACTTCGGCGGTCTGGAACCTCAGCGGGATTGCGTTCTCACTGATCACGGGCGACGAGACACAGCGGGTTCCACACGAAATCCGTCAGGAGCGAAGCAGCGGCGGACCGATCGTACCCGAGCGGCGCTCCAAGCGTCAAA
>DASSNX010000168.1:0-10405 GCA_035701185.1 Candidatus Limnocylindria bacterium
CGACGCACCGCCGGCAGCACGAGGCGCAGCGAGATGAATGAGAGGTCCAGCGTCGCCAGCTGGATCGGTTCGGGCAGGCTGGTGAGCGTGCGCAGGTTCGTGCGCTCCATGCTGACCACCCGCGGGTCGCGAGCGAGGCGGTCCACCAGCTGCCCGCGGCCCACGTCCACCGCGTAGACCCGCGCCGCCCCCGCCTCGAGCAGGACGTCGGTGAAGCCGCCGGTCGACGCCCCGGCATCCAGCGCCACCGAGCCCGCCGCGTCCACGCCGAACGCCGCCAGGGCGGCCACGAGCTTCTCCCCGGCCCGGCTCGCCCAGCGCGGTCGCTCGCGCACGACGAGGTCCACGCCGGGATCGACCTGCATGCCGGGCCGCAGGTTGCGCGTTCCGGCCGACGGCAGCTCCACCTGGCCGGCCAGCAACATGGCCTGCGCCTCGGTCCGCGACCGGGCGAGGCCCCGCTGCTCGAGCAGCACGTCCAGCCGGACGCGGGCCATCAGAGCGACCGCACGACGCGCGCCGGGTTGCCAACCGCGACGACGTCCGATGGCAGGTCGCGGATGACGACGCTGCCCGCCCCCACCACCGTCCTGGCGCCGATGCTGACGCCCGGCGCGACGATCGCCCCGCCGCCCAGCCAGGCACCGTCGCCGATCGCTATCGGCTTGGCGGATTCCCAGCCGGTGGCCCGCTCGGCGGCGTCCAGCGGGTGGGTGGCGGTCAGCAGCTGGACCGCCGGCCCGATCTGCACGTCGTCGCCGATGGTGATCGGCGCAGGGTCCAGGAAGACCGCGTTCGCGTTGACGAAGCACCGCTGCCCAATCCGGATGTTGCCCCCGTAGTCGCAGTGGAAGGGCCCGATGACCTCGCTGCCGTCGCCCAGCGCGCCGAACAGCTCGGTGAGCAGCTGGTGCCGTGCGGCGGCGTCGCGGTTGCTCAGGCCGTTGAGTCGGTGGAGGAGGTCAGCCGCGCGGCCACGACCCTCTACCAGCTCCGGATCGTCTGCCCGGTACGGGTCGCCGCGCAGCATCCGATCACGCTGCTCACCCACGGTGCGGCGCTCAGGCGGCGCCGATGCCTTCGCTGCGAGCCCGCTCGCTGCGTGCCGTCGGCCCCAGCGCCTCCCGAACCTGGGCGAGGATGCCCTCGACATCGATCCGCTGCTGGCGCCGCAGGTCTTCGACCGCGCCGTGATCGACGAAGCCTTCCGACAAGGCCACCTTGTGCAGGGGCACGTGGATGCCGGCGCGGTTGAGCGCATCGAGCACCCCGTCGCCGAAGCCACCCATGGCGGCCGATTCCTCGGCGGTCACCACCAGGCGCTTGCCGGCGGCATGCTCGGCCAGGCAACCCTCGTCCAGCGGCTTTGCCCAGCGGGCGTTGATGACGGTCGAGGTCAGGCCACGCTCCGCCTCGAGCGCGTCGGCCGCGGCCAGTAGACGCTGGACGATCGGCCCGAAGCCCACCAGCAGCAGGTCGGAGCCGGCGCGCAGCATCTCGGCATGGCCGATCTCGAGCGGCTGCGCGGCACGGTCCGGTTGGTCCTGCCCGGCGTCGCGCGGGTAATGCAGGGAGATCGGGCCATCGTGGGCCATGGCGGTGACGACCATGTCGCGCAGCTCCTGCTCGTCCTTGGGTGAGCCGATGACCAGGTTCGGCAGCGAGCGCTGGGCTGCCAGCGTGAACATGCCCTGGTGACTGGTCCCGTCCTCCCCCACCAGCCCGGCGCGGTCGATCGCCAGCAGCACGGCCGCGTTGTTCTGGCAGACGTCGTGGACGAGCTGGTCGTAGGCGCGCTGGCTGAAGGTCGAGTACAGCGCGACCACCGGCCGCAGGCCGGCCAGGGCCAGTCCGGTGGCCATGGTGACCGAGTGCTGTTCGGCGATGCCAACGTCGAAGAAGCGCGACGGGAAGCGGTCCGCGAAGCGCGAGAGGCCGGTGCCGGTCGGCATGCCGGCGGTGATGGCCACGATGCGCTCATCGGCCTCGGCCAGTCGCACGAGCTCCTCGACGAAGGTCTGGGTATACGTCTTCGGCTTGCGGCGCGGCTCCGTTTCCGAGGGCAGCGGCTCCTCGGTGGGATCGATCAGGGTCAGGTCCACCGGCGGCAGGCTGGCTCCATGGAACGACACGCTGTCCTGCTCGGCCGGTGCATAGCCCTTGCCCTTGACCGTCTTGACGTGAACCAGCACCGGGGTCGGCAGCGCAAAGGCGCGCTCGAAGGTGCGCTCCAGCTCGGCGAGGTCGTGGCCGTCCAGCACGCCGATGTAGGTGATGCCCATGTCCTCGAAGAAGCCCACCGATGCCCACGAGCGCTTGAAGCCCTCCTTGGCCCAGGCCAGCAGGTCGAAGAGCGGCCGGCCGAGGAGCGGGATGCGCGGCAGGGCGCGGGCGGTGGCGGATTTGGTGCCCTGGTACGCCCGGGTCAGCCGCAGCTTGTTGAGGCGTGTCGAGAGCCCACCCACCGACGGGCTGATGCTCATCTCGTTGTCGTTGAGCACGATCAGGAGCCGATGACGGGTATGGCCGAGGTGATTCAGCGCCTCGAGGGTGAGCCCCGACTGCAGCGCCGCGTCGCCGACCACGACCGCGATCCGCTGGCGGCGACCCGGGTCACCCGCCCGCAGCAGGTCGCGCGCCGCCGCCAGCCCGAGCCCGATGCTGACCCCGGTGCCGGCGTGGCCACCGTCGAAGACGTCGTGCTCGCTCTCGCTGCGCCGCGGGAAGCCGCCAATCCCGTCGAGCTGACGCAGCGTCCCGAAGCGATCGGCGCGTCCCGTCAGCAGCTTGTGCGCATAGGCCTGGTGCCCGGTGTCCCACACGATCCGATCGCGCGGCGAATCCATGATCCGGTGCAGCGCCAGCGTGATCTCGACTGTCCCCAGCGAGCTGGCCAGGTGTCCGCCGGTGTCATGAACGGTGCGGATCATCTTCGTGCGCAGCTCCCCGGCCAGCTCGTCGAGCTGCGACTGGGTCATGCCGCGCAGCTGTGCCGGGTCGCTCAGGGTATCGAGAATCGCCATGCGCACTCCGAAGGGGTTGTCGGCGGCCGAAAGTATAGGCCCGAACCCCTGACGAGCCCCAAGCGGCGCCCGTTGCGTCAGAGCCCCTCGCCTGGCTCCGGGGCGAGCTCGGCCGGCGCCGATCCGCCCTCCACGGGCTCTTCGATGAGGCCGCGGCCGAGCTGCGAGATGGTCAGCTCCGCCTCCTTCAGCCGTGCCTCGCAGGCTGCGTGCAGCTCCAGCCCATGCCGATAGAGCCGGATCGACTCCTCGAGCGGCAGGTTGCCGGCCTCCAGCGCCTGGACCACCCGCTGCAGCTCGCCGATCAGCTCGTCGAACGGCCTGGTGGCCAGGTCGACCGCGGGGGCGTCGGTCATGGGAGGTCCTCCAGCGCCGGTGGATCCGATACCGCGCCTTCCACGCGGGTCACCAGCGTACCCCGCGCCACCGTCACCGCCAGCGGCGCTCCGGGCGAGGCCTGGGCCGGGTCGCGCACCACGGTGCCGTCCGCGAGCCTGGCGACCGCGTAGCCACGCTCGAGCGTCGCGGCCGGCGACAGTGCTCGCAGTGCGTCGCGCAGCGCGTCCAGGGTCGCGCGGTCGCGCAGCGCCCGCGCGGCGAGCGCCCGATGGCCGCGGTCAACCAGCTCGGCGGCGCGTTCGCGGGCGGCTGCCACGTTCGGCGCCAGCCGCCGCAGGGCGCGGCCCTCCTCCGCCACGTGCCGCTGCTCGCGGGCAAGGCCGGCAAGGAGCGCCGCAGAGGCACGGTCCCGCAACCGCGCCAGGATGGTCGGGAACTGCGCCAGGTCCGGAGCGGCCTGCTCGGCAGCGGCGCTGGGGGTTGGTGCTCGCACGTCGGCGGCGAAATCGGCCAGGGTCACGTCCGACTCGTGGCCGACGCCCACGATCAGTGGCACCGGCGCCGCAACGATGGTGCGGACCACCTGCTCGTCGTTGAAGCACCACAGGTCCTCCAGCGAGCCGCCGCCGCGCGCCAGGATCACGAGGTCGATTCCCGGCTGGCCGTAGATGCGCTTCAGGGCGCGCACGATGCCGCCGGCAGCGGCGGCGCCCTGGACGTGCGTCGGTACCAGGACCAGCTCGCCGAGCGGATAGCGGCGGCGCATGACGTTGGCGATGTCCCGCCACACGACGCCGACCGGTGACGTGACGACGCCAATGCGTTGCGGCCAGCGCGGCAACGGTCGCTTGCGACCCGCGTCGAACAGCCCCTCGGCGGCGAGCCTGGCGCGCAGCGCCTCGTAGCGCTGATGCAGGTCGCCGGCGCCGGCCGGGGTCAGGGTGGTGACGTACAGCTGGTAGACGCCCTGTGGCTCGTAGCCGCGCACCCGGCCGTGGACGATGACCTGCATCCCGTGCTCCGGCCGCACGTTGGCCGCCGCCAGCTCCTCGCGGAACAGCACCGCCCTGATCTGGCTCGACGCGTCCTTCAGCGTGAAGAAGCAGTGTCCCGACGGCGGAAACGACGGCTGGCTGACCTCGCCCTCGACCCACACGTCGGCCAGCGTGGCGTCCACGTCGAGCAGCTGCCGCACACGACGGTTGAGGTCGCTGACCCGCAGGATGCGTGGCGCGGCCCGGACGGGCAGCGGCTGGGCCGGGTCCATCAGCCTGTCCCAGAGGGTGGGCTGCGACTCGTCGCTCATCGGTCGGCCCGCAGTGCCATCGGCTACTGGAGGCGGGTGACGTATTCGCCGGTGCGCGTGTCGATGCGCAGGGTATCGCCCTCGTTCACGAACAGCGGGACCTGCACCACCAGCCCCGTCTCGAGCGTGGCCGGCTTCTTGGCGCCCGTGGCGGTGTCGCCGGCAAAGCCGGGGTCGGTCTGGGTCACGACGAGGTCGACCGTGACGGGCAGGTCGACGCCGAGGATCTCGTTCTCGTGGGAGCTGACGAAGACCTCGGTGTTCTCCTTCAGGTAGCGGGCGTCGTCGCCGAGCATGGCCGCATTGACGGCGAACTGGTCGTACGTCTCGGAATCCATGAAGTGGTAGCTGTCGCCGTCGTTGTAGAGGTACTGCACCCGACGCGACTCGACCCGGGCGCGCGGCCAGCGGGTACCCGCCTGGAAGGTGCGCTCCACGATGTCCCCTTTGCGCACGTTCTGCAGCTTCATCCGGACCTGGGCGGAGCCGCGCGCCATCTTGATGTGGCTCCAGTCCAGGACCTTCATGAGCTGTCCGTCGAGCTCGATGATGACGCCCTTCTTGACGTCGCCGGTGCTGATCAACCGTCGTCCTCGCGTGTCAATGGGTTGGTGCGGCGCTACAGGATACGGCGCTACAGCACCAGCAGGTCGCGAGGCGCATCCGTCAGGCGAACGGCACCCCGCTCGGTGAGGTGGACGTCATCCTCGATGCGGATGCCCATCTCGCCGGCGAAGTAGACGCCGGGCTCGAGGGTGAAGACCATCCCCGCCTCCAGCGGGTCGTGCCAGTCGAGCAGCATCGGCGCCTCGTGGGTGTCCAGGCCGATGCCGTGGCCGAGCCCGTGGCTGAACGCCTCGCCCAGGCCGGCATCGCCCAGGAGCTGGCGCGCGACACGGTCGAGGTCGGTGCCGGGCATGCCCGGGCGCGCCGCCTCGAAGGCCGCCTGCTGGGCGGCCCGCACGGCGTCGTAGCGCTCGCGGAACAGCGCCGACGGCTCGCCGAAGCTGACGGTCCGGGTCATGTCGCTGCGATAACCGTCGACCTGGCAGCCGAAGTCGATGAGCAGTGGCTGCCCCGCCGCCACCGGCACCTCATCGGCGTGGCCGTGCGGCATGGAGCCACGCGCGCCGGCGAGGACCAGCGGGCCGAAGGCAAGCGCCTCCGCGCCGTTCGTCCGGAACCAGCGCTCGATCTCCCAGGCCACCTGGCGCTCGGTGTGTCCCGGACGCAGCCACTCGAGCAGATGGGCGAAGCACGCCTCGGTCAGTGCGCCAGCGCGGCGGATGGCCGCCACCTCATCGGCATCCTTGACCAGGCGCAGGCGCCGGAAGGCGTCGTCGGCGGCGAGCAGCTCCAGCCCGGCGGCCTCGACCGCGGTCCAGTCGGCATGCGGCATGGCCTCCGCTTCGGCAGCCAGGCAGCGAGCGCCGACCTCGGTCGCCAGCGCCGCCACCCCGGGGCCGATGCCTCCGTTCGTCAGCCGCACCTCCCAGCCGCCGCATTGCTCCCGCGCCTGCTCGAGGTAGCGCGCGTCCACCATGACGAGGGCCGCTTCGGCGGTGACGAGCAGCGTGCCCGACCAGCCGCTGTGATGCTCCTCGCCCTGCTCCAGGACGAAGCCCGCCAGCCAGCGCTGGGTGGCGGGGCTGCTGACCAGCAGCCCGTCGGTATCGGTGGCGTCCAGGATGGCGCGAGCGCGATGCAGACGGTCGGCGGCGACGCCCGTCAGCTGCTGCACTCGGCGTTGGCCTTCTGCTGGTTGGCGAGCTGCTCCTCATAGGTGCGGGCAAAGTAGTGGGAGCCGTTGCGCTTGCCGCCGGGGCAGGCCGCCACGAAGTAGTAGTAGCCGCTGGCCGTGTCGGCCCGAGCCACGGCCTGCAGCGAGAGCGCACGGGGCGAGGCGATGGGCGTCGGCGGCAGCCCCGGGTTGACATACGTCTGGAAGCCGGCCAGCCGCTTCGGCAGCTCGACGTCCCTGCCCGCGACCTGCAGCGGCGGCCACCACTCGATGCCACCCCAGTCCTTCGGCGCGGCGTCCCGGTTGGCATTGCTGGCGAGCGCGTACTGCAGCGTGGGATCAGCGTTGAGCAGGCCGCGGGTCCCGGCATCGGGGTTCTGCAGCCGATTGAGGTAGACGCCGGCGATCTTCGGTCGCTCCTTGTCGAGCACCGCCTCGCGCTCGACGATGCTCGCCAGCGTGACGGCTTCGTCGATCGACAGGCCCTGACGCCGGATCCCGTTGCGGATCGGATTCGTCAGTCGCTCCCCGAAGGTCGACAGCAGCACGTCGAGCACGGTGCGGGCATCCCAGTTGCCATCGAGCCGATAGGTATCGGGATAGAGGTAGCCCTCCAGGGTGCGCCCCTTGGGCAGATCGGCCAGGAAGTCGTAGTCGCGGATGAGGTCCGCCGGCGGGTCCTCGACCAGGGAGACGAAGTCGTCCATGTTCATGGTGAGCTTGGTGCTGCGCAGGTAGCCGACCACCTCCTCGAGGCGCCAGCCCTCCTGGAGGGTGACGGTGATCTCGGGCCCTGCCTCCTGGCGCAGGGCGGCCACGATCTCGGACGGCTTGAGGCTGGGCGACAGGTCGTAGGTCCCCGCCTGGAGCGTCCCCTCGCGGCCGGCCTGGATCACGGCCCACTGGAAGGCCAGCCGGTTGCCGATGATTCCCTCGTCGAAGAGCAGATCTGCGATATCCGAGTCGCTGGCGCCGTCCTCCACGGTGATGCTGTGGCGGGTCGTGTCATCGGAAAATGGCTGATCCGCGAGGGCCGAGGGCCGGTACCACTTCACGAAGGTCTGCACCGGGCCTTGCTCGATGGAGCCGGGGTGCTCTTCGACCCAGGCCATCAGCCGCGGCGCGAAGGCCACGAAGCCGACCGAGATCAGCACCGCCAGCAGGGCGATGATCCCGGCGAACCAGAGGAGCAGCACGGCGGGCTGGAAACGCCGCCGCGGCACGCCCTGGCGCTCCTCGCGCAGGCGGCGAATGCGGGCGTTGCGCTGATCAGCCAGATCCAGACGGGGATCAGGGGGTCGGGTCATTCGGCCTCCTGGGGACGGACGGGGTGCGGCTGGGCGTCCAGATATTCTTGCAGGATCAGGCGGGCCGCCGCCGAGTCGAGCTCACCCGAGCGCCTTTCGCGCCCGCGGCGCGGGCCCATCTGCTCCGCCGCCTGCCAGCTCGTCAGCCGCTCGTCGTGGAAGACGACGTCGAGGCCGCTCGCCGCCAGGCGCTTGCCGAAGGCCCGAGCCGCCTGCGCCTGTGGCCCCTCGGAGCCATCCATGTTGAGGGGCAGGCCCATGACCAGGGTGGTGGCGTCCTCATCGGCGGCCAGGCGCTGGATGGCAGCCAGGTCGGCTGCCAGCTTGGTCCGCTGCAGCGCCGGTCGCGCGAACGCCATGCCGGTCTCCGAGTCGCCGATGGCCAGGCCGATGCGCCGGCTGCCATGGTCGAGGCCGATCACTCTCACTCGACCCGCTCCACCGGCAGGACCTCGACGCTGATCCGCCACTCGAGCTTCGGCACACGGTCGACCCAGAAGGGCCACAGCGTCACCGTGGTCCGGCCGATGGACGCGAGCTCAGCCTCGGCTCCTGCCTTGGTGCGGCCGGCGATGCGTGAGCCGATGGTCGATGTGTCGTACTGCGGCGAGGCCTCAGCGGTGACCTGGGCCTGCACGACGACGTCGCTCCCGTCCAGGGTCGCCTCGCCGAGCTCGACCTTGACCGTGTCCGGCTCGATGGCGTAGTTCTTCGGCGCTGCCGTCTCATCACTCGCCACGGCCTCCGCCGCAGCCGCCTCGGCATCAGCCCGGAGCACGTACGGCAGGTCATCGGTGAGCGTGCCGGTCAGCTCGAAGGTGAACGGCTCGGTGCTGGTATGCCCCTCCAGGTCGGCCGGCACGTCGATCTGGACCTTGGGCGCGCCCTGCTTGGGATAGATGCGGTCCTCACCGCCCGGGCCGCGCTCGTCCTGGAGCTGGGCCTGCAGGTCCTGGCGGATCGCATCGGTCACGGCGGTGATGTCGCTCTTGCGCACGACGCGGAGCTGCTGCTCGGCCCCGCCGCTGGTCGGCTCGTCGTTCCGCACCCGACGGTCGTTCGGGCCCTGGCCGCGCAGGGCGCGGTCGACGTCGCGGTCCTCGATCGTATCGATGGCGTTGGCCGCGACGTTGCCCCCCGGACCGCGTTCCACGGCCTGGATCGGTGCGTTGGCGGTGCCCACGAAGCCGAAGAAGCTGTCCGGAACCGTCACGGCCTGCGTCGTCTGGAATTCGACGTCGCCGTGCACCGAGACGCGCGTGCCGGCCGGAACGGTGACGTTCTCGTCGGAATAGTTGATGAGGAGGATCACCCCGCTGGCGGCCGTTCGCTTCATGCGGTGTCCGGTGGCCTCGCCCTGCTGGGTGGAGGTCAGCTGCTCGCCGCCGGCAGTGTGGGTGCGCGGTCGCAGCTCGTACGTCAGCGGGCCGACCGCCACCGCGCGCGGGTGGATCGTGACCGATGCGGCCGGCAGCACGGCACCGAGCGCCGCGCCCACCCCGACGAGGAGGATCAGCGCGAGCGCGGGCAGCAGCCAGGACGGGCGCCGAGGGGCCTGGCGGGCGGCGCGCGGCGCAACCGGGGCGGCGCGCTCGCGACGGCCTTGGCCCGCGGGCCGCTGGACGGGAACAGCCTGTGTCTCCTCCATGCCGCGCGGCGCAGCCGCCGCCGGAGGCGCGGCCTGCGAAACCGCGGCGGCGGACAGCGCCGCTGCCGGCAGGTCGGGGGCAGCGGGCTCGGGCTCGCCGCGGACGACGTGGATGGGGGCGCGCTGCGGCGACGCCGGCTCGAGCGGGACCGCGCCCTCCGCGTTGGCGTCGGCCACGGAGGCGAATGCGGGAATGCCCGCCTCGGCGGCGAGGGCCCGGGCGGCGCCATCGGCCACCAGGGCGATCTCACGGCCCTCATCGGCGGCGACCTGGGCCAGCAGGCGCAGGGCCACGGCGCTGGTCGTCGCCTTGGTCCGCCCCGAGGCAACCAGCACGACCCGGGACGCATCGGCCTCGCGCAGGCGCCGAACGACGGTCGTGATCTCGTCGTCCGGCTCCAGGTAGAGCAGCTGGGTCTCGTCGGCCATGGGGTTCAGAGCTCCAGGCTGCGGACCGCGCGGCGCATCGCGCGTTCGGTGGCCGTCGCCTGCGAGTCGATGACCAGGGCCTGGTGCGCCAGCGCCAGGGGCGTGACGTCCTGGCGGGTGACCAGCGTGTGGGTGGCGTCGCGCAGGCCGGCGACTTCATCGGGTCGCAGGGCGAGGACCTGCGGCCGGCGCGCGAACGGCAGGCGGCGCCACCAAGCATCGTCGGCGAGCGCCTCGGCGACCTGCGGCAGCTCGGCGCCTCCGCCGCAGAGGTAGATCCGCGCCGGCAGCAGCTCCCCGGCGGCGAGGTCCGAGATCATGAGCTCGACCCCGCGCCGCCAGACGGCGGCGTCCTCGGTGAGCGCCTGGCGCAGGTCGTCCGCGGGGACCTCCTCCGGCAGCTCGTTGGCGGCAGCGGCCAGCTTCAGCGTCTCGGCGCGCGTGAACGAGAGGCCGAAGCGCTCCGCCAGGCCCTTGGTGAAGGCCCGGCCGCCGAGGGCCAGCATCTTCGTGCCGGCAATCCCGCCATGGCGGACCACCGCCACGTCCGTGGTTCCGCCCCCGATATCCACGAACACGGCACCGGCGTCGCCCAGCTCGCCGGGGTCGAGG
>DASSNX010000169.1:0-65159 GCA_035701185.1 Candidatus Limnocylindria bacterium
GCGCGAATCGCTGGCGCGCGGCGAGATCGTGCACTGGGACGCATCGCTCACCACTCGGACCATGGCGGACGGCCTTCGCGTCGAGCAGCTGGGCCGGCTGCCGTTCATGCACCTGCGCCGCTTCATGGACGAGATCGTGACGGTCAGCGAAGAGCAGCTGCTGGAGGCCATCCGGCATCTGGCCACCGGAGCGCGGCTGGTGGCCGAGCCGTCGGGCGCGGCGGCCATGGCCGCGCATCTCTCCGGCGCCGCGCCGCAGCCCGACGGGGATGACCGCCGAGTGGTGGTCATCAGCGGCGGGAACCTGGACCTCCAGACGTTCGCCGCGATCCTTGCCGGCTGATCGGCCTCAGGCCGGCTCGGCCTCGCCTCGCAGGCCACGCAGGAAGCCGAGCGCGTTGGCGCCGATGGCGTCGACCGCGTATCCGCCCTCCTGCAGAGCGATGACCGGCATGCCCAGCTCGCGCAGCCGGGCGCCGATGACCGGGTAGTCGGCGGTGCGCAGCGCGAGGTCGCCGATCGGGTCGCGCTCGAAGGTGTCGAAGCCCAGCGACAGGACCAGTGGCGCATCGGCCGCGAAGGCGCGGATGGCATCGAGGCCGCGTTCCAGCGCTTCGGCATAGGCGTCGAGTCCCGCCCCTGCGGGAAGCGGCAGGTTCAACGTCGTGCCGTGGCCCGCGCCGGCCCCGCGCTCATGGGCGTAGCCGGAGTAGTACGGGTAGGCGCGCGTCGGGTCGGCGTGCAGCGAGACGTAGAGGACGTCCCCGCGCTCCCAGAACAGCTGCTGCGTCCCGTTGCCGTGGTGGTAGTCCACGTCCAGGATCGCCACGCGCGTGAAGGCGGCCTCTCGCCGGAGCCACTCGGCCACAATCGCGGCGTTGTTGAAGAAGCAGTAGCCGCCCAGCATCCGCCGCGCCGCGTGATGGCCGGGCGGGCGGCACAACCCGTAGGCCAGCGGCTCACCGTCGACCACGCGCCGCGCGGCGGTCAGCGCCACGTCCACCGCGACGTGGGCCGCGGCGGCGGTGCCGGCCACGATCGGCGTGGCGGTGTCGAAGCAGTAGGCACCGAGCCGCCGGTGCGCCGCCGCGGGCTGGTCGCGCAGCTCCATCGGCCCCGGATAGGCCTCGAGCTTGAACGTGTCGGGGATCAGCGGCCGCGTGCCGTCGATGTCGCCCGCATTCAGCGCCGCGCTCCAGGCGTGGTCGACCACGTCGACCAGCGCCGGGTCGTGGACGGCGAGGATCGGCCCGTCACCGAACGGATCAGGCTCCACGAACGCGAAGCCGTCGTCAGCGGCGAGCGCCCGCTCGATCTCGACGGCGCGCTCCGGCATCTCGAAGCACGGGACCGGCACGCCGCCCATCAGCTCCACCAGCCCGGTGTGGGCAAGATGGGCGTCGCTGCGCACGACCGGCGTCGGCTGCATCGGCTGGCTCAAGGGGCGGCAGTGTAGCGGTGCGGGCGTGGAACCGGACCGTGGTGCAGGTACACTGCGCCTGCCCATGAGCGCACTCGACGAGAGCACCGCGATCAACGCCCTGCGCGGCTGTCCGCTCTTCGCGCCCTGCCCGCAGGGGGTGCTGGCGGACGTCGGGCGTCGGCTGCGTCACCGGCACTTCCGCCGCAACGAGGTCATCTTCCACCAGGGCGATCCCGGGGACGCGCTCCACGTCATCACCTCGGGCGCGGTGAAGATCCTGCTCCCCTCACCGGAGGGCGAGGAGGCCATCATCGCCACGCTGCGCGAGCGGGACTTCTTCGGCGAGCTGTCGCTGCTCGACGGCGAGCCGCGTTCCGCCACGGCGACCGCCGTCGAGCCGACGGAGACGCTGTCCCTGCCGCGCGACGTCTTCCGCGAGCTGGTCGACAAGCACCCCGAGCTGCGCGACGCCCTGTTCGCCGCCCTGGCCACGCTGCTGCGCCGCATCACCAAGCACGTCGAGGAGCTGCACTTCCTGGACCTGGCCGGACGGCTGGCGGCACGGATCGCGCAGCTGGCGCGGCAGGCGCAGCCGGGCGTGACCCGGCAGATCGACCTGGACTGGCCCTACACCCAGTCGGACCTGGCAGCGATGATCGGCGGCACGCGACAGAGCGTGAACCGGCTGCTGTCCGATCTCATCGACGACGGCATCCTGCGCCTGGAGCACGAGCGCCTGGTCATCACCGACCTGGACGCCCTCGACCGCCGCGCCGAGCGCTGACCGCTTACTGGACGGCGGCCCCGGCTCCCCAGCGGGCCACCTCCGCCTCGAGGTCCAGCGGCCCAACGGCCGCCTGATCGGCAGCCTCGCCCCACGCCTCGGCCGGCACCTGCCACATGATCTCGAACTCGTTGCCATCGGGATCACGCCCGTACAGCGACTTGCTCACCCCATGGTCTGATGCGCCGGTCAGCGCGCGCGCCTCGCGCAGCTCGGCGCGGGCAGCCACCAGGTCCTCGATGGTCGGCACCTGCCAGGCGAGGTGGTAGAGCCCGATCGACCCGCGCGGTGGCTTGACGGCTTCCGGACCGACCTCGAACAGGCCGAGGTCATGGTGGTTGCCACCCAGCGGTGAGCGCATGAACGCCGCGCGCATGCCGGGCGGCCGCTCCATCTCCTCGAAGCCGAAGACGTCGCGGTAGAACGCGGCGGCGCGGTCCAGGTCGCGCACGAACAGAACCGCGTGGTTCAGCCGGGTGATCGGGATCGGCATCGACTCGCCTCCTAGCGGACCAGCTTCCAGGCGCTCTGCCACGGCCAGTTGTTGGCCATGTTCAGCGAGATATTGGTCCAGGCCATGCCTTCCAGGGCGCGCGCCATGCGCAGGTCACCGACGTCGAGCGGCTCCAGGCCGGCGTCACGCACGATCGTCGCCACGGTGGCCTTGGCCTCGGCATCATCGCCCGCGATGTAGCCATCCAGCGACCCGTCCTCGCGGGCCCTGGCCAGCTGCGACGCGAAGACCGTGTTGAAGGCCTTGACGACGTGGGCCTCGGGCAGCTGCTCCTGGATGGCTTCCGCGTTGCTGCGCCCCGACTCGATGACCGACTGCGAGTTCGTCACGTCGATCACCGGCTTGCCCTCGACCTCGTCGCGGATCTCCTCCGCCACCTCGCCGACGGCCGCATAGGGAATCGCCAGGACGACCGCATCGGCCCCCTCGACCGCTTCACGCGGGCTCGGTGCCGGCTCGCAATCGAGCCCGGCGGCTGCCTGCTGCGCCTTCTCGGCGTTCGATGCGGCCACGACGACGTCATGCCCGGCATCGGTGAGTGACGACGCGAGCGCGCCGCCGATGTTGCCTACTCCAATGACTGCCACGCGCATGAGGAACCAGGACCTGCCTTTCGCTGCAAAAGTAGTTGCTGCCGCAACTATCTCATCATTTGCGCAATCGCGCAAGTACCCCAGCCGCACGGCGCGTGCCACCTGGTTCGCCGCCTAGAATTGGGGCCGATGTTCTACGTCCAGCGCGGCCAGGTGCCGCACAAGCGGCACACCCAGTTCCGCCGCGAAGACGGGGCGTTGTACGCGGAGGAGCTGTTCGGCGTCGAGGGCTTCGCCGGCCGCTCGTCGCTGCTCTACCACCACACGCCGCCGACCCAGACGCACCAGATCGACGACCCGACCCCGATCAGGATCGACGCGGCCGACCCGGAGGGCCGCGCGGCGCATCGGCATCACCTGGTCAACACGAAGGACGTGGGGCCGTCGGGCGATGGCCTGTCCGGCCGCATCCCGCTCTTCTTCAACAACGACGTGACCTTCGGGGTCGTCCGCCCGGCGGAACCGATGACCGACTTCTACCGCAACGGCGTGGCGGACGAGATGTTCTACGTCCACGAGGGCAGCGGCACGCTGGAGACCATCTTCGGGCCGATCCCCTACGGGCCCGGCGACTACCTCGTCATCCCGATCGGCACCACCTATCGGCTGGTGCCGGACGCCTCGAGCGCACAGCGGATGCTGTGGCTCGAGTGCCCGTCGGAGATCGAGCCACCGAAGCGCTACCGCAACGACTACGGGCAGCTGCTCGAGCACGCGCCGTACTACCACCGCGACATCCGCCCGCCGGACGAGATGGCCCCCACGGTGACCACCGAGCACGGCGACTTCGTCATCCGCGTGCGCAGCCGCGACCGGATCACGCCGTACCACTACCGTCACCACCCGTTCGACCTGGTGGGCTGGGACGGCTACCTGTGGCCGTTCGCCTTCAACATCGGCGACTTCGAGCCGATCACCGGGCGCGTCCACCAGCCACCGCCGGTGCACCTCACCTTCCAGCCGCGCAACTTCGTGATCTGCAGCTTCGTGCCACGCAAGTTCGACTACCACCCGCTGGCCATCCCGGCGCCGTACAACCACTCGAACATCAACAGCGACGAGGTCATCTACTACGTCGCCGGGAACTTCATGAGCCGCCGCGGCGTGGATATCTCCTCGTTCACGGTGCACCCGGCCGGTATCCCGCACGGCCCGCATCCGGGGACGGTGGAGGCCAGCATCGGCAAGGAGGCGACCGAGGAGCTGGCGGTGATGATCGACACGTTCCACCCGCTCCACCTGACGCGACAGGCAGCGGAGCTCGAGGACGACCGGTACCCGTACTCGTGGATCCCGTCCGAGGACCACGAGGAGCACACGCGCCAGCTCTCGGAACGCGGCCCGGAGGCCTTCCCCGACTGACGGATCGGATCCGGCGTTGCCGGCGGTAGCATCGGCCTTGCATGAGGAGTCGAAACATGACCGACCCAACCGCCGTTCCCATCAACCTCTTCGAGAACGACAGCGAGCTGGTGCTCATCACGCCGATGCCCGGCGTGGCCGCGGAGGACATCAGCGTCGACGTCATGGACGATGGACACCTGATCGTCCGCGCCCGCATGCACGGCGAGGGGCAGGAGCGCCGGCAGTACCTCGTCCGGGAGTGGAGCTACGGCCCCTTCGAGCGGACCGTGCAGCTGCCGGTTCCGGTGGATGCCAGCCGCGCCAACCTGAGCTTCGGCAACGGCGTGCTGGCGGTCGCGCTGCCCAAGGCCGACGTCACGTCGCCGGCGGCGCTCGCCGTGCACCCAACCGGGCACGCCCGCGGCCTGACGGAGGGTCACTCGGGCGATCCACGCCGGACCGATCTCGCCTGACCCATCGGCGGTGATCCTCTACTTCCTGCGCCACGGCGACGCCGGCCAGGCCTGGGCGTCGAACGACGAGGCACGCCCGCTGAGCGCCGAGGGCGAGGCTGCCCTGCTCGGCGCGGCGGCCACCTGGCGGCGGCTGAAGCTCCGTCCCGAGGTGGTGATCACCTCCCCGCTGGTTCGTGCGCGGCAGACGGCCGAGCTGCTCTGCCAGGGGATCGGCTGCGCCGACGATCCGATCGTAGACGAGCGGCTGGCACCGGGCGCATCGTGGGGCGACCTGGCGCGCGCCATGGCGGACCATCCCGCTGCGGCCCGCGTCTGCTTCGTCGGGCACGAGCCGGACTTCTCGCAGATCGTGGCCCTGCTGACCGGCGCCGCCTCGGTCCGGATGCGCAAGGGCGGGCTGGCCTGCGTCGAGTTCTATGGCGTCCCCGAGCCGGGCGGTGGCGAGCTGGCCTGGCTGCTGGACCCCGACCTGTACGCCAGTGACTGAGCCGCTGGCGACCGAACCGGCGGCCGCCGAGCCGGCCCGGCGGGTGACGCGTATCGCTGCGTACGCGCTGTGCGTCGAGGACGGCCGCATCCTGCTGTGCCGGATCGCGCCGGGCTACTGGTCCGGCGTCGGCGAGTGGACGCTGCCCGGCGGTGGGCTCGACTTCGGCGAATCGCCACGCGACGGGGCGATTCGCGAGCTTGCCGAGGAGACGGGGCTGGCCGGCGAGATCATCGGCCTGGCCGACGTGCTCTCGTGGTCGGGGCGCTGGATCCATCCGCGCGATGGCGTGGACGAGGCGTACCACGGCCTGCAGGTCGTGTATCGCGTTCGGATCCTCGGTGGCGAGCTGCGGAACGAGCAGGACGGCTCGACGGACCGGGCCGAGTGGATTGCGCTGGACGAGGCTGAATCGCTGCCGCTCGTCGACCTGGCGCGGGCCGGAGTCCGACTCGCCACGGTTCCGTAGCCAGGCTGACCCTACGACGGTCCCAACGGGTGGTCGTATCGGCGGAGGACGGAACGATTCGGCCAGTTCCTCGGTCGGATTCCCAGCCGGCGGGACGGCCGACGGCCGAGGCGTCGTTCCCCGGTCGGTAGGACCACCGGCTGGGAATGGTGCGGTGAGACGGGGAAACCGCCCGCCGGAGGCGTCGGCCAACCCGACCTATACTCGAAGCCGATGCCCGACCCCGCCGAACCGCGCCTCGAGCTCCATAGCCTGCTGCTGTGCGACCACGCCATCACGGCCCAGGACGGGAAGGTCAGTGCCATCGGCCTCTTCAGCCAGATCAACGTCACGCGGCTGCCCACCGTCTACGGCCGGTTCTTCATCGTCGCCGTGCTCGAGGCCGATCCGGGGCTCCACCAGCTCACCTTCCAGGTCATCGGCCCGTCCGGCCAGCCGATGCTGGCCCGTCCGCCGCAGATGCGCCTCGAGGTGCCGCCCAAGGCCATCACCGCCAACATCGTGGCCGACCTCAAGGGCCTGCAGGTCCGCGAGCTCGGGAAGCATCGGCTCGAGCTGCGCGCCGCCGAACGCGTCCTGGGCAGCACGCCGTTCACCATCAACCTGCTCTGGCAGGAACGGCGCGCCGCCAACGCCTGACCCGATCTCACGACCGCGGTTCCCGCGACGTTCAACGCATGGAACCTGAACGACCGGAGAAGCCGATGGCCCTCGACCCCGACGACGTGCGTCCGCCTGCCACCGACGAGCGGCTGATCGCCGTCCGCACCACCAACGTCTTCTGCCGTCCCGGCTGCCCCGCGCCGGCACCGAAGCCCGGCAACGTCGAGCACTACCCGACGGCGCGGCAGGCGCTGTTCGCCGGCTACCGCCCGTGCCTCCGCTGCCGGCCACTGGTCGGTGCCCGCCCGGCGCCAACCGATGCCGAGCTGCGCCGCGCCGAGCGGCTGCGGCCGGTCCTGCGCGCCGCGCGCGAGACGCGCCGTGCCCGCCGCGGACGGGATGCCGTGGTGTTCCGGATGCTGGCCACGCCGCTGGGGCCGATGCTTGCCGGCGCCACCGACGACGGCATCTGCCTGCTCGAGTTCACCGACCGGCCGATGCTGCCGACCCAGCTCGCGGTCCTGTCGCGCCGGCTGCGGCGCCCCGCCGTTGCCGGCCGCCACCCGCTGCTCGACGTGCTGCAGGACCAGCTTTTCGCCTACTTCGCCGGGGAGCGGCTGACGTTCGACCTGCCGCTGGTCGCGCCCGGCAGCTCGTTCCAGGAGCGCACGTGGGCCGCGCTGCGCGGGATCGCGCCGGGATCAACCATCAGCTACGAGGAGCTCGCCATCGAGGCCGGACGGCCCGGTGCGCAGCGGGCAGCGGGGACGGCCAACGGGGCGAATCGGCTCGCGGTGCTGGTGCCATGCCACCGGGTCGTGCGCAAGGGCGGCGAGCTGGGCGGCTACGGCGGCGGCCTGTGGCGCAAGGCCTGGCTGCTCGACCACGAACGCCGGGTGGCGGCGCTGGCAGGACCATCGGGTACTGCGCCGGCGACGCCGTTGCCGTAGAGTTCCGCCAGCAACCTTCACCCCGAGCTAGCCACGGAGGGGGGCGTGCCGATCCTTTCGGCGCTCCTGGCCATATTGCTGGGGCTGTCCGCAGTGACACCCACCGGCGATCCGGCTGACGAGCACTTCTACCCTTCCCGATCCTGGGGATCGGCCAACCAGACCTACGGCGCCGCGCTGGTCGACATCAACGGCGACGGGCGGCCGGACCCCCTGCTGGGCTGGCACAACGACCGGCCGGCCTCGCTGCTGGTCAACAAGGGCAACCTGACCTTTGCTCGAGCCGCGGTGCCCTGGAACTTCCCGATGGACCGCCACGCCTGCGCCTGGGGCGAGGCCAACGGGGATGGGCAGCCCGACCTGTTCTGCAGCCAGGGGGCGCGGAGCGGCACGGGCATCGGCCCGAAGGAGCTGTGGTCCAACGACCCCTGGCGCGACTGGGCCGAGGAGGCCGGCGTCGACAATCCCCTCGCCCGCGGGCGCTCGGTCAATTGGCTGGACTACGACCGTGACGGCGACCTGGACCTGTTCACCGGTGCCGTCAAGCGCGACCCGTATGGCGACCAGCTGTTCCGCAACGACCGCGGCCACTTCACCAAGGTCAACGCCGGCATCAGCGCATTGCGCTGGACGCAGCTCTCCACCACCGCCGACTGGAACCGCGACGGCTGGCCGGACCTGCTCCTGATCCAGGGCATCGACAAGAACACCGTCCGCGCGTTCGTCAACCGCCATGGCACCTTCGACCTCGTCCGCCTGCCCCACACCCGCGGCTCGTGGAAGGCGGCCGCGTGGGGGGACTACGACGGTGACGGCTGGCCGGACCTCAACCTCGTCTCGCTGGGCCGGTCGATCATCCTGCACAACGACCACCGTGGTTCGTTCCACGTGGTCCACGACACCGTGATGGTCCGTGCCCGCGCCAGCGTGTGGCTGGACGTCAACAACGATGGGCTGCTTGACCTGTACGTGGTCCAGAGCGCTCCCGGCCCGTACGCCGGGGCGGTCGGGGACGTCAGCGACCGCCTGATCCTCCAGTACCGGCCGGGCCACTTCAAGAAGGTTGTCCTGTCGGAGACCGCCGGCTGGGCGGGCGCGGGCCAGAGCGTGGCCGCCGGTGACGTGAACGGCGACCACCGCACCGACGTGCTGGTCAGCAACGGCCGCGAGCGCTGGTTCGGGCGACAGCACCTGCTGACGAACCGCGTCCGCGGCGGAGGAGGAGCAAGCGTCTACCTGCGCGGCACCCGCTGGAATCCACTCGGCTTCGGCGCGCGGGTCCGCATCACCGTCGGATCACGCGTCCGCTGGACCGAGCTCAACGACGGCGTGTCCGGGCTGAGCCAGAGCTCGGCCGTGGTGCACGTCAGCCTGGGGAGCGCCTCGTATGCCTGGGTGCGGGTCCTCTGGCCGAATGGGTCCTGCGACCAGATCCGGGTCGGGCGAGGAGCCACCCGGCGCGTAACGATCGGCTCGACGCAGTGCTGAGCCGCCGGCCGACGTACAGCCGCTAGGGCCGGTCCGCCTTCCAGGCCACCAGCACGCCGACGTCCTCGTACTTCCACGCCACGTCGACCGCGGCAAAGCCGGCGGCCGTCAGCCAGGCCAGCTGGTCGGCCGTGGTGTCGAGATGGTCGTGCTCCCGCTCGTGGGCATCGGCTGGGCGCGGGTGGTCGTACAGCTCCAGCAGCCGGTCGGAGGCATGCCGGAAGGCATCGGCCACGATCATGATCCCGCCGGGGGTGAGGTGCTCCCACAGGCGCGAGAAGAGGTGGCGCTTCTCATCGGCCCACAGGTGGTGGACGGCGAGGACGCTGACGATGGCCTCGTACAGCCCGTCCAGCTGCGGATTGGCGATGTCGGCCTCGCGCAGCTCCACCCGGTCGCGGTGCGCGCGCAGCCGCTGTCGTGCGCGGCCGAGCATCTCGCGCGACACGTCCAGCCCCACCACCCGAGCGGCGGGGAGCGCCTCCAGGATGCGCAGCGCGGTGACGCCGGTGCCCACGCCCAGGTCGAGCACGCGATGCGGCGGGCGCAGCGACAGCAGGCTGATGACCGTGTCCTGGATCTCGTCGTAGCGGGGGACCTGCTGGCGGATCTCGGCGTCGTAGCGTGACGCCCATTCGTCGAAGTGCTCGCCGACGCTGCGCGGCGCGGTCTGTCGGCTCACCGGGTGATGTCGGTCCCCATGGCGTGGTAGCCGCCGTCGACGTGGATCATCTCGCCCGAGGTCATGGCCGACCAATCGCTGAACAGGAAGCAGACCATCTGGCCCACCGGGGTCGCATCGGTCATCGACCACGGGAGCGGCGCCCGCTTCTGCCAGTCGCCGGCAATCTGGTCGAAGCCGGGAATGCTCTTGCCGGCCATGGTCCGGATCGGCCCGGCGGAGACCGTGTTCACCCGGATGCCATGCGCGCCGAGGTCGCGGGCGAGATAGCGGGTGGTGCCTTCGAGTCCTGCCTTGGCCACGCCCATCCAGTCGTAGATCGGCCAGGCGAAGCGTCCATCGAAGGTCAGGCTGACCAGGCTCGAATGCCCGGCCGCCTTCATCGGCTCCAGCAGGCCGACTGCCAGTGCCTTCAGCGAAAAGGCCGACGTCCGGAAGCCAATGGCCACGCTCTCCCAGGGAGTATTCAGGAAGTTGCCGCCCAGGGCGTCCTCCGGCATGAAGCCGATCGAGTGGAGCGCGCCGTCCAGCCGGCCCCAGCGCTTCGTGACCTCGGCGGCCACCGCCGCGATCTGCTCGTCGCTGTTGACGTCCATGTCCAGCACGTCCGGCACCGGGTCGAGCTTCTTCGCCACCCGCTGCGTGATCCTCACCGCGCGGCCGACGCTGGTCAGCAGCACCTCGGCGCCGGCCTCCTGCGCGACCTTCGCCACGGCGAAGGCCATGGAGTCGTCGGTCAGGACGCCGGTGATCAGCAGCTTCTTTCCGTCGAGCAACAAGGGCGGAGGCTCCTCTGCGGACTGGACCGATGCGGGGCCCGAATTGTAGCCGCACGCCCGGTCGGGCTACGCTGAGGCGGCCATGATGGTCCACCTCTACGACTACGACGTGCCCGCCGCCGATCCCGCCGCCGGCGTGCCGAACCTGCGCGAGGCGCTCGCCCCCCTGGCTGATGACGACCGCAAGACCCTGCTGGGTGGCCTCTTCAAGCTGGAGCGCATGCCCGGCACCATGGAGCGGCTGACGACGCTGGTGACCGACCTGGACGCCAGCTTCGGCGACTTGCTGACCGTGCTCGACAATGCCGCGCGGCGCCGCCGCTTCGTGGCAGTCGACGAGGCGAAGGCCGTCCTGGACCGATACCTCCCACCCGCGGCGATTGCCGGCACCCACGACTGGGACGTCGCCCGGCTGCACGAGCCCTATGGCGACGGCTCGTACCACGGCAAGCTGCTCAAGCGGGTACGGAAGCAGCTGCGCAGCGTGTCGAACCGCGAGGCGCTGCTCACCCCCTTCCTGCTCCGTCGCGAGTGGGGCCGATGACGCGCCGGCGCCGCGGCCGCCCCTACCAGCCCTATCCGACGCGCACGACGAACTGGGGCGCGCGGCTCGTGATCGTGCTGGTTGGCCTCGTCATGATCCTCGGCTTCGCAGTCCTGACCTTCACGCGCTGAGTTTCAGGCGCTGACCTTCAGGCGCTGACCTTCGCGGTGCCGGTCGCCGGCTGGACGCTGATCGGGCTTCGAACCCCGGCATTCCACCTGCAGCCGCAGCCGGTAGAGGACGTTCCATTCGTCGATGTTCAGGTTCGCGCGGTCGATCCTGGCCTGGACCTCGTCGAGGCGGCGGCGGAGCGCAGCCGGACTGCCGCCGTGCTCGCCGGCTTGCATGATCGCGTCCTCCAGCCGCTGGCTGTCCTCGCTCCAGGTGAGGTGCGCGCCGCGGAACGGGAGCTCACGCTGGAGCGCCGAACGGGCAACGTGCACCTTCGGCATCGGCCCCAGCACCGCGACGTTGGTGGCGTAGGCGTAGAGCTCGAGCCCGTCGGCGGTCAGGTACATCGGCTCGCCGCGCACCACGGCGCCCAGGAGGTGACGCACGGCGAAGCCGACGGTCCGCATCGGCCAGCTCTCGATGCCCTGGGCCTCCCGTACCTGAAGCTGGTCGACGCCGATGGTCCGCAGCGCACCCGCCACCGCCTCTGTCAGCGCCTCGTCATCGGTGCCGGGCTTCATGGACAGCGCGACCTGGACGAGCGTGCGCTTGTGGCGGATGCGCTCGATCAGCACGAACGGCGTCAGGATCACCATCTGCAGCACCGCGATCCCGAGCGAGGCGGTGGCGGGATACGACACCGGCACCATCCGGACCCACTGCCCGACGCTGCGCTCCTCCTGGAACTCGACCCAGATCGTGAGCGCGGCGATGACCGGCGGCGTCAGCAGCAGGCCGGCCGCGATGCCCAGGACCACCAGCGGCGTCACGTGGAAGTTGTGCGGGATGACGCCGAACGCATCCAGCGCGGCGCCGAGGAGCAGCGGCACGGCGAAGCCGGCCAGCAGGATGACCCACGCGGCGGCGAGCAGGCTGCTGACCGCCAGCACGCGGCCCTGCTTGCCCGGCACCTGGCCGAAGTACAGGGCAGTGGCCCAGCCGAGCGCGAACGAGGCCGATCGGCTGACGGCCTGCCAGGCGAGCAACAGCACGAAGGGCAGGAATGGCATGCCGGTACGGACGAAGCACGACGCGTGCCGCCCGCTCTCCGGGCCGGCGAGCGAAGGCCGCCGTGATCAGTCGAGGTGGACGGTGACCCGGATGACGCCGGCGCTGGTATCGGCGTCCGAGATGGCGGCCCAGGCCTCCGGCGAGAGGTCGGCGACCTTTTGGTCAGCCGTGCCCCACAGGCAGCCGCAGTAGTCGGCCACCGGCAGGGTGGCGCAGCGGTCGGCGCAGATCGTCACGCTGCGCGCCGCGGGTGGCGCGTCGTAGTGCCCGCCGAGCGCGCCTGGCAGTGCCACCACCGCCTCACCGGTCCACCCGGCCGAGCAGCAGTACCAGGTTGCCAGGCCACTGACGCTGTTGCCCGACACCGGCGTGGCCGGCGGCGGTGGAGGGGGTGCAGTTGCCACGGCCGGTGCCGGCTCGGGCGGGACTGGCGTTGGAAGCGGCGTCGCCGCGCTGACGAGCATCGGCTGCATCTGGACCGATGCCGGGGTCGGCAGCGCGCGCGCTGCATGGGTGAGCGACTCGGCGCCGATGGGTCGCTGCTGGTCGAGGAGCGTCAGGGCTGCCAGCCGTTCGCGGCCGTCGGACCCTCGGTCGAGGGCGCTGACCGCCGCACCGGCGTCGAGCAGCGAGTCGCGCGTGTCGCCACGGGGAAGCGGCGCCGACTCGACGGCGAGCGGCGCGAGGAGGGCAATGCCCAGGGCGCTGACGAGGGTCAGTGCGGCGACGCGCCGCAGCAGATCCGGCAATAGGTTCCCCTGGCGTTGAGCGGGGCACGCGCCAAAGAGCGCACCATGGAATCGGTCCCCGCAGGACCGGGGCCACCCTACCATCACGCCCTGGGGCTGTCGACTCGCACCAGCCGATCTGCACTACCCTCCACCCAACCAGCAGGGAGCAGCCATGCCGCGCAGGAAGAAGGAGCCGGAGCGCCGACGGGGCGCGGTGGTGGTCCGGGGCAAGGCTGATTCGCGGCGGCGCACGGAGGACCAGGAGCTGCTGCGCTCGGCGCCGGCGGCGGCCTTTGAGTTCCGCGAGACCGACACCTGGCGGACGCTTCGGATCATGGGCGAGTTCGTGGAGGGCTTCGACGCCCTGGCCGAGATCGGCCCCGCGGTCACCGTCTTCGGGTCGGCCCGGGTCGGCCGGCGCAACCGCTACTACGGCGCCGCGCGACGCGTGGCCGCCGCCCTCGCCAAGAACGGCTTCGCGATCATCACCGGCGGCGGTCCGGGGATCATGGAGGCCGCCAACCGGGGAGCCAAGGAGGGCGGCAGCCTCTCCATCGGCTGCAACATCGAGCTCCCGTTCGAGCAGGGGCTGAACGAGTACGTCGACCTGGGCATGGAGTTCCGCTACTTCTTCGTGCGCAAGACGATGTTCGTCAAGTACGCGGAGGGCTTCGTCATCTTCCCCGGGGGGTTCGGCACCCTGGACGAGCTGTTCGAATCACTCACCCTCATCCAGACCGGCAAGGTCGAGCATTTCCCGATCGTGCTCTACGGCAGGGAGTACTGGAACGGGCTGCTCAAGTGGATCCGCGATCGGCCGCTGTACGAGGAGAAGATCAGCCCGGAGGACCTGGACCTGCTGACCGTCACGGATGACGTCGATACCGCCTGCAACGCGATCCTCGAGTCGCGCAAGAACCGCGAGGCGCGCGAAGCCCGGCGCGCGGACGAAAAGGCAAGCGTCCAGGCCACCGCGGAGGCCCGTCAGGAGGCAGCAGGCGGGTCTCGAAATGCGGATTGAATCGGCGTGCAGGAATCCGATACTTTGCTAACCACCTGCTGCTAGGATGCCCGCGTCGGCGACGCGCCGACATCCGCTCAGAGCAAACCCGTCGCGAGGCGGGGACGCAACGCCACGGACCTCTTCCGGGCAATCGGGGGTAGGCCGCCGGGCTGCCGGATCTTCGATCCAGGCGATGGGACGGCCACGTTGCCCACACCGACCATCGGTTTGAGTTGACCCTCCCAGTCGCATGACGCGCACCCATTGGTGCTGGGCGCCAATGGGCACAAAAGGCGATCGGACGCGCCGCTAGGAGGGAGGTGGCCCGAACAACTGTCCGAGCACGTCACTTCCTGCAGCACGTCCGATCGTGCGACGCGTGACCGTACTTGGGAGTCCGTCCACGACGTCGATCGCATCGTACTGCAGGCTCCTGTTGCCCATTCCATCGGAGCTTGAGCAGTGCCACGCACCCGGCTGTGCTCGCGACCACGCACCCTGTGGTCGCGTCTTCTGACCGTCCTGCTCCTCGGAGCAGGGTTCGCGGTCCTGGCCCTTGCGTTCGCCGTGCGGCTCGCGGGATTGCATTTCCAGACCGTCCTGACGAATTCGATGCGGCCGACCTTCTCGGCCGGCGACGTCGTCGTGACGCGACCCGTGAGCATCGGCTCCGTCCAGGTGGGCGATGTCATCGCGTTCCAGCCGCCCAACGGCTCGGAACCGGTCATTCACCGGGTCACGTCGGAGAAGGACGGCGTGATCAGGACGCGGGGTGACGCAAACCCGGTCAACGACCCATGGAAGGTCAGGCTGGAGGGCTCGACGGCGTATCGCCTGATCGCGGTCCTGCCTGGCCTCGGCTGGTTGGCGACCCTGCAGCGTCCCCTGCTCCTGCTGGCCGCGCTCCTCGCGATGCTCGCCATCGCGCTCGAGCTGCGAAACGTGGTGCAAGCCCGAACCAAGCGGGCCGTGCCCGAGCCACGACCCTGACCGGACGGTCCTGCCGGGCCGATCGGGGCGTTCCAATTCAGGGAGGACTCATTTCGTGACGCTACGCAAGACCGCCGCTGCGCTGGCAGTGGCTGGCCTGATCGTCGGACTCATCGGGTCCGGGATCGGCGCCAGCTTCGTGTCGACGCTGACGGCCACCGAAAACATCCAGGTCGGCGGATTCGCCTGCCGGATCATCGAGCCGAGTGACGGCACGGTTGCCGGTGACGGGAAGTCGGTAACCTATGACGCGCCGACCATCACCAGCTCGGCGGCCGGCAATGCCCCGTTCTCGTTCACCGTCGAGAACAACGGCGACATCGACCAGCTGCTGACGGTCTCGAAGACCGGCCAGAGCGGAAACCTGTCGGGGAAGTTCTCTGACATGCCGGCCTCGCCGTCACCCGTCACGCTGCCGGCCGGCGGCTCCGTGGAGATCACCACCGGCATCCAGTGGACCGAGCTCGACAACGACGATCTGGGCCGGTTCGGCTCCATGGTCTGGACGATCAACTGCGGCGAGGCCAGTGTCGGCTTCGACAACGCCCCGAACGTGCTGCCAGGAAACCTGCCGAGCTACGGCCCCGAGGCCTACTCGTTCGACGAGTGGGGCGGCCAGGTCGCGCTGGCGGGGACTGCCCGGGATCTTTCGGCGGCCACCGTCACCCTGAGCAGCTGGGCCTGCGAGAGCGGCACTTGGAACGGGAACGACTGCGCGACCACCCCGGGCGCGACCTTCAACGTGCCGATCACGTTCAACGTCTACAACGTCGGCCCCAGCAACGCAGTCGGCTCGCTCATCACGAGCAAGACCCAGACGTTCGCGGTTCCGTTCCGGCCCAGCGCCGACGCGGTCAACTGCACCGGACCCGACGCCGGGAAGTGGTTCAACGGCACGACCTGCTTCAACGGCAAGGCCGTGAACGTCACGTTCAGCTTCGCCGGCGAGACGTTGCCGGACAACGTGATCTTCGGGATCACCTTCAACACGAGCAACTACGGCTATGCGCCGCTCGGGGCTGGCACACACCCGACCGACTCGCTCAACATCGCGACCTACCCCGGCAATGGCGTGTCCACGCCGGCCGAGGTCGGGAGCTGGGTGCCGGACGACGTGTCCGCGTACGTGGCGAACGGTGCGGCGAACACGCCGTTCGCGGGGCCGGTCACGAACCTCCCGACCGGCCCGGGCGACAACTTCGTCGGCTACATGCCGGCGGTCCAGATCTTCACGGCCCCGTAGCGGCGGAGGACTGGTAACCCGAAATGGCCGGCAGGCAGGCGCTGATCTCCCGCCACGGTGGCGGGCGCCTGCCTGCTGCGACGCAGCTGATTCCCGGACCCGGCCATGCGCTGCATGGTCGGGTCCCCCACCTCTCGCCGAGGGCGCTGCTCGGTGCGGCGCTCGAAGCCCTGCTGGTGGCGGCCATCGCGCTGGCGGCCTTCATCGCGCTCGGCCTGGTCGGCAATCCCTGGTACCGCGTCATCGGCATCGACGGTGGGTCCATGCAGCCGACCCTGTCTCAGGGCGACCTGATCGTGGTCCGTCCCACACCCTCGATCATCGAGCCCGGCATGATCCTGGTCATGACGGTGGGCGACGAGACCGTCACGCACCGCGTCGTCGCCGTTGGCCCCAATGGAACCTTCACGACCCGCGGCGACGCGAACGCGGCAGATGACCACTGGGATGCGCGGGACGTCCGCGTCCGGGGGCTCTACGTCGCGACCATCCCCTGGCTGGGACGGGTCCTGCCGGTCCCCGACACGTCCGAAGCCCTGTTCACCGACGAGGTGACCGCGACGATGCAGCTCACGGTCGGTCCGTTCACGACGCCGAATCCGCCGCCCACGCCAGCCGAGTGTGGCGACATGAAGTTCGCCGAGGTCCTGGTCGGCACGTCCGGCGACGATGTATTCCACGCCGCCAACGGTGGTGCCCTCATCTTCGGCCTCGGCGGCAACGACACGATTTACGGCGGGAACGCCAAGGACTGCCTCGTCGGGGGCGACGGCAACGACCTGCTGGTCGGCGGCAACGGCAAGGACGTCCTCCTCGGCGAGGACGGCAACGATGTCCTGGTCGGCGGTGCCGACAACGACGTGGCCGAGGGCGGCAACGGCAAGGACCGCCTGGACGGCGGCGACGGGACCGATGCGTGCATCGGCACCAGGAAGGACACGTACGTCGACTGCGAGTCGGTCAGCAACGGCTCCAGCAGCCCGACTACCGATGGACCCCGCCGGTTGAGTACGCCTGAACCGACACCGGTCAGCCAGCCGCCGGATCCCGCGGGTGCGACGCCGTCATCGGCCGAGACACCGTCACCGGATCCAACGCCCAGCCCATCGGCTGAGCCGACGGCCGCACCCGAGACGCCAACGCCGACGCCGGACCCCACGCCGACCGTGCCCGGAGGGCAGGCGCAAAGAGGGTGGGAGATCGGTCACGAGTGGCGGGCCCGACCGGATTCGAACCGGCGCTAGCAGCACCCACGATCCGTATTCCGATCATCCGCAGGTCAGAGTGGCTGCTAGCTGCCGGTTGTCGGCCTAATAATCAGGAAGCGCTGCCACGCACGGTCGGTTCGTCCAGGAAGGCTGGCGAGCGATAATCCGCTCATCTGGTGACGCGGCTTCTAGTCACGACAGGCTAGATGTCACAATGAGAACATACGTTCTATGCTAGATCGCGGATGGCCGTTGTACCTTCGCGCCGCCGAGATATCTGATTTTCGGGCCAATCGGCTGCTGCGATACGAAGTTCGGGATGTCCGCGATCGTACCGAGAAGCGGCTCTATCTCTATGCCCACCGAGAGACAGCGAGGCATGTGCAGTTGGGTCTCCGAAGCCTGGGCTGCGATCCGCTGACGATGACAGATGAGCAGCGTCGGGACTGGACCCACCGGTACAGCCTCGACGGTCCCCTCGATGAGGAATCGGAGTCTTTCTTGGAGTTGATGAAGGAGGTCCTGACCTTGAATGTCCCGTCCGAAATCGACGCGGCGCTCGCGCTGGACTTCCATTAGGATCCCGAGTCGCATGAAGACCGGATGCAGTGGAAGAACACCGAGGTCTGACCCACTCAATGGGTGTAGGCAGCTTCGAAGGGTTCTGCCAGTAACACTCCTGGGCCAGCGAGTAGCCCAGTTCCTCAACGGCCCGGATCACAAACTTCCACTGCACCAGCGTCCGGGCAGGCTCTCCGCGGCGGTAGGCGGGGCCAATATCGATGACGAACGACCCGGTGTCCGCCAGCTTCGGCTTCAGCTCACGTGCGAAGCTCAGCAGCCAATCGAGGTACTCATCTTCGACCGTGTTGCCGTATGCCTTCGGCCGGAGCAGAGCGAATGGGGGTGACGTGATGGCCAGGTCCACAGACTGATTGGCCAGTGTCGGCAACCATTCCAGGCTACACCTGAAACTGCGGTGCCGAGCTGAGTCTGGTAGGCCGACCGAATCGTCACGGATGCACTCTAGCGGTCCAGCGGTTTCCTGTGCCCGACCTCATCGCCAGCCGGTGCGGCCATCTTCTCATCCCCGCAGAGAACGACATGCAGTTCTCGGGGCCTAATGCTTGATTTCCGTCGTGGAGTTAGCCGATACTGCATCCAATCGGCTGCCGACTCGGATGCCGAGCAGGGAGGGATGCTGTGAATGGGCCCTGGGTGCGCCTAGCCGCGGCCACGTTCGCCGTTGCCATCGTCGGAAATGCCAGCGCGGCGCCAATGTCGTCGGATGCCGAAGAGGCTGCGAGGGCGCTCGCGCTCGACCGAGCGGCGCAGACCCTCGACGTTGCCGCAGATGAGGTTACGAGCACATCAGAGGGTGTCATTCAGCCGTGGGGGGTTGATCGATTCTTCGTCGGGACTTACGAGACCGCTAGCGGGAATACAACCGCCGTTTGGGTCGACTTGGCGACTTTGGCGGTTTACGACCGTAACGAATTCTGGGCGGCCACCGAAGAAGCGCGCAAAAATTTGGGCAAATACACCCCGGATGTTCGGGCGACGCTCGATAACCTTGCCGACGGCGACAAAGCCACAGTCGCCATCACCTACTTGTCGGATTGGCGGCAGGCTGCGCTCGCGTCTTTTCGGCTTGCCGCGCCTAACGTAAAGCTTTCTGAAGACGGCAGACCAGATACCGGGGACGACAAGTTAAACCAGGAGATCGCGCAGGAGTTGCGAGACCTCCGCAAAGCCGCACTTGTGCTGGACCGCGAGCCAATCCTCGGACTGCTGAAAGAGCAGGCTTTGACGGTTGAATATGCCGCCGAATTGGTTCCGATGATCTGGATCACAGGCAGCAAATCCCAAATCGAAGCGGTGACTGCGTCGCCTCTGGTGGTGAATACGCTTGGGTCGTACAAGACCGAATTGGCTTCGTGGAGTGAGGCTTATGACAACATCCAAGCAGGTGACGCCTATTCATCGAACTTCAGGGGCCAGGGTACGACTGTCGCTGTAGTCGAATACAACAACGTCAAATGGGACATTCCAACCTTGAGCAGCATCCCGTCGAGCGACTACGACAATTTCGTACAAGGTAATGTACCTCCCCATGTAGATGGCCATCCAACCTGGGTGATGGCAGCGATTGCAAGCCGCACGTCAGGCCGCAGAGGCGTGGCGCCGAATGCACACTTTCTTAGTTCGTCCACAGTCGACGGGCATACGGATCCCAACTGTGAGACGTGTGACTTCAACATAATCGCCGCGGTAGAGAAGACCTTCACAAACCCACAGAAACCAGACCCTGATGTCATCAACCTAAGTATCGTTGCTGACTCGGGACAGAACGGACATACCGGCGATGGTGCCGAATCGATGAAGGTTTATCTCGATAACCTGGTCGCAACCGAAAACATCCATGTTGCCGCGGCCGGCGGTGACGACTTCACGGGCTTCAGGCAGTGCAGCAATGCAAATTCGCCCAAGCGCGTTCAGGAACCCGGCGGTGCTTGGAATGTCGTGGCGGCCGGCCTCACGAAAATCAACGGATCTGGATGGGCGGACGATCAGATCTTCTTCGAAGCGCCGAGCGACGGCGATCCGGCTTTCTGTTGGGGCAACAACCCAGGCAATCCTGGGGACCCGGTTACCCGTGTAAAGCCTGAGCTCGCAGCGCCGGGACAAGGCGTGACGTTCCCAGACTCCTACCTCTTCGGATATGAATCTGGCACGAGTATCACTTCACCTCAAATCGCAGGCACTATGTCCGTCCTAATCGGCGAAGACCCGACAAACCTTCGATCGTACCCGGAGGTAGTGCGCGCAGTAATCGTCGCCTCGTCCGACGTTCATCAGACCGAGCCCTCCCACAATGAGGACGATTACGAGGGGTGGGGAACTCTGAGTGTTAAGTGGGCCACGGAGCTCGTCAAAAGGAATGCTGGCCGCGGAGACTTTGGACGGCGCAATTTTGCAGCAACGGGACAGGCTCCTCACTATGGTGCGCCGGGAAGCCTGTACCAGAACCTCAGGGCGGATTACAACCGTGCTCGGTTCGTGATCTCGTGGAATAGTCACGGGATTTACGACCAGGGAGGCTGTGATGACACATCGACTTGTTCTGACGAGCGAATGACAGATTTCGATATCCACGTAACTAATGCGGCGACCGGCGCCTTTGTGAAGGACTGCCTGAAGCCCGCGAGTAATTACGAGGTCTGTAGTTGGGCCTCAACCCCGGGGACCACGTATCACATCGTGATGGACCCGGTTGAGTGGAATCGATTGCAGCCCGCTGAGACTGTCGGGTGGGCATTCATGAGTCACAACGACCAATGATCCGTTTGGTCGGAATCTTCCTGGTCCTGGGTCTGCTATGCGTTGCTCCCGCAGGTACTTACGCAACCGTGGGTGGCCAGTTGTCGGTAAAAATCAGCTTCCGGGGACCGTGCGAGGCCCAGGGATACCTTCAGGTCGACAACAAGTCTGGGGACTTTGTCGTCCTCGACAAGGCGTTCGAGTGGTCAGCAACACAGCCTATCCGCCAAGTTATTGGCGCAACTCCGATTGCCGACCCAGGTGACAGGCTACTGCTCCGACTGTTTGCCGCTGATCACTCCACAGTTCTTTTCAAGTCGGATTCGTTCAGTCACAGCGGCGATGAGAGTGGGTACTTTTCCAACTTCACGGCATTGCTGGATTGTTCGACCACTCCGTACCAGGCAGTTGTCAGCGATACGGCGATGTCCGACCCTGGTCGTGATTGGCTAACGCCGGTGGGAATTGCCCTGTCGGTTGCGGCCGTGGGGATGGCCCTGCTACTTCTGCCGCTGAAGAAGCGAGCCGATTAGGTCCTTCCAACCCAACCCTTGAGAGCGGCTTTACCAGCGCTTCGGCAGACGGCTCCGTACGCTGCGGAAGAAATCGGTCGCAGGCGGGGTCGACCAACGCCAGCGATGACCGTTGTGAAGGCAGCGTGTTTCTAGGCGCGCCAGCAGGGGACTCGTGTCGTCAGGAAGGTGATTGAGACTTCAGAATCTGAAATACCGTCATCGGGTACCAGCGGCCACCCTTCGCGGTCGGAATGCCTTCCGTGTTGAACATGTCCGCGATGGCGGCGTATGTGAGCCCCTTCATGCGCATGAAGTTGATGCGCTTTCGAATTTCCAGTGGGTAGCTGCGCGGTGCCCCAAAGCGGTGCCCGGCCGCCATCTTGGCTCTCATCGCATCTCTGGTCCGTTGCGCTATCAGGTTGCGTTCAAATTCGGCGAACACGGACAGGACACCAGCCATCATCTGGCCCTGGGGCGTGCTCATGTCGAGGCCTAGATCAAGGATCGCCAACGACCAGCGCTCTCGTTGGGCATCACGCACGATCCGGGCGAAGTCGAATTGCGAACGGGATAGCCTCATGGTCGCTCGCGAGTGAGAAAGCGAAAGCTGATCTGCTCCACGCGATCATCGGACGGGTGCTGGTACAAGGGTCGGAATTCGTAGGCGTGGAACTCACGCCGCATGCCGAGGCGCACGGATTAGCGCTCTGCCTACCTGAGCACGTCCGTTCGGAAAGGAGCCGCTCTGGTGCTGCTATGGCGGGCCCGACCGGATTCGAACCGGCGATCTCCAGCGTGACAGGCTGGCATGTTGGGCCGCTACACCACGGGCCCGCAGGAGCGACGGGGGCGGAGTATAGCAGGCGCCTCCGGGACCTTCAGATCGGCGCCCCAGGCCGTTCGCGGGACCTGACGAGGCTGCGCGCCGTCCAACCGTAGCCGATGGCCACCAGCGCCAGGCCGATCCCCGCCGGCACCATCGTGACGGCCGGTCCCGATCCCGAAGCCGCGCTCACGACGGCTGCCACACCCCAGCCGATGCACAGCACCAGCATGGCGGCCGCCAGGACCGCCGCCGCCGACAGCGCCTCCCGGATCCCCCGCCACAGCAGCGCCGCGCCAAGGAGGTGAAGCACCGCCAGCGCAAGGAGCGCGGCACCGCTGGCCGTAGCCGCCCCGCCCACGGCGGCGGCGTCGATGATCACCGGCGGCAGCAGGCCGTAAAGCCACGCCGAGAAGAAGCCGCCGACCACGATGCCGCCGATCCCTCCGGCGGCGAGGACGAGCCCTGTGCCCAGCAGCCAGGCGACAGCGAAGCGTGGCGCCATCACGCCGCGCGGCCTTACCGCGCGCGACGGGCCAGGATGAACGCGGCCGCCGCGAGGACGAGGGCGCCGACCGCCAGTGCGCCGGCCAGGATCGGATCGCCGGAGGCCAGCGTCGTCACGCGCCAGACGCCGATGGCGGCCAGCACAGCGGCCAGCGCGGCGATGCCAGTGGCGATGACGCGGCTGCGCCGCAGGTCGGCGAGCACGGCCAGCGCGGCGCCCAGCAGCGCCACGCCGAGCACCGCCACCGCGATGCCGCCAATCACCTGTCCCTGCCCCAGCGCGTCGGCGTTCGGCGGCGGCGTCGACCCGTAGCGGGCCGCGGTGGTCATGCCGAACACCACCATGGCAATCCCGCCGATGAAGACGGCGAGGCCCACGATCGACATGGCCAGCACCGCCGCGCTGCCGACCTCGCCCAGGTGCTCCGGGGCGAGCGAGTGGCCGCGGTTGCGAGCCGCCGCGCGAGCGGCCGCTGCAGCTTCCCGGCTGCGGGCCGAGCGGTTGCGGGCGCCACTGCGCTCGGTGCCGCTCGCCTTCTTGGTGCTGACCACGTGCCGATGGGCCTCCTGACGCAATGCGACGCGCCGTCGGGCGCGTCGATCGGGTCTGAGATTGTAGGGGACGGGTGCCCGATTCGCGACCGTATACTCGGCGCCGATGCCGTTCGAGCCCCCCGAGGATCCCCGGGCCGCACGTCGGAGCGCCATCACCCGCTGGGTCTCGTTCGCGCTGGTCCTCATCCTGGTGGCCCTGGTCGGCTATTTGGGGGTGGTGGGCTTCATCGGCTCCGACCAGCTGGCCAACCCGCCCGAACACAGCACTGACTGCCGTACGCCGGCGAGGGCCGAGGGCTGGGTCTACGAGGCCGTGAACTACGACGTGGCCAGCGACGGCCGCCTGGCGGACGTGGCTGACCCGCTCCACTGCCCGCCGAACGAGGCCAAGGCCGGCGCGAAGATCGAGACCGCCGACGGCGTCCGGATCGCGGCGTGGTACATCCCGGCCGGCGACGGCGGCGCGGCGAACGGCCCCACCGTCGTCCTGGCGCACGGCTACGGCCAGAACAAGAGCACCATGCTGCCCTGGGCGGAGCTGCTGCACGACCACTACAACCTCGTCCTCTTCGACTTCCGCAACCACGGCCAGTCGACCGGCAGCCAGACCACCCAGGGCGTGCTGGAGGCGAGCGACCTGCGGGCGGTGATCGACTGGCTGGAGAAGGCCAAGAAGCCGCGCCAGCTGGCCGTGCTGGGCGTCTCGATGGGCGGTGCCAGCGCGCTGCACGAGGCCGTCGGCGACACTCGCGTCGATGCCGTGGTCCTCGACTCCACCCACGCCACCCTCGCCGACGCTGTCCAGGCGCGCCTGGCCCGCCAGGGTTACCCGCTGGCCCTGCCGGCGGCGTGGGGCATCCTGCTCGGTGGGCTGATCCGGACCGGGCAGGACATGAGCACAGTGGACCCGGTCGGCGAGATCACGCGCCTCCATCGGCCGGTGCTCATCATCGTCGGCGGTCGCGACGACGCCATCGGCGCGCATGACGGGCAGGACCTGCTCGACGCCGCGCGCGCCGACCAGGACGGGGGCAGCTCGTCCGGCCTCGACACCTGCCCGCGCGCCGGCCACGCGGAGTCGGTCGATCGCTGCCGGAGCGACTACCGAGGCTGGGTGCTAGGCTTCCTCGAGCGCAACCTGGCGCCGTAACGCGCGGCCGGTCGCGGCCGGTCCCGACCCGTTCGCCGCGCAACCCGGCTCGCGCTCGCTCCGAGCACCACTCTCTGAGGAGATCCATGCCCGTTCTGTCCGATGCCGATGCGCGCTTCGACCGCGTCGTGGAACGCTGGTTCCGCTCGCTGCTGGCGCTCGACCCCGAGGAGGCCACCTACGTCGGCATCCACGACCACGATCATCGGCTGGCCCCCGGGACCCGCGAGCATGTCGAGGACCAGGTTGCCTTCCACCGAGCCGCCGTGGATGAGATGGAGCGCTTCCCGAGCGACGACCTGAGCGCCGATCGAGCGCTGGATCGCGAGCTGGTCATCCACGAGAGCCGATTGGCGCTATACCAGCTGACCGAGCGGCGGCAGTGGGCCGGTGCGACCCGCGCCGCCGACCACATCGGCAGCGCCCTGTTCCCGATTTTCACCCGCGACTACGCGCCGCTGGCCGAGCGGCTCGAGTCCATTGCGGCGCGGCTCGAGGCGGCGCCGGCCTACCTGGCCGAGACGCGAACCCGGGTCGACGCCCCGGTCAGGCTGTGGGTCGAGATCGACATCGAGAGCTGTGAGTCGCTGCCGGAGTTCCTGGACTCCATCGTCTCGGTGGCGCGTTCCGAGGCAGTGGACGCGGCCACCGTGCGACGGGTCGAGACTGCGGTCGACGGCGTCCGCGCCGCACTCGACGAGCACGTCGCCTGGCTGCGCGACGACCTGCTGCCCCGCGCCGACGGCTCGTGGCAGGCGGGCCCGGATGGCTTCGAGCAGCTCGTGGCGCTCCGCCGGCTGGAGGCCACTGCCGACGAGATCCTGGCCGTCGGGGAGCAGATGCTGGCCGACGAATCGGCTGCCCGCGACGCGATCTGCGCCGAGATCGACCCGACCCTCTCGCCGGCAGAGGTGGGCGACCTGATCAAGAACGACCATCCCGCCACATTCCCGGAGGCGATCGACGAGTACCGCAACGCCATGGACCGGGCCCGCGCCTTCATCGTGGAGCATGACCTGGCCACGATGCCGCGCCAGGATCGGCTCAAGGTGATCGAGACGCCGCCGTACGAGCGCCATCTCATCCCGTTCGCGGCCTACTACCAGCCGCCGCGCTTCGATCCGGACCCGGCCGGCACCTACATCGTCACGCCGCCGGGCTCGCCGGACATGTGGCGCGAGCACAACTACGCCTCCATCAGCAACACCAGCGTCCACGAGGCCTACCCCGGCCACCACATGCAGCTGGCCGGCGCCATGGAGAATCCGAGCCTGGTGCGTGCCCTCGCGCTGAGCGCCGCCGAGTTCGACGAGGGCTGGGCCTTCTACTGCGAGCGGATGATGAAGGACGCCGGCTTCGACGACACGCCACGCCATCGGTGGGTGATGCACACCGACGCGATCTGGCGCTCGGTCCGGATCATCCTGGACGTCAAGCTGCACCGCGGCGAGATCGGCTTCGACGAGGCCGTCGACTACATGATCGACAAGACCAGCTTCGAGCGACCCGCGGCGCTGGCCGAGGTGAAGCGCTACACCAGCACCCCGACCTATCAGCTCAGCTACCTCTACGGGCGGCATATGATCGAGCGGCTGCGCGACCGGGTGCAGGCGCGCATGGGCCCGGCCTTCAACCTGAAGTTCTTCCACGACACGCTGGTCTACGGCGGGACGATGCCCGTCTCCTTCGCCGGCCGGCTGTTCGACGCCCAGCTCGGCGGGCTGGACCGATGACGTCGCGGCTCGCCCACCGCGCCGCCGCACTCGGCGGGGTGATCCTGCTCACGGCCTGCGGCGCACCGGCCGCCACGCCGCCGCCCTGCCCGACCGCTGCTCCCACCGCGGACCAGGCGAACGACATCCTGGCCGATGCCAGCGCGATCGACGTCAAGACCAACAAGGGCAGCTTCACCATTGAGCTGCAGCCCGACTCGGCTCCGATCGCGACCGCCAACTTCGTGGCGCTGGCACGCTGCGGCTTCTACACCAACGTCAGCTTCCACCGGGTGATCGCCGGCTTCGTGGCCCAGGCCGGCGACCCGCAGACACGCGACAACCACGCCGACTTCGCCGGCGTGGGCACGGGCGGCCCCGGCTACCACTTCAAGGTCGAGCTGCCACCGGACGGCACCACCTACCGCAAGTACGCGGTGGCGATGGCCAACGCGATGCAGTACGACCCGCAGACCGGCGAGATCCAGGGTGGGACCGATACGAACGGCAGCCAGTTCTTCGTCATGCTGGCCGACTTCCCGCGGCTGCCGCCCTACTACAGCGTGCTCGGCAGCGTGACCAGCGGCACGGAGAACATCGACGCCATCGGCCAGCTCCCGACCACCGGGGATCCGACCAACGTGCCGGTGGATCCGGCCATCATCGAGTCGATGACGGTGCAGGGGGCGCCGGCGCCGAGCTGATTTCCGCTTTGAAATGTGAAGGATTCTTAGTCCCGAACCCTTGACCTTTTGGGGCCCGATTGGGTACTCTGTGTTCGCTGTTCGTACAGCGATTCACCACTGATCGCAAGGTCATGGGTAGGTTTGGGTAAGGGTAGTGCGGGAAACCGCGCGTGAAAGATGCCCTTGCGGTTAGCGAATCCGGCAGCACCTGAAGGCCCCTCCTCGGAGGGGCCTTCTGCTATCCGGCGGACCGCCGCGACTACAGCTGGAGGTGCGGTACGCGCACCAGGGAAGCGTTGCGGACCTTTGGGTCGGACGTGCCACGCTCCCGCGCTCGCATCCACCCTCAACGCGGAGCTGTCAGAGGCCGGCAGGAACTCACGGACCGACTTAACGCTGTGGCCATGCGCATCCGGTGCTTCCCGGCAAGAACCGGGGTGCTTCCGGGCAAGAACGGGGGCCGCGGGGCAAAGAAAAAGGGCCCCTCGCGAGAGGGGCCCCGGTACGTTGCCTTGCTGACTGCTCCTACAGGTTGCCCGTCAGCAGCAGGATCAGCAGGATCAGCAGGATCAGTCCAATGATCCCTCCACCCCAGTACATGACGTTCCTCCTCGTTAGAGCGTTCTGCCCCGGGTAGATGCACCTCGCGTGCCAACCCGCGTCATCAGCGCCATCGGCCTCGTCTGGAAATTCCGCCGCCGCGAGCACCCGCGACTGAGCGACGATGCCAAGGGTCGGGTACGCTAGGGCTCCCGCGCGCCGGTAGCTCAGTGGATAGAGCGTCGGCCTCCGGAGCCGAAGGTCGCAGGTTCGAATCCTGTCCGGCGCGCCAGTTCCCTAGAAGTGCTCCTCGTCCGGATCGTGGCGCTCGTCGCCACCGAGGATCGTTTCCGCGCCTGCCGGTCGCTCCGCTGGCGGCACGGCCCGCTCCTCCATCCGGTACGCCGGGTCGTCTGCGCTGAGCCCGGTGCCCGAGCCGTAGCCACCCGACCGCGTCGACTGCGGCTTGTCGTCGCTGACCGGCTCCGGTCCGGCCGCTCCGGCGGGGCCGCCGACACCGTGCTCGGCCGCCTGCCGATGCAGCTCACCGGTCACCTGCCGCGCCCCGTCGGGATCGCTGATCTCTCGTGTCTCGGCCGGGACGAACTCGTCGCCCGGGTCCGAGGGAGTGAGGCTGCCGGTGGCCCCGGTCAGCCCACCCTGCTCTCGGTCTTCTCGCATGGTGCCTCCCTCAGCGCGCCGAGGGGCTCTCCACGTTCCCGCGCCACGCGCCGGTCGGCTCACCACGGCCGGTGATGTACTTGCTGAACCGATCGAGGTCCTCCTCGACCTGGCGATCGAGCACGCCCGCCCAGTCGCCCACGGTCTCGATCGGCCCTTCCGGCTCGACGTCGAGCTGCAGCGTGACCCGGGTGTGGTCGTCGTCCAGGCGATGGAAGGTCACCACGCCGGCGTTCGGGGCGCCGCTGGTGCTCTTCCAGGCCACCCGCTCGTCGGGATGCTGCTCGGTGATCTCGGCATCCCACTCCTTGGTGACGCCGGCGATCTCCGCCTTCCAGTGCAGGTGTGTGTCGTCGAGCTGGCGGACCTCCTTGACGCCCTCCATGAAGCGCGGGAACTCCTCGAACTGGGTCCACTGGTCGTACGCCGCCCGAATCGGCACGTTGACGTCCACGGACTTGGTGACGGTGCTCATCTGGATAGCTCCTCCCGGTCTCGGTAATTGATTTCCTTGTGCGCCGATGGCCGGGGTGCAAGCGGCGGGCCAGAAGAAGCGGCACGGCTGATGCATCGGCTCCGAGGCAGCAACCTCGCACGGGAGCACCACACACCATGCCAGCCGGCAGCAGCAAGAAGCGAGAGCGCCAGTACGAGCACATCAAGGAGTCGTACAAGGATCGCGGCGTGAGCACCGATGAGGCCGAGGAGCGCGCCGCGCGCACCGTGAACAAGGAGCGCCGCGAGCACGGCGAGGCCAACGGATCGAAGAAGAAGTCCTGACTGGCGCGCATCCGCCATCATCGGTGGATGCAGCCTGCGCTCGTCCTGCGCGATCGCGCCGCCCGGGAGGCCGATGAGGATCGGCTCAGTCCCGCCGCCATGCGGTCCGCGGCGTCGCGCGGCCGCGTCCGGCGGGAGGAGCCGGACGAGCTGCGGACCGCCTTCGAGCGGGATCGCGACCGGATCATCCACGCCAAGGCCTTCCGCCGGCTGAAGCACAAGACCCAGGTCTTCGTGAATCCCGATGGCGACCATTACGTCACGCGCCTGACCCACACCCTGCACGTCGCCCAGATCGCCCGGGCGCTGGCCGCCGGCCTCAGCCTCAACGAGCCGCTGGCCGAGGCGATCGCCCTCGGCCACGACGTCGGGCACACGCCGTTCGGCCACACCGGCGAAGAGGCGCTGTCACCGTACTTCCCGCCTGAGGGCTGGCACCACGCCGCCCAGAGCGTTCGCATCTTCGAGGTGCTCGAGGACCTGAACCTGACGTGGGAGGTGCGGGACGGCATCCGCGCGCACTCCTGGAAGATCAGCCCGCCGCCGGCGACCCAGGAGGCGCTCTGCATCCGCTATGCCGACCGCATCGCCTACCTGACCCACGACGCGCTGGACGCGATCCGGGCCGGCGTCCTGTCCACCGGCGCGTTTCCGGCGGCGGTGAGGCAGCGCTTCGGCGAGCCGGGCCGGGCGTGGATCGGTGAGATGATCGACGCCGTGATCTCCCGCTCCGTGCAGGTGGGCGAGGTTCAGATGGATGCCGAGACCCTGGGCGTCATGAACGAGCTGCGCGACTTCATGTTCGAGCGCGTCTACCTGGCGACCGACCAGATGGCGCACCAGCAGCGTGCAATCGCCGTGCTCCAAGCCCTGATGGAGCATCACCTCGCCCACCCCGACGAGATCCCGCCCAGCTATCGCCAGGATGCCGCGCCACTCGTCATGCAGGCCGCCGACTACGTGGCAGGCATGACCGACCGCTACGCGCTGGCCACCTACGCGCGCGTCTTCGGAGCCGATGCCGCCGCCGCCACGGGGCTGCCGGGCGCCTGACCGGGTGGCGCGAAGATCCGCAGGGCAGCCGGCTGGACGGCGAACACCACTGGAGTGATGCCGATGGGCTCGCCGTCGGCGTGGGCCGGCAGCGCGCGACGGCGGCCGACGACCGTTACCCGCCTGGCGGAGAGGCGCTTGACGCGCGGCTCGCGCCGCGGCCGGTTGCGCGCCACCGCCAGGTAGTGACGCAGGACGTCCAGGGTCGTCATCCCGGAGAAGACGACGAGGTCGAGCTCGCCGTCGGCGGGATCGGCCTCCGGCGCCAGGGCGAAGCCGAACCCGTAGTACGGCCCGTTGCAGGCGGTGACCGCCGGCGCGCCGGTCCGCAGCCGCCGCCCGTCGACCGTCAACAGCATCCCGGTTCGGCGCCGGCGCAATGCTCGCCACGCCGCCCGCACCGCGCGCCACGCGCCATAGCGGTCGCCGACGGCCACGGCGCCGAAGCCGGCCGCATCCAGGCCCACGCCGGCGGCCTCGAAGAAGGCGGCCGCGTTCGCGGGCGGCCGCTCGTCGTCATCCGCGCCGGAGGCGTGCCACGCCACGCCCGCGTCGACCAACCGCGGGGCGCCGGTGGCGATGATCCGCAGGGCGTCCGGCTCCTCGCGGGGCAGGCCCCAGCCGGTGGCGATGTTGTTCCACGACCCGCGCGGCACGACGCCGAGCGTCGCGTCGCTGCCCACCAGCGCCGCGGCCACGGGCCGGACGGTGCCGTCCCCACCGGCCACTGCCACGTCCCACTCCTTGGCGATGGCCTCGGCGGCCAGGGCAGCGGCGTCGTCGTCCTCGGCCAGGACGTGGAGCTGGACGCGCAGGCCGTGGCCCGTCAGCTGCTGCTGCATCTCCTCCGGCTCGAGCGGCGGATGGTCGGTTGCCGGCGAGGCGGGCTTGCCGCCGGAGACCGGGTTCACGAGCAGCAGCAGGGGCCGCCGGCCGTCACTCATCGGTCGCCGACGGCAGCGGGGTCCGCGTGACGCCGTCCCAGGCAAAGGTCTGGAAGGTGCCGTCGTTGCAGTCCATGGCGACGGTGCGCGGCCGGTCCGCGGCCGCGCTCGAGCGCGCGCTGCCCGGCGGTCCGTACACGGTGCGGGTGGTCAGGCCGATGAAGGTCGACCCGATGTTCACCGCCGGTCCGCCGACCTCGAAGGCCGGCGATGGTGCCGGGGTGCCATCGGCCAGGTAGAGGCGATCGGCCCATTGCAGGTTGGCCGGACAGCCGGCCTGGTCGCGGAAGGCGACATTCATGCCGATCAGGCCGATGACCAGGAAGCCGCCGAAGATCGCGCCCAGGCAGCCAATGGCGCGCCAGTTCACGAGCGCCTCACTGGCGGTTGATCTGGAAGCGGTGGAACTCGCCGGACGCCGGCTCCCGCCGCGCCTGGACGTCGTCGACCTGGGCCGCGCTCGGCCCGCGCCACAGCAGCTGCTGCAGCTCGTCCAGGTCGTCGGGCAGGCCCTCCGCCACCACCAGGAGGCCGCGCTCGTCGTCGTCGTTCATGACCCAGCCGGTCAGCCCCAGGTCGTCGGCCCGGGAACGGACCCACCAGCGGAAGCCGACGCCCTGGACGCGGCCGGTCACCCGGGCCGTCAGCCGCTGGTGGTCGGTCACGGCCACGCCAGCATGGCGCGCTCGAGCGCCAGGCGCGGGGCCGCGTTGGCCCGCAGCCCCTCGGCGATTCGCTCCAGCAGGTTGATGAACGCCACCAGCGCCTCGTCGTCCACGGTTTGCGCGGCCTCGCTGAGCTCGACCGCGTGGCTGGCGCCGGCAACGTCCGGGCGCCCGGCGCGCACCATCAGCAGGTCGCGGGCCAGCGCCCGCCACGCCTCGACGATGAGCATTGCTGCCGCGCGCTGCGCGGCGCCGGCCAGCCGCACCGGTTCCTCGTCGGCGACCGCCTCGACCGGCTCGGCCGGAGGAGCGCCCAAGGCCGCGGCCGCGTCCAGCAGCTCGCGCGCAGAGGCGAAACGATCCGCCCGGCCGCGACCCACCAGATGCAGCAGCTCCGCCTGGGTGCGGCGCCGCCACTCGAGCAGTGACGGGTTGCGGGCGTAACCGATGGCCCGACCGGTGAGGCCATCCGAGATCCGGGCGAGAGCCTCGGCCTGGTCGGCCGGCAGCCGCTCACGATCCATCAGCAGCTCACGCAGCTGGGCGACGCCGATCGGGCCGACCCGCAGCGGCGTGGCGCGCGAGCGGATGGTGGGCAGCAGGCTGGCCACCTCCTGGGCAACGAGGATGAACATCTGCCGTGGCGCCGGCTCCTCGAGCGCCTTGAGCATGGCGTTCTGAATCCCCTCGTTCGCGTGGTCGGCAGCCTCGATCAGGACGACCCGCACCTCGCCGGCGACGGGCGAGGTGGCGGTGGCCAGCAGCCAGCGTCGCGCGGAGGCCACGATGCTCTCACCGGTGCCGCGGGACTCGCGCCAGGCCGTCGGCGAACCGATCAGCAGGTCTGGGTGAGTCCGCGCCCGCGCATCGCGGCAGCCACGACAGGCGTTGCATGGCCGGTGCGCTGCGTCCGGGGCCTGGCAGAAGAGGAGCGCCAACAGGTCGTCCACGAAGGCGCCCTTGCCCGCGCCGGCCGGCCCGTGGACGAGGATCGTGCGCTGCAGCCTGCCCGCCCTCGCCGCGCGTTGGGCGATGGTCCGCGCGACATGCTGGCCGACGGAGAGGAAGCCGGGTTCGGGGGCGGCGATCGCCATCCGCCGGAGTGTATCGGAGCCCACTGCGGCCGTCCGGTAAGCCGCCGGTAACGGCCCGATGAGGCGTCGGCCTGATGCTGCGTGGACGATGCCCGGCGGGTCGCTGCAGGGCACGCCGCGCTGGCGGCCGGCTGGCAACCGGATCCGCCCGTCAAGGAGGCGACCCGCACGGGCGCCATGCCCCGGTGGCATACTTCGTGCACCGATTTCTGCCCGACTCAACGAGGAGGACGACATGGCCGATGAGGTGCCGACTCGGGTCCGCTCGATGGTCGAGAGGGTGCTCGAGGCAGACGTGACGGACCAGATTGCGAAGCGTGGCCAGGAGCTGGCCAGAGCCGTCGGCCAGGCGACCGAATCGGTCTCTCAGCGTGCCGAAGAGGCGTGGCAGGACTCCGCGCCGCAGCGCCGTGAGGCGGAGAAGGCGGCACGCCGCGCGAGCCGCGACGCGATCAAGTGGGGCCGCCGCACCTGGCAGCGTGACCTGCGACCGAACCTCCGCGACCTGTGGAGCCGACGCGCGACGGCGCTGGCAGCGGCCGGTGCCGCGGTGCCGGCCGGCCGCGAGCTGGTGGACGACGCCGCGGTGCGACTGGGCATCCGCAAGCGCCGCGAGCAGCGCCACTGGATGGCCTTCTTCATCGGTCTCCTGATCGGCGCCGCGGTCGGTGCGGTGGTGGCGATCCTGACCACGCCGAAGCCCGGCCGCGAGATGCGCGACGAGCTGGCCGGTCGCGCCCGCGACGCCGCGGACAAGGCCCGTGAAGCGGCCGGTGCCAGCGACTGGGTGCCGCTCTTCCAGCGCCCCGACGGCAACGGCGCGGCCGAGGGCATGCCCGAGGGCGAGCCGAGCAGCGCCGCCGATACCGCTGCCCCGGATGAGGCCGAGCAGCCGAACTGACCTGGCAGCCCCGCGGTTAGCACGAACGCCGGCCCCATGCGGGGCCGGCGTTCTTCATCTCGAGGATCGGGCGCGGTGTCGGCGCCCGCGGTGCTAGCTCGTCGTGCCGCCGCCGCGCGCCGAGCGGAACCGCTGCCAGATGCCCTGGCTCTCCCCCTCTTCACCGCCCTCGGCCGGCTGCTCCTCGGCCTTCTTCGGGCGCGAGCGGCGCGCCGGCTTGGCATCCCCGTCCTTGGCTGCCTTGGTCGCGCCGGCCGACTTGGCCGTCGCGCCTGCGGCCCGCGTCCGGCGGGCCCGCGGCTTGGCCTGATCGGCGTCGTCGCCGTCGGTCGACGCCGTCTTTGCGGCCTTGGTGGACTGTGAGCGGCGCGCCGGCTTGGCGGGGGTCTCTTCGTCGACAGGCGCGGCCACGGCGTCTGCCTTGCGCGCCCGGGACCGACGCCTTGGCGCTGGCTTCTCGGCGGCTGCCGGCGCCTCTGCCACGTCGGACGATTCGGCGGAGACCGCAGCAGCGTCGCCGTCCAGGATGCCGAGCTCCGCCAGGGTGGCCTCATCGGCCTCCTCGAAGGTGTACTCGCGCTCCTCGCCGGTCTCGTCGGTCAGCGGGCCGACGTTGCCGAGTTCGTCGATCTGCGAGATGTCGTCGACCTCGGTCCAGCCGATCTCGCTGGCGGGCTCCACCGGCGTCGCCTCGGCCTCCGTCCGGTGGCTGCCGCGACCACGACCGCGGCCGCCGCGTCGACGGCGCCGGCGCCGGCCCTCCTCGCCCTCGGCGTGCTCGCCATTGGTCGGAGCGGTGGTGACGGCGGCGGGCTGCGACGCCGACTCGCCCTTGGGCTCGGCAGCTGCCCGGCCGCGTCCGCGGCCCGAGCGGCCGCCAGCGGCCGGCTTGCCTTCGCGGATCGCCGCCAGCGCAGCGGCGGCGACGGAGGGCGAGGCCTCACGGAAGCCGAACTCGGGCACGACCTCCTTGGCCGGCATCTCCGGCGCGCTCATGCCCTTGTCGCGACTGGCCGCAGCGTCCTTCTTGCCGCGGCCGATGCTGGCGATCTTCATGATGTCGATGAACTCATCGGCCACGGCGATGAGGTCGGACGAGGTGTTCGGGCGGAAGCTGATCACCTCGCAGCGCACGCCCTCGTCCTGCAGGGCGCGGATGGCGGCGGCGAAGTCGCCGTCGCCCGACACGACCACGGCGATGTCCATCCGCTTCGCGAGGCGGAACATGTCGACCACCAGCTCGATGTCCAGGTTCGCCTTGACCCGGCCATCGCCGAACTTGCGGATGTCCTTGTGCACGACCTTGTAGCCGTTCTTGTTCAGGAAGTCGATGAACTTGCGCTGGTTCTCGTTCTCGGGGTCGAGGCCCGAGTAGGCATAGGCACGAATCAGGTCGCGCCCCTTGGTGGCGGCCTTGAGCAGGGCGACGTAATCGACGTCGACCTCCTGCCCACGAGCCGAGTAGTAGAGGTTGGCCACGTCTACGAAGACGGCCACGTTCTTGCTCACGGTTTGAGCTCTTCTCCTGTGGTGTGTAGTACTGCGGCTGGCGTCAGCGGGATCCCGGCCCGGCGCGCCGATCGGCGATCAGATGATCAACCGATGGCGCGGCTCAGCAGCACCCCATGTCGCTCGAATCCGACTCCCTTGAGGAGCGTTGACTCGGCAGTCGCCAGGGGATCGGTGATCTCCACGCGCGCACAGCCCTTGTTCCTGGCCGATGAGATGAGCTGCTCGAGGATCGAGCGACCGACCTCTGATCGACCGGAGGCGCTCGCCGCCGTCGCTCGCGTCGCCCGTTCCGGTGGTCCCTCCAGGCCCAGCTCGTCGATCACGCCGACGAAGGCACCGGTACGAACCGTGGGACGGATCGAGAGAACTCCGACCCCGATCACCCGTCGATCTGCCTCGGCAACCACGACGGTTGCGGCTGGCAGATAGAGCAGGCTTCGGAGCCGATCGGCGTCGCCGCGCTGCTCGCCCGGTGCATCGCCATCGCGCATCAGAAGACGCATTGCGGTGTCGATGTCGGTGAGGCGGGCGCTGCGGACGTGAAACTCCACGGAGGCCTCTCGGGAGCGATGCGCAGCGCGATGGCTGCGAGACGTACCCGCAACAGTCTATCACGCATCAGGGCCACCGGCCCGACACGGCGGCGCGAGGGTGGACCCAATCCATCAAGAACCTTGCGCACGCCGCAAGGCCGCCACTATGATGCGCCCCACCTTTCATGGGCAGCGTGCTTGCGCGCCCCCGAGCATCTGGAGGAGTACCGCATGCAGAAGCACTTGCGATGGATTGCCATCCTCGCGGTCACGCTGCTCGCCGTTGCCGCCTGCACCCCCACCGGGAGCAGCACGACTTCGGCTGGCGCGAGCGCGAGCTCTGGCGCAAGCGGCGGCGGCGCCGCGGCTGCGTGTGCAGCCGACAAGTTCGGCTGTGTCACCGTCGAAGCCGGCGCGCCGATCACCATCGGCACCGCGCTCGTCATCTCCGGCGCGAACAGCTCCCTCGGCCTCGACAGCCAGTACGGCGCCCAGGTTGCCGTCGACCTCCGCGGCCAGGTCCTTGGCCACGACGTCGAGCTCGACAACCAGGACGATGGCTGCAGCGCCGATGGCGGCACCGCCTCGGCCAACCTGCTCAAGAGCAAGCCGGAGATCGTGGCGGTCCTCGGCACCAGCTGCTCGAGCGCTGGTGAGCCCGCGGCGCAGATTCTGAGCGAGGCCGGGATCCTGATCGTCTCCCCGTCCAACACGGCACCGTCCCTGACGGACCCGGCGACGCATCAGCCGTTCTACGCGCGCACCGCGCACAACGACAAGATCCAGGGCGCCGCGATGGCGCAGTTCGCCTGCGAAGTGCTGAAGGTCAAGAGCGCGGCCACCATCCACGATGGCAGCCCGTACGCCCAGCAGCTGCAGCAGGTCTTCGCCGACAACTTCAAGTCGCAGTGCGACGGCGCGATCACCGACCAGGAAGCCATCACCGTCGGGCAGACCGACTTCGCCAGCGTCCTGGCCAAGATCGCGACCAGCAACAACGGCAAGGCGCCTGACTTCCTGTACTACCCGATCTTCATCGCCGAGGGTGCCCTGATCACCCAGCAGGCGGCCCAGAACTCCGACCTGGACAACACGATTCGGGCCGGTGCCGACGGCATCTTCAGCCCCGACTTCGTCAAGGCGGCAGGTGACGGCGCCGAGGGGATGTACTTCTCGGGTCCGGACCTTGCCTTCTCGGGCAACTTCTACGAGGACACGTTCCTGCCCAAGTACCGCGAGGTCTCGGGCGAGGACGAGCCCACCGCTCCGTTCCACGCGCACTCGTACGATGCGATCAACATGATCCTGGACGCGGTCCAGAAGGTCGCCATCGACGAGAACGGCACGCTCTCGATCCCGCGCACCGCGCTGCGTGACGCCTTCTTCGCGACCTCCGGGTACAAGGGCATCACCGGCACGCTGACGTGCGACGAGAACGGTGACTGCGCCGACGCGAAGATCTCCGTCTCGCAGCTCAAGAACGGCAAGTACGTCCGGATCTGGCCGTAGCCTGATCCGACCCGACCGATAGAACCCGGTGCGGGTGGGCCACCACGGCTCACCCGCATCGTCTATCACCCGCATCGTTAATCACCCGCATCGCTTATCCCCCGCATCCTCAGACCCCACAACTTGAGGACCGAGCATGGGGCCGTCAGTCAGATCACGACCGCGGATCAAGTTCAGCACCGTCCTGCTGACCCTGCTGGCCCTCGCGGTCGGCGCGATCGTGATCATCGGCGCCGGGCTCACCATCACCAAGGGCCGCTACTCCCTCGATGTGTGGGAGGGCTTCATCATCTCCGGCCTCGCCCTCGGTGCCGTCTACGCCCTGATCGCCATCGGCTATACGCTGGTCTACGGCATCCTGTTCATGATCAACTTCGCCCACGGCGAGGTGTTCATGGCCGGTGCCTTCACTGCCGTCTTCGCCGCCCAGGCGCTGGCTGACGAGGGCCTCGTCGCCAGCAACCCGGTTCTGGCCTTCTCCATCGTCCTCGTCATCTCGATGGTCACCTCGATGATCGTGGCCGTCCTGCTCGAGCGGCTCGCCTATCGGCGGCTGCGCAACGCGCCACGCCTCGTGCCGCTGATCACCGCCATCGGCGCGTCGCTGGTGTTGCAGTACACCTTCCGCGGGCTGTACGGGGCGGGGGTGAAGGCCTACCCCACCTTCCCGATCTTCGCCGGGACCTTCGACATCCTGGGCGTCAAGATCGCGGTCGCGCGGGCGGTGGTCATGGTCGCGTCGGTGGTCCTGATGCTGGCGCTCTACCTTTTCGTCGAGCGCACCCGGACCGGCCGTGCCATGCGGGCGGTGAGCGAGAGCAAGGACGTCGCCGCCATGATGGGCATCGACGTTGACCGGGTGATCGTCTTCACCTTCGCGATCGGTGGGCTGCTGGCCGGCGCGGCCGGCATCCTCTACACGCTGATCTTCAACCAGGTCAGCTACTCGATGGGCTTCTTCCCTGGCATCAAGGCCTTCACCGCGGCGGTGCTGGGCGGCATCGGCAACATCGTCGGCGCCATGCTCGGCGGCCTGGCGCTGGGCCTGCTCGAGGCCGTCGCGCCGTATCTCGTCCTGGACGGCTACGGCATCCCGTCCGCCAACCAGCTGAAGGACGTCATCGCCTTCAGCGTGCTGGTGCTCGTCCTGATCTACCGCCCGACCGGCTTCCTGGGCCGCAAGGAAAACACGTGATGATTCCGTTCGTGCGGCGCGCCGTCCTCATCGGCCTGGTCGCCGGCCTGGTGGTCGCGCACCTCTCGCTGGTCGGCCTGGTCGTGAAGCTGGATGACCGTGATCTGATCACCCGCCTCATCAGCCTCGGCGTGATGATCCCGATCATCACCGCCTTCGCCGCCGGGTACATCGCCGCGGGGCCCCGGAGGGATCCGGAGACGATCGAGCCGAGCGCGGCGACCGCGGTGCTGTCCGGCGCGGTCGGCGGCCTCTTCACCGGCCTGCTGGTCGCGGCGATGACGTGGCTGATCGACACGGTGAACGTGCATGGCGTGCTCGTCAACGCTTCGCCGAAGCTGGTCACGACCCTGCACCTCGGCCTCGACCCGCTGCCCGGCTCGCTGGCCCTGGTGTTCGGCGCCGCCGGCCTCGGCGTCCTGGGCGCTGCCATTCGCGTGCTGCCGGCCGCCATCCGTCGAGGCGTGCTGACCGGCCTGGTGGCGGTCAGCGGCCTGGCCCTGATGCAGACCTTCGTCGGCCAGATCTTGACCGGCCTCGGGCTGAAGGCGGTCAACACCTTCCTCTACGCCCGCGACGGCATGAACATCGCCGGCGCGATCGTCGCCGTCGTCGCCTTCGCGATCGCCGGCTGGGCCTGGGCCGATCGACGCGACGACGTGCGCCAGCGGTTCCGGAGCCTCGGCACCGCCCAGAAAACCTCCGTGCGCCTCGTCTGGCTGGCGATCGCGGTGGCGATCCTGCTGACGCCGCCGCTGTACGCCGGCTCGTTCCTGTCGCAGGCCCTCGACCTGATCGGCATCTACATCCTGCTCGGCCTGGGCCTGAACATCGTGGTCGGATTCGCCGGGCTGCTGGACCTCGGCTACGTCGCGTTCTACGCGGTCGGCGCGTACGCCACGGCGGTGCTCACCTCGCCGGCGTCGCCGTTCTTCGCGCCGCACATCAACTTCTGGATCGCGGTCCCGCTCGTGATGGCGATCACCGCGCTCATCGGCCTGACGATCGGCGCACCGGTGCTGCGGCTGCGGGGCGACTACCTGGCCATCGTGACCCTGGGCTTCGGCGAGATCGCGCGGATCATCTTCCTGTCTGACTGGATGACGCCGTACGTCGGCGGGGCGCAGGGCATCCTGCAGATCCCGCCGCCGCAGATCTTCGGCATCGACCTGCGACAGCCGGAGCGCCTCTACTACCCGATCCTGGCGGCCTGCGTCATCGCCGCCATCGCGGCCATCTCCCTCGCCCGCTCCCGGGTGGGACGGGCCTGGACGGCGATGCGCGAGGACGAGTCGGTGGCCGAGGCCAGCGGCGTCAACACCACCAAGTACAAGCTGCTCGCCTTCAGCCTGGGCGCCACCTTCGGCGGCCTGGCGGGGGCCCTGTATGCGGTCCGCATCGGCAGCGTCTTTCCGCAGGACCTGAACATCATCGTCTCCATCAATGCCCTGGCCCTGATCATCCTGGGCGGCATCGGCTCCATCCCCGGAGTCGTCGTGGGTGCCATCGTGCTGGTCGGCCTGCCCGAGGTGCTGCGCGAGTTCAGCGAGTACCGGCTGCTGATCTACGGCATCGTCCTGGTGGCGATGATGCTGCTGCGTCCCGAGGGCCTGCTCCCGAACCGCAGCCGCCGCGCCGAGCTGCACAAGGGCGAGGGCGAAGGCGAAGAAGGCTGGGATGAGGCTGTCTGGGAACGGGAGGCCGGGGCCGAGACGCCGGAGCCGTTGATCACATGACCGATCAGCCACAGCCCACCGCCGAGACCCGCAGCGAAGCCGCGCCGGTGGCCGCCGACGCCGGAGCCGATGCGGTCCTGCGCGCCAGCAAGGTCACGATGCGATTCGGAGGGCTGGTCGCCAACCGCGACGTCGACTTCGTGATTCCCAGGCGGTCGATCGTCTCCCTGATCGGGCCGAATGGCGCCGGCAAGACGACCTTCTTCAACCAGATGACCGGCATGCTGACCCCGACCTCGGGTGACATCGTCCTGGACGGGACCTCGATCGTCGGCCGCTCGCCGCACGAGATCGTGGAGCTGGGCATCGGCCGCACCTTCCAGAACATCCGCCTCTTCAACGAGATGTCGGTCCTGGCCAACGTCATGGTCGGGCGTCACGTGCGGATGCGGGCCTCGTGGGTCGGCTCATTGCTGCGCCTGCCGGCCGTCCGTCGCGAGGAGGCGGAGACGACCGAGCGCGCCCGCGAGCTGCTCGACCTGGTCGGCCTGGACCGCGCCTACGAGGGCGAGTGGGCGCGGAACCTGCCGTATGGCGACCAGCGACGGCTGGAGATCGCGCGGGCGCTGGCCAGCGATCCGAAGCTGCTCCTGCTGGACGAACCGACGGCCGGCATGAACCCGGGCGAGACGGCGCAGATGACGAAGCTCATCGGTCACCTGCGCGACGAGCTCAACCTGTCGGTCCTGCTCATCGAGCACGACATGAAGGTGGTCATGGGCGTCAGCGAGCGGATCACGGTGCTGGACTACGGCGAGAAGATCGCCGAGGGCACGCCGGAGGAGATCCGTGCCAACCCGCGCGTGATCGAGGCCTACCTCGGCAAGCAGGCGACGGCGTCATGACCACGCCGGCCGCGACCGAGGAGCGGGTCCTCGACCTCGAAGGGCTGCAGGTCTTCTACGGCAACATCGAGGCGCTGAAGGGCGTGTCGATGCACGTGCGGCGCGGCGAGATCGTGACGCTCATCGGCTCCAACGGCGCCGGCAAGAGCACGACCCTGCGGACGATCTCCGGCGTCCTGAGGCCGCGTTCCGGCACGGTCAGGCTCAACGGCCAGGAGATCCAGCAGACCCCTCCCCACATGATCGTGAAGATGGGGATCGCCCACTCCCCGGAGGGCCGCCGTGTCTTCGCGCGCATGAGCGTGCACGAGAACCTGCAGATGGGTGCCTTCGCGCGCGTGGGCGAGAAGATCGACGACGACATGGCGCGGGTCTATGACCTCTTCCCGCGGCTGCGGGAACGGCGATCGCAGAAGGCCGGGACGCTGTCGGGCGGCGAGCAGCAGATGCTGGCCATGGGCCGCGCGCTGATGGCCCGGCCCAAGGTGCTGCTCCTGGACGAGCCGTCGATGGGGCTCTCTCCCATCCTGACCGAGCAGATCTTCGCGATCATCACCGAGATCAACGGGCAGGGCACGACCGTGCTGCTGGTCGAGCAGAACGCGCTGATGGCGTTGAACGTCGCCCACCGCGGCTACGTGCTGCAGACCGGCCGCATCCTGCTCCACGACACCGCCGCCAACCTGGCGGCCAACCCGCAGGTCCGCCAGGCCTACCTGGGCGAGATCTAGCGGCGCTGCGCCTCGCCGCGCACGGCTAGCGGCAGGGAACCGTGCCGCTCCAGACCGGCTCTTCCGTGTCGCGCTCGATGAACCAGGCCACCGTGCATTCGTTGCCGAACCCGAACAGCGAGCGGTCGAACGTCACCCGGCGCAGGTCCTTGCGCTCGAAGGTCAGCGTGGCCGGGTCATCGGCGAGGATCTGATCGCCCCATTCCCCGCAGGTGGCTGCCGAGACGCCGGTCGCCGCGGCACACTGGACCGTGACCCGCGTGTTCACCGTCGAGCTCGCGCTGACCGGGGATCGAAGCACGAGCCAGCCGAAGGCGGCCGCGGCGGCCACAATCACCACCATTGCCCCTATGAGGATCATCCGCGTCATGGCACAGGAGGGTACAGGCAACCGGCCTCATGGCGGGCTCCGCGACCTGCCCCGTGCCGAGCTGGCGGTGCTCGGGCTCGGGCTCGGCGTCCTGGCCCTGTCGATCGTGCCGGGCTGGCTGCTGCACAACCGGGTCGTGGGTGGCGAGGGGTATCGGAGCCTGGCTCTCGCGCTGAACGCGTGGCAGCTGAAGTCGGTCCCGGTGCTGAGCATCGCCGCCGTGGCCGCGGGTGCCGCGGGCCTGACGGTGCTCGTCCCGCCCGCGCGGCCGTGGTTGGTGGCGCTGGCCGCGCTGGCACTGGGCCTGATGGTGGCCGGGCTGGTGCCGCTCAGCCACGAGGCGCACGTCACGAGCGTCGAGGTGACTCCGGGTTGGGCACTGTTCGTTGCCCTGGCGGCCGTCGTCGCCATGATCGTGTTGGCGGTCCGCGCGACTCGGCCGCCGCGTGCGGTGCTGGCCGCGGCGGTGGCGGTCATGCTGGTGGCGAGCGTGGGCGGCGGCGTCGGCCGGATCGTGCAGCTGGCGGAGGCCGAAGCCGTGTCCTCGCACTGGTCACCGGGCACGTACCAGCGCCAGGGCGGATCGGCGACGCTGACGTTGACCGAGACGAGCTACGCCTCCGGCCGCTGGAGCGGCGCGCTCGAGACGGCGGGCACCAGCATCATCCTGACCGCCGACCCAACCTGTCCGGATGCCCGCGGCTACTACCACGTGCGTGCCGCCGAGGGCGACGCCATCCTGGTCGAGAAGGTGATCGACATCTGCGACGATGGCGACCGCAGCACCGCGCTGGAAGGTATCTGGACGCCGGAGGGCCGGTCCGGGCCGGCTGGCACGCCGTGAGCCGGCGTCCGCCATCGGCCTACAAGCCGGACCTGCGCCCCATCCTGATCCTGGTCGGGCTGCTGTTGGCGGTAATCATCGGCTGGATCCTGCTCAGCCCGGTCATCCTGCCGCCGGCGGTGCGCTAGGTCGGGCGGCGCACCCCGAAGCCGGTGCCCGCGCCGTAGAGCAGCAGCGCGACCCCCACGGCGGCCGCCGCGATGCCTGGAGAGCGCTGTGGCAGCGGCAGATAGCCCAGCGACCACAGCTCCCAGATCCGGTAGCCCAGCGCCCCACCGGCCGCAACGCCGAGCAGCAGGTAGGCCCACGGCGAATCGAGCACGAAGCCCCAGCGGCCGCGGATGTAGCCCACGTCCAGCAGGACCAGGGCGATCACCGCCGCCCCGAAGATGACGAGCCCGGGTCCCTCCAGGCCGATCCCCGACGCGGCGGGCACCGAGATGCCGTCGACCACGTCCCCGCCGGCGCGCCACCACGGCAGGAAGCCAGCGGCGATCATCAGCAGGCTGCCGAGCAGGATCGGCAGCCGGAACCGGCGCGGCGCGCCGTCGGCCACCCCGAATCAGCCCTCGGGCGAGGCGCCGCCGTAGACCGACGGCCGCAGCACGCCGATGTACGGCAGGTTGCGGTAGCGCTCGTCGAAGTCCAGGCCGTAGCCGATCACGAACCGGTCCGGGATGGTGAAGCCGCGATAGTCGATCTGGATCTCGGCCAGGCGTCGGGCCGGCTTGTCGAGCAGGCAGCACACGGTCATGGACGAGGGGTTGCGGTCGCGCAGGTAGTGGAGCAGGTAGTTGAGCGTCAGGCCGGTATCGATGATGTCCTCGACCACGATGACATCGCGTCCACTAATCGGCCCGGACAGGTCCTTCAGGATCCGGACCTGGCCGCTAGACTCGGTCGACGCGCCATAGCTGGACAGCTCCATCAGGTCAACGCTGAGCGGCACCGGCATGGAGCGGACGAGGTCGGCCAGGAAGATGATCGAGCCCTTCAGGACGCTGACCAGCACCGGGAAGCGGCCCACGTAGTCGGCGGCCAGCTGCTGGCCGAGCTCCGCGACGCGCTCACGGATCTGCGCCTCGGTGAGGAGGATCTCCTCGACGTCGTCATGCATGGTCGGCAGGGTCAGGGTCGGGGTCTGGGAAGCGGGATGCTGGCGGTCCATGGGATGGTGATCAGTCCTCTCCGCCGTCGGCGTTCAGCGGTCCGTTGCCGTTCATGGCGGCGACATCGGCCAGGAAGTCCAGGCGTCCGTACTTCACCATCAGCGCCTTGAAATCACGAGCGTAGAACAGCTTCACCCTCACGTCCGGGTACAGCTGGCGCAGCCAGCGCAGCTTGCGGTTCTTCTTGCGGACCAGCGACTGCTTGAGCGTCGTCAGCTCCACGTAGAGATCGACCTCGGGCAAATAGAAGTCCGGCGAGAACGACTCGACGACCGCGCCGGCGGCGTTCCAGGAGATGGGGAAGGTGTCGGGTTCGTAGCGCCATTCGACGTTGTAGAAGTCGAGGATCCTCGCCAACTCGGCCTCGCTCTGGTGAGCGAAGCGCGGTGGCGAGCCGCTCAGCACGGTCGCCGCCACTGTCCCTCGATGCTAGCCGTCGGCGAAGGGTCGGGCGCCATCGGCTTCGAGTATATCCGGCTGACTTATCCACAATCTGTGGATCGGCGCGCGGAATGGTGGATAAGCCGCTTGTTGTCCACCGACCGCGGCTGCTATGGTCGCGGTCCTGCTTCCCCGGCGGCCGAGTACGGTAACCGGGCGGGCGCGGGGCCGATGCGAAAGCCGGCCATCCAGACCGCACCCGACCGGGAAGACCGAAACGCCACCGGAGGAGGCATTTTCATTTGTCGGAGGCCGATGGAGCCGCTGCCGCGGCGCTCGCCGCACGCCACCACCTCGAGGCCCTGCTCGACTCCGCCGCGCTGCCGGCACTGCCGCCCGGCTACGCCGATGCGGCCCAGCGCTACGTGGCGCTCCTGCTGGAGGCCAACGCGCGGCTCAACCTGACCCGCGTGGTCGAGCCCGAGGCCGTGGCGCGCCTCCACCTGCTCGATGCGCTGGCCGCGCTGCCGCTGCTGGATACGCTGGCTCCGGCTTCCGCGGCGGACCTCGGCTCGGGCGGTGGCGTACCGGGCATCCCGTTGGCCATGGCCCGGGCCGACGTGCAGTGGACGCTGGTGGACTCGGTGGCAAAGAAGGCGGACGTCCTGCGCGGCTTCGTCGCGGCGCTCGGCCTGCGCAACGTGGAGGTCGTGGCGGAACGGGCCGAGACCCTCGGCCGGTCGCCGGCGCACCGTGAGCAGTACGGCCTGGTGGCGGCGCGTGCCTGCGCCGCGCTGCCAGTCCTCGCCGAGCTGGCGTTGCCGCTGCTCGCGGTCGGCGGCTGCCTGCTGGCCTGGAAGGGGCCGCTCACGGACGCCGATGACGAGGTGCGCCGCGGGCGGGCGGCCGCCGGCCAGCTGGGCGGTGGCGCCTTTCAGATCCACCCCTCGCTGCCGGCGCTCGGCGGGCACACATTCGTGGTGGTGGCCAAGGAGGGCGAGACGCCGGCGCGCTATCCGCGGCGGCCCGGCGAGCCCGCCCGGCGCCCGCTGGCCTAGGCGTGGCCCGGCCTGTGCGCCATAACTGCTGCTTGTCTAACGACCCCGGGAAGCGACGGTTCACAAGCCCGGCCGTGTAGGAATGCGCAGTCGGCGCTCGGCGCACAAGCCCTGCTTGTGCGCGGTATCTGGTGCGCGCGCTGCACGAGGGCTGGTTGTGGCGCAGGCGTCGGAGCCGGCGACGGGAGCGCCACGCCAACGCCATCGGTACACTCGCAAGCCCATGCGCCTCGCCGTCCTGTCGGACATCCACGCCAATCTCGCTGCGCTCGACGCGGTGCGCGACGACCTTCCCGCGCTGGACGAGGTCTGGGTGCTGGGCGATATCGTGGGGTACGGGCCGCAGCCCAACGAGGTCATCGCCAGGCTCCAGGAGATGGGGGCGCGCAGCGTGATGGGCAATCACGACGGCGCGGCCATCGGGCAGGTGGACATCGGCTGGTTCAATCCCGATGCCGCCCGGGCCATCCGCTGGACCGCCGAGGTGGTGGACGACAACGCGCGTGCCTACCTGGCGGCGTTGCCCGAGGTGCGCCGCGAGGGGGAGCTCACCGCCGTCCATGGCTCGCCACGCGATCCGACCTGGGAATACGTGACCGACAGCGAGGTGGCCGGCGCGAACCTGGCCTCGTTCGACACCCGGCTGTGCCTGAACGGCCACACCCACGTGCCGGTGATCTTCCATGCCGACGACGGGCGGGTGCGGGCCGTGCCAGCGACCCCGGGTGCCCCGATCTCGGTGGGCGTCGGCCGCGCGCTGGTCAACCCGGGGAGCGTCGGACAGCCGCGCGACGGCAATCCGGCGGCGTCGTACCTGGTGATCGACACGGAGGCGCAGACGGCCGAATTTCGCCGGGTGAGCTACGACGTCGCCGCCACCCAGCGCGCGATGCGGGAGGTCGATCTGCCCCCACGCCTCGCCGAGCGACTGCGCTACGGACGCTGAGGGGCCGTAGGATAACGACCACATGATCTTCGGACGCCGCAGCGAGAAGCGCTCGCCGCTGCTGACCTACGAGCGAATCCTGGTCCCGCTGGCCGGCACCGAAGCCGATGAGTCGCCGCTGCGCCTCGCCACCGTGCTGCTGGCCGGCACCGAGGGCCAGGTCTCGCTGCTGCACGTCATCGAGGTGCCGTTCGAGCGGCAGCTGGACGCCGAGGACCCGAACGCCATCGCCTTCGCCGATGAGGTGATCGAGCGGGCCGAGGCGTTCCTCACCGAGCGCGAGGTGCGCGTGCGCACCGGGATCGCGCAGGCACGGGCGGCGGGCGCCGCGATCGTGGACGACGCGGTCGAGCAGAACGCCGACCTGATCATCATGGGGCTACGCTATAAGAAGCGCTTCGGCGGGGGCTGGGACGCCGGACGGACCGTGCCCTACGTCATGCGCAACTCCACCGCGCCGGTCTGGTGCCTGCGCGTCGAAACGGAGGATCTGGCACACACGCCATGAGGATCATCATCGTGGGCTGCGGGCGCGTCGGCGCCCGAACGGCCGCCGAGCTCGACCAGCGGGGTGAGCACGTCACCGTGATCGACACCGATCAGCGCGCCTTCAACCGGCTGCCGTCGACCTTCGGCGGCGTGACCGTGCGCGGCAGCGGCGGCGACGAGGACACGCAGCGTTCGGCGGGCGCCGAGATGTGCGACGTGCTGATGGCGCTGACCGAGGGCGACAACCGCAACGCCATGGCCGCGCAGCTGGGCAAGCACGTCTTCGGCATCCCCCGCGTCATCGCCAAGATCAACGACCCGGTTCGGGCCGAGGCCTATCGCTCGCTGGGCCTGGAGACGATCTGCCGCACCGTCATCCTGGCCGATGCGCTCGTGCGCGCCACGACGGACGGCGCCGAGGCGACGGAGGGCCAGGTGCAGCCGCCGACCGCGGAGCCGCTGCGCGGCGCTCCCGTCGCCGGCTCGAAGGCCGCGCAGCAGGCCGAGGACGAGATCGCCGAAGGGGCGTCGACCGCGCCGGAGGAGGCCTGACATGTACGTGGTGGTCATCGGCGGCGGCAACGTCGGCTACTACCTGACTCGCGAGCTGCTGGCCGCGGGTCATGAGGTGGTAATGATCGAGAAGGACCCGGCCCGGGCGCGGCTCATCGCCGAAGAGGTCGGCAGCATCGTGGTGCCGAATGACGGGTGCGAGGGCCGCTACCAGGCCGAGGCCGGCATGGGGCGCGCCGACGTGATGGCGGCGGTCACCGGCGACGACGAGGACAACCTGGTGGCCTGCCAGGTGGCGAAGATGAAGTTCAACGTGCCGCGCGCGATCGCCCGCGTCAATAACCCGAAGAACGAGCATCTCTTCCGGCAGCTGGCGATCGACGAGACCGTGAGCCCCACCCGCTCGATCCTGGGCGTGATCGAGCACGAGATCCCGATCCATGACCTTCTCCACCTCGCCGAGCTGGAGCGCGGCGAGCTCCAGATCGTGGAGGCGCAGCTGGACGCGAGCTCCCCGGTGGTCGGCAAGACGCTGCGCGACCTGTCGCTGCCGGAGGACAGCCACGTGCTCGTGGTGGTGCGGGGCGACAAGGCCCTGCCGATCCGCCAGGAGACCCGGCTGGTCAACGGGGACCGACTGCTGGCCGTCACCTCATCGGAGCACGAGGCGGAGCTGCGCACCCTCCTCATCGGCGAGTGAGCAGCGCGGCGCCCAGCCGCGTGCTGCGCCTTTCATTGCTGGCGTGGGGGCTCGGCGAGCTGGCCATGGGCCGGCGCTACGCCGGCAGCACCTGGTTGCTGGCCGAGGCCTTGAGCCTGGCGCTCGTCGGCCTCATCAGCTGGCTCCTGCTGGACACGACCTGGTATCTGCTGCCCTTCCTGCTCGGCATGGCGTTCATCGGCGTCTGGGCTGTGCAGGCCCTGCTGAGCTACCGACGCGCCCAGCGCGTCGCCGGGCAGGCAACGCCACCGGTGCCCCGCCGCTCACCGGCTGCCGCTGCCGCCTGGCTGACTCTGCCGCTCCTGGCCTGGGGCACCGGGTTCTGGCTGGTGGCGGCCGACCAGGCATCACCCGCGGCCGTGGTCGACCGTTTCCTCTCAGGCTGGGCCGATGTCGCCGCCGGTCGCCAAATCGCCTGGCAGGACACCGACCCCACCGATCGTGCACTGCTCTCATCGGCGGCGACCGCCGGGACCGCCCGGCTGCGCGCGCTCTGCGCGAACGGCACGTTGCCTTCGGACTGCGACGAGGATCCGGGCAGCGTCCTGCGCGACGTCCGCTTCCGGATCGAGGTGCCCGGAGACGGCACCGCGGTGGGCGTGGCCGAGGTCGTGCGCTTCGAGCGCCGCTCCACCACGTTCCTGGGCATCTTTGGCGCCAGCGAGCTGGTGCCGGTTGCGCTGCAGGAGATACTGCGTCTGGACCTGGCGGCCAGGCCGGCGGCCCTCGGCTCGCAGCGCTGGACCGTGGTGGCCGCCTCCGTACCCTGACGAGTACCTGTCTACGTGACTGATCCGCCCGCCGCCGCCCCTGCCACCACCGTCGCACCGCCGGCACGCCGCGCGGACGAGCAGCGTGGCGCGCGCTTCCTGGCAGAGTTGGAGGGCGCGGTTTCGCACGCGGTGGTCGGCGGGGAGGTTCCGCTGCGGCTGCTGGCCACCGCGCTGCTGGCCGGGGGCCACGCGCTGGTCGAGGACGTGCCTGGCGTCGGCAAGACGCTGCTCGCCCGCGCCTTCGCCCGCGCGCTGGGCCTGAGCTTCGGACGGATCCAGGGCACGCCGGACCTCCTGCCCAGCGACGTCACCGGGTCGAGCATCCTGGAGGGCGGGGCGTTCCGCTTCGTCCCCGGCCCGGTCTTCGCCAACGTGGTGCTGGTTGACGAGATCAACCGCGCCACGCCGCGCACCCAGTCGGCACTGCTCGAGGCGATGCAGGAGCGCCAGGTCAGCGCCGAGGGCCAGACGCGCCCGCTGCCGGAGCCCTTCCTGGTGCTGGCCACCCAGAATCCGGTGGAGCTGGAGGGCACCTTCGCCCTGCCGGAGGCGCAGCTCGACCGCTTCGTGCTGCGCATCGCCATGGGCTACCCGGACGAGGCCGCCGAGCGACGGATCGCGCGGCGCCACCAGGCGTCGCCGGAGCCGCTGGACGACGTCCCGACCGCCATCGCCGGGGAGCGCGTGGTGGAGCTGGCGGCAGCCGCCCGGACGGTCCACGTCTCCGAGGACGCGGAGCGCTACGGGGTGGCGCTCGTGCGGGCCACCCGGGAGCACGCCGACGTGCGCCTTGGCGCGTCGCCGCGGGCCAGCGTGGCGCTCTACCGCGTCGCCCAGGCCTGGGCGCTCCTCGACGGGCGCGGCTTCGTGCTGCCGGACGACCTGCGCGACGTGGCGCACGCGGTGCTCGATCATCGGCTCCTGCTGGAGGTCGACCGCGAGCTGCGCGGGGCCACCACGGCGGCCGTGGTCCAGGAGGTGCTGGACGCGGTGCCGGTGCCGATGGCCGGCGATTCGCCGCCGGACGGCTGACGCCAATGGCCGGGTGGATCGCGCTCGCCGTCGGCCTGGTCCTGGTGGGGATGGTGGCCGGCGCGCCGGGCGTGATACTGGTGGCGGTCCTCACCCTCGGCTACGCCTCGCTGACCGCGGTCTGGACGCGCTACGGCACCGCGCGCCTCGAGTACGGCCGCCGGCTGTCGACGCCCCGCGCGGTGGCGGGTGATGACGTCGGTCTGGACGTCACGATCTGGAACCGCAAGGCGCTGCCACTGCCCTGGGTGACCGGAGCGGACCGCGTGCCGGAACGGCTCACCATCCGCGAGCGCGACGAGATGCCGCGCGACGAGGCCTGGGCGGGGTCGCTGCTGCTGCGCAACGACTGGGCCCTGGGCTGGTACGAGCGCGTCGTGCGCCATTTCCACCTGGACGGTGTCCGGCGCGGGAGCTACCACTTCGGGCCGGCCAGCCTGGGCATTCGCGACGTCGTCGGACGGCTGGCGCGCGAGGACGAGGTGGAGGGGCAGGACACCCTGGTCGTGGCGCCGGCGATGGCGCCGCTGCGCCACGCTGATCGGGCGTCGTCGCCGCTCGGCGAACGCCGCGCGCGGCAGTCGCTGACCGTCGACCCGGCGCTCTACGCCGGGGTCAGGCCGTTTCAGCCGGGCGATTCGCTGCGCCTCGTCCACTGGCGCGCCACGGCCCGGCTCGGCAGCCCGGTCAGCCGCCGCCTGGAACCGGCGCAGGGCCGCGAGGCGATCCTCATCGTCGACGTGCAGACGGTCGACGGCCCGTACTGGCTCACCTGGGACGAGGACGTCTTCGAGAGCCTGTGCATCATTGCTGCTTCCGTCGCCCGGCGCCTGCTCGACGACGGCGGCTCGGTCGGCATCGCGGCCGCCAACTTCGCCGGCTCGCCGCAGCGCTTCGCCTGGCTGCCACCCCGCGCCTCGCTGGCGCAGCTGCCGCGCATCGGCGAGGTGCTGGCCCGCATCGGCCCCGTGCCGTCGGCCCCGCTGGGAACGCTGCTCGGCTGGCTGGCCACCAACGCGCCGTCGGGTAGCCGCCTGATGCTGATCAGCGCCCGCGATCCGTCGCCGTTCGTCGCAGCCCTGCGGCGGGCCGGGCGCAGCGGGTTTGGAGTGGAGCTCATCGCCGCCGGTCCCGACGCCATCGGTCATGCGCGCGTCGCCCGCCTGGTCCGCGTGCCCGCCCAGGCGGCGACGGTCGAGCCGAGCTGGGAGGTGCCACGTGCCGTCGGCCTGGCCGGGTAGCCGGCTCATCCCGGCGACCCGGGCGCTGGCCGAGGGCAGCCTCATTGCCGTCGCCTACGCCGCGGTGCAGGCGGCCGGCGGTCACTGGCCCTTCCTCGGCCCGCTGGAGCTCGGCATCCTGGTGCTGCTCGGCACGGCCTGGGCCCGCCGCGGCCGCTGGCAGTCACCCGCCGCCGATTCGTTCGGCTTCGTCGCGCTGGTGATCGTGGCCGGCGCCTTCGGCTGGCTGACTGACCTCGAGGTACGCGGCGCCCTGCTCAGCGGCGACGCCCTGCGCGCGCTGGGGCTGCACCTGGCGGGCTGGCTGGCCGCCGGCGGCGCCTTCGCCCGCGGCGCCATGCACCGGGTCCGCGAGGACGACAGCCTGATCGACGAGCGGATGATGCGCTGGGTGGTCCCGGGCCTGGCCGTCCCGTGGCTGCTCGGCTACGCGGTCTCCAGCGGCGAGATCGAGGCGCGCTTCGCCGCGGCAGCCTACATCGGCACCCTGTTCTTCGTCGGCGCCGGCCTGGCGACCATCGGCCTCGCCCGGCTGGATGCGCTCCGGCGCTCAACGGTCGGCTACTGGCGCCACGACCGCACCTGGCTGCTGATGGTGGTGGGCATCGCCGTGGGCCTGACGGTCCTCAGCATTCCGGTCGCCGCGCTGCTCGGCATCCCGTCCGAGGGCCTCCTGCGCGCCCTCGCCATCCCGGTCCAGACCTTCATCCTGCTGGTGGCGCTCATCAGCGCCCCGGCATTCCTGCTGGCGGCCTGGGTCGTCGGCCTGCTGCGGCCGCTGCTCGCCAACAGCCCGCTGCGCGACTTCAAGCTGCCGCGCTTCGACCTCACCGGAGCCGGCCCCGGCTCCGACCTGCCGGTCATCATCCTCAGCATCATCGTGGGCGCGATCTTCCTGTTCGAGTTCCTCCTGGCGGTGGTCGTGCTGTGGATGGTCATCCGCGACCGCACGCGGCGCCACGACCTGGTGGACCCCGGCTTCGAGGAGCGATCGGTGGTCGTGCCCGAGCCCGACCCGGAGCCGATGGCTGCGGCGCAGCCGTCATCGGCGGCAGCTGGGCCAGACCTGGACGGCCCGGCTGGCGCGTACCTGGCCGCCCTCGCCGCCCTGGCCGATGACGGCCGCTGGCCGCGGCACACGGAGGAGACGCCGGCGGCTCATTTGGCGCGGGTCGACGACGAAGGCATGCGCAGCGGCGCCTTCCATCGGCTGGCGACGGCCTACCAGCTGGCGCGCTATGGTCCCCGTCCCGTATCGGCGCGTGAGTCACGCCGCGCCCGGGGCCGCTTGGAGACCTTCCGGACGTGGTTGCGAGGCGGCCAAAACTCTTGACAACGGCATTGTCAGAGGTTAGGGTAACGCCACATCCACTAAACCCACTTCGTGACGGAGGTCCGAAGAAGCATCATGGCTAACCTGACCCGATTCGATCCGTTGAGCGAGATGGTCACTCTGCGGCAGGCGATGGACCGTCTCTTCGAGGATTCGTTCGTCAGCCCGCTGACCCTGCGGGCCTACAACGGTGAGGCGCCCGCGCCGGCACTCGACGTGCATGAGACCGGCGACGAGATCGTCGTCACCGCGGCGCTCCCCGGCCTGAAGCCCGAGGACGTCGACATCACCATCACCGGTCAGACCCTTTCGATCCGTGGCGAGTTCAAGGCCGACGAGAAGGTCGAGCGCGACCAGTACCTCTACCGTGAGCGTCGCTACGGCTCGTTCCACCGTCAGCTCCAGCTGCCGGTCCGCGTCCAGGGCGACGCCGCCACCGCGACCTTCGAGGACGGCGTCCTGCGGCTGAGCATCCCGAAGGCGGAGGAGGTCAAGCCGCGGCAGATCGCCATCAAGCCGGCACCGAAGCAGGTCGAGTCATCGGCCGATGGCAACGCGAAGGCGTGACCTGCCGAACGCTCGGCAGTCGGCGGAGCGGGCGGTGAGCTCGCTCCGCGATCCCACTCGGCCGCGGTACTTCATCAGCATCGCGGCCGAGCTGGCCAGCGTCCATCCCCGCACGCTCCGGATCTACGAGGAAGAAGGCCTCGTCTGCCCGCAGCGGCGCAACAACCTCCGGCTCTATTCGGAGGCCGATATCCAGCGGGTGCGTATCATCCGCTTTCTCACCCGACGCCAGGGGGTGAACCTGGCGGGCGTCAAGGTCATCCTGCAGCTCGAGGCACTGGGCAAGATCCGCGTCTACGACCTGTTCGATGCAGCTGATGTCGAGCGTTTCGTCGAGGAAGGCGAGGAGCCAATCTCGGCCGAAGGGACAGTAACGAACACATGAACGACGAAACTCGAGACGCAGCAAGCGAGGCCGCCGAGGAGGCACAGGCCCGCGAGCCGCAGGAAGAGGTGGAGGAGCGCGACCTGGAGCAGGTCCAGGTGCTGCCACTCGTGGCGCTGCGCGACACCGTGATCTTCCCGGAAATGATCGTGCCGCTGCAGGTTGGCCGCGATCGCAGCGTCAAGGCGCTCGATCGCGCCGTCCGCGCCTCCCAGCCGGTGGCGCTCATCACGCAGCGCTCCAGCGAGACCGAGGAGGTCAACGCGGTCGACGAGCTCTACGCCATCGGCACGCTGGCCAAGATCGCGCAGGTCATCCGCCTGCAGGACGGCACCATCCGCGCCATCGTCCAGGGGCAGCGCCGGATCCGGTTGCTCGACCTGGTGCAGACCGAACCGCACCTCGAGGCGCGGGTCGAGCTGGTGGCCGATGAGAATGCCAGCGGCCTGGAGGTCGAGGCCCTGATGGCCTCGGTCCAGGCCCAGATCGAGCAGTACGTCAGCTCGGGCGCATCCGTTCCGCCGGAGGTGGCCGTCGCCGCCCGCAACATCACCGATGGTGGGCTGCTGGCCGACATGGTCGCCTACTCGCCGGAGATGGACACCGAGCTGCGCCAGCACCTGCTGGAGACGGTGAACGTCGTCGACCGGCTGCGCATGGTGAGCCAGTTCCTGGCGAAGCAGATCGAGGTGCTCGAGCTCAAGGGCCGGATCCAGAGCGAGGTCAAGTCCGAGATGGACAAGACCCAGCGCGAGTACATCCTGCGCGAGCAGATGAAGGCCATCCAGAAGGAGCTGGGCGAGGACGACCCGGCGGTGGCCGAGGCGGGCGAGCTGCGGACCAAGGTCGAGGAATCGGCCATGCCCGACGAGGTCAAGGAGAAGGCCCTCAAGGAGGTCGATCGCCTGGCCCGCATTCCGAGCGCCTCCCCCGAGCAGGGGGTCATCCGCACCTACGTCGACTGGCTGGTCAGCCTGCCGTGGGGCGTGGAGAGCGACGACAACCTGGACCTGGACGAGTCCGAGAAGGTCCTGAACGAGGATCACTACGGGCTCGAGAAGCCGAAGGAGCGGATCCTCGAATACATGGCCGTGCGCAAGCTGGCCGAGAAGATCCGCAGCCCGATCCTGCTCTTCGTGGGTCCGCCCGGCGTCGGCAAGACGAGCCTGGGCAAGAGCATCGCCCGCGCCATGGGCCGCAAGTTCGTGCGCATGAGCCTGGGCGGCATCCATGACGAGGCGGAGATCCGCGGCCATCGGCGCACCTACATCGGCGCGTTGCCGGGCCGGGTCATCCAGTCGATCAAGACCGCGGGCAGCGCCAACCCGGTGTTCATGCTCGACGAGATCGACAAGGTGGGCATGGACTTCCGCGGCGATCCGTCATCGGCGCTGCTGGAGGTGCTGGACCCGGAGCAGAACAACACCTTCCAGGACAACTACCTGGAGGTGCCGTTCGACCTCTCCAAGGTCCTGTTCATCGCCACGGCCAACATGCTGGACACCATCCCACCGGCCCTGCGCGACCGGATGGAGGTCATCCAGCTGCCGGGCTACACGCAGCTGGAGAAGCTGCGCATCGCCCAGCGCTTCCTGGTGCCGAAGCAGCTCGAGAACCACGGCCTCTCGCCGGAGCAGCTCGACATCGCCGAGCCAGCCATGGTGCGGCTGATCCAGGCCTTCACGAAGGAGGCCGGCGTCCGCAACCTGGAGCGTGAGATCGCCAACGTGGCGCGCAAGGTGGCGCGCCGGGTCGCGGCCGACGACAAGGTCAAGGTCACGGTGGAGCCCGACCAGCTGGAGGAGTACCTCGGGCCGGCACGGTTCGAGTACGGCGAGCTCGAGTCGGAGGACCAGGTCGGCATGGTCACCGGACTGGTGGTCTCGGAGGTCGGTGGCGACATCGTCCAGGTCGAGGCGACCAGGATGGAGGGCAAGGACGAGTTCATCCTCACCGGCCAGCTCGGCGACGTGATGAAGGAGTCGGCGCGTGCCGGGCTGAGCTACATCCGGGCTCGCACCAAGCAGCTGGGCATCGATCCGGCCTCGTACGAGAAGCAGACGCTGCACATCCACGTCCCCGCGGGGGCGACCCCCAAGGACGGACCGAGTGCCGGCGTGACCATGGCCACCGCCATGGCCAGCCTGCTGACCGGACAGCCGGTACGGCGCGACCTGGCCATGACCGGCGAGATCACGCTGCGCGGCCGGGTGCTGCCCATCGGCGGGCTGAAGAGCAAGCTGCTGGCGGCCCACCTGGCCGGCGTCAAGACGGTCCTCATTCCGAAGCGGAACGAGAAGGACCTGGTCGACGTGCCGGAGGACGTGCGCAACGAGCTCCGGATCGTGCCGGTCGAGACGATGGACGAAGTGCTGGCCGAGGCCCTCATCTCGGAGCCACGGTCGGCGCGGCGGATCAAGGCCGAGCGGGCGGAACGCCAGAAGCGCGTGGCGGCGCCACGCCGGCGGCGGCGGCAGGACGAGGCACCGGTGGCAGCCACGCCACCGAAGCCGGAGCCGGTGCAGCCGCCGGCCGGCGCTCAGTAGCGGGCCGCAGTCCGCGACCCGGGGGGCGGGGGCAGCCGGCTCGGCGAAGGCCCGTGTCACCGGCGGCAATTGAACCGGTCGCGGGCCTGACCCGGGCCCCGGCCGTCAGCGAGATCCGCGCGGGCTGGCAATTGGCCCGAAGGAAGCAGCAAGAACGAATCGATGGAGTACAAGGACTACTACGCAACCCTTGGCGTGCCGAAGACGGCGACCCAGGCCGAGATCAAGAAGGCCTATCGCCGGCTGGCGCGTGAGCTCCATCCCGACCGCAATCCGGGCGACAAGGATGCCGAGCGGCGCTTTAAGGAGGCGAACGAGGCGCATGCCGTCCTCTCCGACCCGGAGAAGCGGAAGCGTTACGACGAGCTTGGCGCCAACTGGCAGGCCTATGAGCAGGCCGGGTTTGGCGACGGCGCCACCGACTGGGCCGGGTTCGGCGGCGCTCCGGGCGGCACCCGCTGGGAGTACCGGCGCGTGAGCCCGGAGGACCTCGGCGGCTTCAGCGACTTCTTCCAGTCCTTCTTCGGCGGAGCCGGTGGCTTCAGCGCCGGGCCGATGGGTGCCGGCAGCTCGTCGCGCGGCAGCACCGGCGGATTCGAGCAGATCTTCGACTTCGGCGACCTCGGCACCGGCACCGGCGCCGGCGCCGGCACGCGACGAACCGCGATCCGCCAGCCGACGGCGACGGCCGTCGCCGAGGTGACGCTCGAAGAGGTCGCCCGCGGCGCCGAGCGGATGGTCGACGTCGACGGACGGCGGCTGCAGGTCAAGATCCCCGCCGGCGTGACCGATGGGCAGAAGATCAAGCTGCGCGGGGGCGGGCTGCGGGGCGGCGAGGCGGGCACCGCGGGTGACCTGGTGATCACCGTCCGCGTGAAGCCGGATCCGCGCTTCGAGCGCCGTGGTGCCGACCTCCTGACCGAGCTGCCACTCACCCTGGCCGAGGCCCTGCTGGGCGCAGAGGTGCCGGTCCCCACGCCGACCGGCTCGGCCCGGCTCCGCATCCGACCGAACACGCAGAACGGCCAGCGGATCCATCTGCGTGGCCGCGGCCTGCCGAAGCGCGGCGGCGGGAAGGGCGACCTGATCGTCACGACCCGGGTCGTCCTGCCGCAGCTCGACGACGAGTCGCGGCAGCAGCTCGCCGCGCTGCTCGCCAAGCATCCGCAGCCCGACCCGCGGCGCGAGGGGAAGGTGCACTGATGCGCACCGAGCGGTTCACCGCCAAGACCCAGGAGGCGATCCTGGCGGCCCAGCAGATGGCGGAGGGCGAGGGCCATCCGGAGTTGACCGCCACCCACCTGCTGCTCAGCCTGATCGACCAGCCGGACGGGGTGGTGCCGGCCGTCCTGGAGCGCTCCGGCGTGGACGTGCCAGCCTTGGCGACGGCAGCCCGGGAGGTTCTCGGCCGGCTGCCACGGGTCTCGGGCGACACGCAGCTCAGCCTCTCGAACGAGGCGAGGCGCGTGCTGACCGAGGCGCACGCCATCGCCGAGCGGATGCACGACGAGTACGTCTCGACGGAGCACCTGCTGCTTGCCATCATCGAGGACACCACCGGCAGCGAGGCACGGCGTCTGCTTGCCGATCACGGTGTTGACAGCGCGTCCGTCATGGGGGCGCTCAGCGGCATCCGAGGGAGCCAGCGCGTGACCAGCGAGAATCCCGAAGCAACCTACCAGGCCCTGGAGAAGTACGGCCGCGACCTGACCGAGGCGGCCCGCCGCGGGCTGCTGGACCCGGTCATCGGCCGCGACGAGGAGATCCGGCGCGTGATCCAGGTCCTCAGCCGCCGCACGAAGAACAACCCGGTGCTCATCGGCGAGCCGGGCGTCGGCAAGACGGCCATCGTCGAGGGGCTGGCGCAGCGGATCGTGCGCGGGGACGTCCCAGAGGGCCTGCGCGACAAGCGGGTGGTGGCGCTCGACCTGGGCGCTCTGGTGGCCGGGGCCAAGTACCGCGGCGAGTTCGAGGAGCGCCTGAAGGCGGTCCTCAAGGAGGTCACCGACTCCGCCGGTCAGATCATCCTGTTCATCGACGAGCTGCACACGGTGGTCGGCGCCGGCGCGGCCGAGGGCGCCATGGACGCCTCGAACCTCCTGAAGCCGATGCTCGCCCGCGGCGAGCTGCACTGCATCGGCGCCACCACGCTGGACGAGTACCGGAAGCACATCGAGAAGGACGCGGCACTGGAGCGGCGCTTCCAGCCGGTGGTCGTCGACCAGCCGGACGTGGAGGACACCATCTCCATCCTGCGCGGCCTGCGTGAGCGCTACGAGGTGCACCACGGGGTGCGTATCACCGACGGCGCGCTGGTCGCCGCCGCGGTGCTTAGCAACCGCTACATCACCGAGCGCTTCCTGCCCGACAAGGCCATCGACCTGGTCGACGAGGCGGCCAGCCGGCTGCGCATGGAGATGGATTCCATGCCGGTGGAGCTCGACGAGGTCGAGCGGCGCCGGATGCAGCTCGAGATCGAGCGCGAGGCGCTGCGCAAGGAGAAGGATGCGGCTTCGAAGGCTCGGCTTGAGGCGCTCGAGAAGGAGCTGGCCGATCTGCGGGAGCGCGGCGACGCGATGAAGGCCGCCTGGGAACGCGAGAAGGAGGTCGTGGCCCAGATCCGCGCGACCCGCGAGGAGCAGGAGCGGCTGGGCCCCGAGATCGAGGCGGCCACCCGTGCGCAGGACTACCAGCGCGCCAGCGAGCTGCAGTACGGACGGGCGCGCGAGCTGGAGCAGAAGCTCGCCGAGCTGCAAGAACGGCTGGCGGAGCTGAAGGCCGCGGGCTCCCTCCTGCTGAAGGAGGAAGTGGACGCAGACGACATTGCCGCCGTGGTCGCGCGCTGGACCGGCATCCCGGTCGCGCGCCTGATGGAGGGCGAGTCGGAGAAGCTGCTCCTGATGGAGGATCGGCTGCACGCCAGGCTCATCGGCCAGGAGGAGGCGGTCCAGGCGGTCAGCGACGCCATTCGGCGGGCGCGGGCCGGGCTGAAGGACCCAAAGCGGCCCATCGGCTCATTCATCTTCCTGGGACCCACCGGCGTGGGGAAGACGGAGCTGGCCAGGGCGCTGGCCGAGTTCCTGTTCGACGACGAGAACGCCCTGGTCCGGATCGACATGAGCGCGTACATGGAGAAGTTCGCCACCAGCCGGCTGGTGGGCGCGCCCCCCGGCTACGTCGGTTACGAGGAGGGCGGGCAGCTCACCGAAGCCGTGCGCCGGCGCCCGTACCAGGTCGTGCTCTTCGACGAGATCGAGAAGGCACACCCGGACGTCTTCAACGTCCTGCTCCAGCTCCTGGACGATGGGCGCCTGACGGACTCGCAGGGGCGCACGGTCGACTTCAAGAACACCGTCATCATCATGACCAGCAACCTGGGCTCCAGCACGCTGATCGAAGCGGCAGAGGGTGGAGCCGATGCCTTCGAGCGCGCGGCGGAGTCCGTCCGCGCGCAGCTGCGCGACCATTTCCGGCCTGAGTTCCTGAACCGCGTCGACGAGATCATCGTCTTCAAGCCGCTGTCCGAGGCGCAGCTGTCGGAGATCGTGCGGCTGCTGCTGGCCGGCGTGGAGCGACGCCTCGCCGAAGCCGACATCACGCTGAAGGTGACCGATGCCGCCCGCGCGCTCGTGGCGCGGCAGGGGTACGACCCGGTCTACGGTGCGCGGCCGCTGCGCCGGGCCATCCAGCGCAGCATCGAGAACCCGCTGGCCAGGAGGATCCTGGCCGGTGAGTTCCCGCCCGGCTCAACCGTCGAGGTGGACGCCACCCCGGACGGCGCGCTGACCTTCAACGGCTCGGTCGAGCCGGCGTCGCCGCCGCGCGTCATGTCTGCGCCCGGCGGGTCCACGACCGTCAACTAGACAGAGGCCAGCAGGTCCAGCGGGAACGGCGGCAGCGCCAGCGGCCGAACGGCCAGGCGCAGCAGCAGCAGGGGCGAGTCGTCGCCGGCGGCGCGGTTCGACTTGAGGTCGCCACACCCGGTGCAGCGGTGGATGATCACCCATTCCCCCTTGCCCCGGACGCTGATCGCAATCGGCTCCATGGCCGAACCGCAGTCCTCGCGCATGGCGCGGTCACCGGGCCGCGCGTCGACGTGACGCGACCAGAGGCAGCTTGGACAGTGGTTCCGATGCCGGGTCCCGGGGGCGTCGCTGGGCACGTCGATCCGGCAGTGCGCGCAGCGAAACGAACGCGAAGCTTTCAAGCAGTGACTCCCATCGAGCGTTGGTGACGGACGAGGCCGATGGCATCGCGCCCGGCTTCCGTGTCGTTGCCCGTGGGCCAACAAGAAAGCCGTCCCGGACGGGACGGCTGCGGCTCAGCTGCGAAGGCGGCTGGGGCCTAGCGTCCACTCCGGAGGCGCGATGCACGGACCGTCCAGACGGTGCTTGACATCGAACTTGGCCTCCCAGCGGAACTCTGGCGCCGAAGATAGACCCCGGCCGCCGCGCACGTCAAGGCCGTGCGGCCGCTGTCGTCAGCGGTGGCGGCGGCGGCGTCCGGCGGGCGTGGGCCGCGCGCGTTCCCGCTCGACGCGGCGTGGCGGTGGGACGAAGCGCTGGCGTCGGATCTCGTCGTTCATGGCCGCGATCTCGCGCGGGAACTTGAAGAAGGTCGCCCAGGCGGCGATGCCCATGCCCGGAAGGACGATCAGCAGCAGGAGCGCGAGCGGCACATGGATGACCACCAGCAGCGGGACGAGGCCCCAGGTCACCAGGATCGACCAGAAGACCCACTCGTGCAGCGCCAGGATGGCGGGATAGCGCCGGTAGCGCCGCTGGGCGGCGGTATAGACGAAGATGGAGCCGATCACGATCAGCAGCGCGCCGGCCCACATCATCGTGAACAGGTCTCGGAAGCCGATGGGCGTGAAGGCGTCGAAGATGCGCATCGGCGCGCGAGTCTAGCAGAGGGAGGCCATCGGCCCGTGCAGCAGCAGATCGATCAGCTGTGGGACTGGGACAACCCGGGCGACAGCGAGACTCGCTTCCGCGAAGCGGCCGAGACGGCACCGTCCGAGCCGGCGCGAGCCATTCTGCTGACGCAGGTTGCGCGGGCGCTCGGCCTCCAGGGGCGATGGGCCGAAGCCCTCGCCATGCTGGACGCGCTGCCGGGCGGCGATCCGGAACTCGAGGCGCGCGCCACCCTGGAGCGCGGGCGCGTGCTCAACTCGCGCGGCGACCCCGCAGCAGCGAGGCCGCTCTTCGAGCAGGCACTGGCGCGCGCCGAGGTGGCGGGGCTCGAGCACCTGGCGGTGGACGCCGTCCACATGCTGGCCATCGTGGCGCCACCCGACGAGCAGGTCGCGCTCAATGAGCGGGCCATTGGAATGGCACAGGCTGCGCAGGATCCTCGGGCGCGGCAGTGGCTGGCCAGCCTCTACAACAACCTGGGCTGGAGCCGTTTCGAGGCTGGTGATCACGCCGAGGCGCTGCGGCTCTTCGAGCTGGCGCTGGTCGAGCGGCAGCGGCGCGACGAGCCGCGCGAGACGGGCATCGCCCGCTGGACGGTGGCCCGCACGCTGCGGGCAGTCGGCCGGGTCGACGAGGCGCTGGCCGCGCAGCAGCAGCTGGCCGCCGACAACGCCGCGGCCGGCGTGGACGATCCGTACGTGGACGAGGAGCTTGGCGAGTGCCTCCTGGCGCTCGGCCGCCACGATGAGGCACGTCCCCATTTCGCCACGGCCGCGGCGGGACTCGCCGGTGACCCGTGGCTGGCCGAGCACGAGCCGGCACGCATCGCGCGCCTGCGGGAGCTGGCGGGCGAGGCCGAAGCCTAGGCGCTTGCCGGGGTCGCGAGCGGAACCGCCACCGGACGCTTCAGCGCCGCCGGCGCGTGCCCGCGCATGACCAGCACCGAGCAGTGCGAGTGCAGCAGGACGTCGTGCGCCACGCTGCCGGCGAGCAGCCGCCGAACGTCGCCCAGGCCGCGTGAGCCGGTGACGATCAGATCGCAGCCCAGCTCTCGCGCGCCCGCCACGATCTCCCCGGCCGGGTCGCCAACCCGGACCACGGGCCTCGCGTCCCAGCCCGCCGACTCGAGCGTCTGGGCCATGTCCTCCGCGAACTCGTGGTGCCGCTGGGTGACCTCGTCCACCACGTGGGGGCGGTCGCTCTCCGGCGACGCCCACGGCGTGATCATCAGCTCGGTGTCCGTCCCGCCGCCGGGTGCCACGCTCAGCACCTCGATTGGCAGGCCGCGGAACGCGTGCCACGCCGCCAGGATGCTTGGGATCGCCCGGGCGCTGGCCGAGCCGTCGGTGGCGACCAGGACTCGGGACGCCTCCGGCTGGCGGACGACGAGTACCGGGCAGCTGGCGTGGTCGACCAGGCCGGCCGAAACCGAGCCGAGCAGGGCGCTGGCGGCCGGGCCGCGGCCACGACTGCCGACCACGATCAGATCCGCGGCGAACTCGGTTGCCGCCTGGGCGAGGACGTGGGCGGCCGCTCCCTCCTCGGCGCGCACCTCAACCCGGTGGCCGAGGCGCCGCAGCGGTTCAGCCATGCCGTAGAGCATGGTCAGGGTCTCGCGGGGGGACGAGGTCGCCGGGTCACGGAACCATTCATGGCCGGGGATGGCCTCGGTCCAGCGCCCGCTCTCGTCGCAGGCACACAGGAACAGGAACTCGCTCTGGGCCGGCCATGTCATCGCGCAGATGAACTCGTGCGCGACCTCGGACGAGCGTGAGCCGTCGAATCCGACCACGATCCTCATGACAGGTTGCCTCCACGCTCATTGCTCGCGCCGGCGGGATCGAGCTCGATCGACGTCACGCCGGCGTCCGTCGTCTGCCGCCGCACGCCTCCGCCCGCGCTGAGGAACAGCCTCCGCATCGGCTGATTGCCGGCGAACATGGCGGCCACCAGCTTCGGCACGCCTCGGGCGCGCGCCGCCTGCATCGCCGCGGCCATCAGCTGTGTGCCGACTCCGCGATGGCGGAACTCGTCGGCAACCGCCACGGCAACTTCTTCCGCACCACTCGGCATCGGCTCCATGCAGAGGTGGCCGACGACGCGGCCGTCTCGGCGGCCCGCCTCGCGCAGGATGGCGACGTACCCATCGGCTCCGCGCTCGCGTGCCGCTGCGAAGCGGCGAGCCGCGCGATCGTCGATGCCCGGCGACATCCCCAGGAACCGGGTGTAGCGGGCCTGCTGCGAAAGCCCGCGATAGAAATCGAAGAGGCCTTCCCAGTCACTCGATTCGATCGGTCGGATCGTGACCCACATCGCGAGACCGGCAGGAATCGGCCCGATCCGCGCTGGTCTCCGTTCCAGGGCCGTGCTGCTCATGTCCGGGATGACCTCCTCGTTGCCGGCATGGTCGAGCCAGCGAGGTAGCCGGACGAGGGCCGTTGGTCATCAGGCGCGCGGTGCGGATGGCACACAACGAACGACGGCCGCCTCGCCGGCGGCCGTCGTCGCTCAGACCGAGGTTACGAGGTCAGATCGGCCTCGGCGCCAGGTACGTCCCGCCAGTCCCGTACCGCAGGAACGCGTCGACCACGACACCCAGGATCACGGCACCGATCAGCGCCGGCACGAGGTACAGCCCCTCCATGACCGGGCCCCAGGTGCTGAGTGATCCGAAGGCCTCGCTGCCGAGCCAGCCACCAACGAGGGCCGCGACGCCGGTGAAGATCCACTCGGTGCCGAACCCGGTGCGGCCAATGACCTGCAAGATGGCGGCGATGACGAGCGCGCCGGCGATCAGCACGATGGCCTCGCCCCAGTTCATGCCGACTTCCCATCCAAACAGGTTGAGCATTGCTGCCCACCTCCTTCGTGCTTGTCAGCCCACGATCAGCCTGTTACCTGGCGCGTCGGGGTCACAAGGGCTATCGGTCCCTTGAGGCCGTGACATCCAGCCCATCCGACCCCGGACGCGGCGCGCCTAGACTCGATCCCGATGCACATCGTCCAGGCCGATGAGGCCGTCGCCGGCATCCGCTCCGGCGACCAGGTCTTCCTGCACGGGGGCGCTGCCGTCCCGTCCCTGCTGCTCGATGCCCTGGTCGCGCGCGCCCGCGATCTCCGCGACGTGGGGCTCATTCACTTCCACGCCAACGGGCCCGGGCCGCACCTGGCACCCGAGATGGCGGGGCATTTCCGGCATCGCGCGCTGTTCATCGGGCCCAACGCTCGCGAGGCGGTGAACGATGGACGCGCCGACTACGTTCCGGTCTTCCTGTCGGACGTCCCCGAGCTGTTCCTGACCGGGGTCCTGCCGCTGGACGTGGCCCTCATCAACGTGACGCGGCCGGACGCGCACGGCTTCTGCTCGCTCGGCACGTCGGTGGACGCGGCGCTCTCCGCCATCCGCTCGGCGAAGACGGTGGTCGCCCAGCTGAACGCGGCGGTGCCGCGGACGCTTGGCGACAGCTTCGTGCATGTCTCCGACATCGACCTCGCCGTGGAGGTGGACCAGCCGCCGTACGAGCACGACGACCCGCCCATCGGCGACGTGGAGCGGCGGATCGGCGAGTACGTGGCCGAGCTGGTGCCGGACGAGGCGACCATCCAGATGGGCATCGGCTCCATCCCGGCCGCCGTCGGCCTGGCGCTGCGCGACAAGCGTGACCTCGGCGCGCACACCGAGATGTTCACCGACGTCGTGCTCGACCTGGTGGAAGCCGGCGCCCTGACCGGAGCGGCCAAGGAGATCAACCGCGGCAAGATCGTCTCGACCTTCATGATGGGCAGCCGGCGGCTGTACGACTTCGTGAACGACAACCCCATGGTCGAGATGCGGCCGGTCGATTACACCAACGACACCGCCGTGATCCGCCGCTTCCGGCGGATGACCGCCATCAACTCGGCCCTCTCGGTGGACCTCACCGGCCAGGTGTCGGCCGACTCGATCGGCACCCGGTTCTACTCAGGGGTCGGCGGGCAGATGGACTTCATGCGCGGCGCGGCGCTGGCGCCGGAGGGGCGCGCGATCATCGCGCTGCCCTCGACCGCCGCCGGCGGCAGCGTCTCCCGCATCTGCGGTGTGCTGCCCGAGGGCGCCGGGGTGGTCACCAGCCGCGCGCACGTGCGCACCGTCGTGACCGAGTACGGCGTCGCCGAGCTGTTCGGCCGGAGCGTGCGCGAGCGGGCGCACGCCCTCATCGGCATCGCACACCCGGACTTCCGCGACGAGCTGCTGCACCAGGCCCGCACCCGCTACCACCTCGACGCCTGAGCCGATGACGCCGCCGCTCACGGCGGTCCGGATGGCCCGCCAGCTCGGTGCCAACGGCACCTGTTGGGCGCCACAACCGAACCTACGATCCAGTCATGAGCTCCGAGCGCTCTGCCTTCACCGA
>DASSNX010000170.1:0-9435 GCA_035701185.1 Candidatus Limnocylindria bacterium
TGGCTTGGCGCGGGTGACCGCGGAGCCGTCGACGATCGTCGGCTGGCGGTCGAGGTGGAGTGCCTCCACGGATCGGCCCACCTGCTCGCGGCGGCTGGAGGTTCCGATGGCCCAGGGAATCCCGGCGGCGTCCAGCGCGCCGAGGAACTCCGTGACCCCGGGCAACGGCTGCGGGTCGGTGTTCAGCTCCGAGTAGATGGCGCCGGACCGGGCGTCGATCCGTTCGGCGCGTTCGTCGTCCACCTCGGCGCCGGCGCTCTCGCAGATCGTGCGGGCCAGGTGCTTCCCATCTGAGCCGATCAGCTCGGTCACCAGCTGCCGGTCAGCTTCGATGCCCTCCTCCGCGAACGTTCGCAGCCAGGCCTCGATGCGGGTGCCGACGGTGTCGACCAGCGTCCCGTCCAGGTCGAGGACCACGCCGGCCGGCGGTCGCGGGATGATCATGCCGGCTCCGCTCCGGCGCCCAGGGCGTCCTCTCGGAAGCGGTCGAGCACCTCGAGATCGGCGACCGATGCGTGCAGCTGGGCGATGACCCGGCTGACCCCCAGGTCGCGATAGGCCGCGAGCCGTTCCGTTCGGACGTCGCCGTCATCTTCCACCACCGGACCCCAGAGATGGACCGAGATCCGGAGCGTGCTCGGGTCGCGGCCGACCTCCTCGCAGCGTTCGCGGACGGTCGGCAGCGCCGCGGCCACCTGCTCCGGCGTCAGGCCGTCCAGGTTGAGCTCATCGGCGTACCTGGCTGCCAGGCGGAAGGTGACCTTCGGCCCGTTGCCACCCACCAGGATCGGCACGCGCGGCTTCTGGAGTCCGACGGGAACGTTCACGGCGTCGGCGACCGAGCGGTGCTCACCGGCATGGGTCGCGCGGCGGCCGGAGAGCATGGCGGCGGCGATGGCGAGGGTATCGGCCAGGACGGCCATGCGCTCCTTCAACGGCGGGAAGTCATAACCGTATGCGAGGTACTCGTCCTCCTTCCAACCGGCCCCGAAGCCGAGCTCGAAGCGGCCGCCGGTGATGACGTCCAGGGTGCCGGCCATCTTGGCGACCAGCGCGGCATTGCGGTAGCCCGCCGCCAGGACCAGGTGCCCCAGCCGAATGCGCTCGGTGCTGAGGCCGATGCCGGCGATGCCGGTGAAGGCCTCGAAGGTGATCTCGTCGACCGGCACCGGATCGGTGTGGAAGTGGTCGTACATCCAGGCTGACTCGTAGCCCAGCCGCTCGGCGTGCCGGGCGATCTCGACGGCGCGGCCCCAGGCGGATCGGGGATCCCAGCCGTCGAACTCGTGGTCGACTCCCTCCGGAATGATGACGCCGAACTTCATGCCGGCAGAGATACCACGGCTTGCCGCGAAATCCGAGGCCCTGGCCCTGTTTCGTGACAAGTGCGCACTTGTTGTCCCAAGTATCCTCAGCCGATGCTGCGCCGTAAGGTGCCGCCGCCAGCATTGGAACTCGAACCGCTCCCGGCTTCTCTGCCCATCCATGAGCTGATTCAGCGCACGATCCGTCGCCGAATCGAGACGGGCGAGCTGACCGAAGGCCGCCAGCTTCCATCGGAGGCTGAGCTGCAGCGCGAATTCCAGGCCAGTCGTACTCCTGTTCGCCAGGCGCTTCGCCGGCTGCAGAGCGATGGCCTGATCGTTCGGGCGCAGGGCAAGGGCTCCTTTGTGGCGTCGGCCAAGATCGGAGTCGCCCTGCGCCCGATGGTCAGCTTCGGCAACGAGCTGCGCCGGCAGGGCCATGACGTCGACGCTCGGACGCTGAGCGTCGAGTGGGCCGCGGCGCCGATGGAAGTGGTCCAGTGGCTCGGCCTGGAGGACGGCCAGGGCACGCACATCCGCCGGCTGCTGACCGTGGACGGCGTGCCGCTGACCTACTTCGAGCACTGGCTGGCCCCCACGGTCCCGCACGCGGTGATCGTGGCCGCCGGCAGCTTCCCGTCCCTGTACGAGCTCCTCCACGAGCACGGTCGCGAGCCGTGGTACGGCACCGAAACGATCGGTGCTGCGGTCGCCGATCGCGAGATGGCCGAGCTCCTTGCCTACGAGGAAGGGGCACCCCTGGTGACCCTGCTTCGCATTTCCCGGGACGTCGAGCGGCGTCCCGTTGAGTACACGCACTACGTGGTGCGCGCAGACCGATACGAGTACGAGATCAACCTGATGAGACAACGACGCTGATGGAGAGCGAAACCAACCTCGAGCTGCTGGCGGAGGACATGCGCCGCCAACCGGCCCTGCTGCGCTCGTCGATTGACGGCCTGCGGGGCAGGATCGGTGACCTGGCGGGCGAGTTCGCCCGTCCGAGCCGGATCTACATCGTCGGCTGCGGCGACTCCCTGAACGTGGGCATGACCGTCCGCTTCGAGTGGGAGCGGCTGCTGGGCATTCCGGTCCATGCCATCGCGGCCCTCACCTTCTCGCGGTTCGAGGCGCCGAACGTCCCGCCTGACGCCCTGGTCATCGCCCTTTCGCAGTCCGGGACTGTGGTGCGGGTCGTGGAGGCGGCTCGCGCGAGCTACTCACGCGGCATCCCCACCATCACCATGTCGGCATCCGGCACCAGCCCGCTCGCTAGGGAGCCGGCGTCCGCCACCTTCATCACCGACTTCCCGAAGCTGGGATTCGTGCCCGGCACCACGTCGTATCCCTACCACCTGGCCATCTTCTACGAGCTGGGCCTGGCCTTTGCCGAGCGGTGGGGGACCCGCGCCGACATCGGCGCCGCGCGGGCCAACCTTGATCGGCTGCCGCCGTTGGTGGAGGCCTCCCTGGAGCCGATGTGGCAGGTCGCCCGCGACCACGCCAGGTACTTCCAGCGCGCCCAGCCGTTCCTGCTGCTGGGCACGGGACCGAACCACCCGAGCGTGCTCTTCATCGCTCGCAAGCTGTTCGAGGTCCCCCAGATCGCCGCACTGGCGCAGGAGACCGAGGAGTACGCCCACGACGAGTACTCCATCATCACGCGCTTCGTCCCTTCGCTGCTGATTGCGCCGCATGACGCAGCCGCGAAGCGCAGCGCAGAGATCCTGACGTCGCTCCTGAACCTCGAATCGCCGACGGCGGTCGTGGTCGAACGGGGGAAGGCGCCCAGCGGCCCGCGCTGGATCTACGAGATGGAGCCCGGCCTGGACGAGCTCTACACGCCGCTGCTGGCCACGCTGCCCGGGCAGCTGCTCACGTACGAGCTGGGCCGGTCCGTCGGCGGGTCGTTCTACGCGACGGACGATCCGATTCATCGACGGGACGGCGATGACCTCATCTACCAAAGCGAGCTCGTCGCGACTTCCGCAGCAACGGAGGAGTAGGAATGGTTCGGTCACGAGTGCTCAGCGCCATCGCGATGGCGCTTGTCCTGGCGGCCTGCGGGACGCAGACCACCTCACCGGGCGCCTCCGGCTCTGCGGAGGCATCGGCGCCGGAGATTCCGACGGCACCGAAGCAGTTCCAGGACCTGATCGACGCGACGCAGCCCGCGGACAAGCAGTACGACGGGGCGACCGTCACCGTGGTGGTCGACTCGATCCAGAGCGGATATCCGTTCTTCTGGCTCGCCCCGGCGATCAAGAAGGCCTATGGCATCGACGTGAAGGTCGTGGCGGCTCCGTTCGAGACCTACTACCAGTCGATCCAGAACGACATCGTCTCGGGCACCGGCGCCTACGACATCCTCAGCTACCCGCCGCGATTCCTGGGCGACCTGGCGTCCGCCGGCAACATCGTGGATCTGACGGACTACGCGTCCCAGTGGGATCCGGAGATGAACGACGTGTACCCGGTCTACCAGCTGTACACGAAGTTCGACGGGAAGCTCTTCGCGCTGCCGATGGACGGCGACCGCCTGGAGCTCTACTTCCGCAAGGACCTGTTCGAGAACAAGGACGAGCAGGCCGCCTTCCAGGCGAAGTACGGCTACCCGCTGGCCGCGCCCGAGACCTGGGACCAGTACCTGGACGTGGCCGAGTTCTTCACCCGCGACACCGGTGCGGACCTGGCGGGCGAGAAGCTCACCGAGCCGTTCGCCGGCATTGCCGAGATCACCAAGCTGCCGGACAACTTCGACTGGTTCCTGAACCGGTTCGCCAGTTACGGCGGCGTCTACTTCGATGACCAGATGCGCCCGCAGCTGGACACCGATGCCGGCCGCAACGCGCTCCAGAACTTCGTCGACGCGGTGAAGTTCGGGCCGGCTGACATCCTGAACTACGAGTACGTCGAGTCGTTCGATGCCTTCCTGCAGGGCAAGACGGCGATGTGCATCCAGTGGACCGACGTCGCCAAGGTGGCCGAGGACCCGAACACCAGCAAGATCATCGGCAAGACCGGCTACGCCCAGGTCCCCGGGGTCGAGCAGGCGGACGGCTCAGTCCTGCATCGGTCGGTGCTGGCCTACAACCGGGTGAACTCCATCAGCAAGCTGGCGGACAACCCGGAAGCGGCGTATCGGGTCATCCAGTTCATGAACCAGCCGTCCGTCAGCCTCCTGTTCGTCACCGAGCCGCTGGCCGGGATGGATCCGTATCGGCTGTCGCACTACGCGGACCCCAGCAAGTGGGTTCAGCAGTGGGATCGGCTGCCGGAGTACATCGCCAACAACAAGCAGAGCCTGACGAATGGCTATCCGGAGCTGACGATGCCCGGTGCCAACCGCTACAACGATGCGCTCGGCACGCACATCGCCCAGGCGCTGGCCGGCCAGGAGTCCGTGGAGGACGCGCTGAAGAACGCCACGACCGAATGGGAGTCGATCACCGACGAGCTGGGTCGTGACGGGCAGATCGCCCACTGGCAGGCTCAGCTGCAGGCCTGGAGGGACGTCGGGCTCATCAACTGAGCCTCCCGATGCAGCAAGCCGTCGGGGCCAGGACCATCGAGTCACGGCGCACGCCGTGGCTCATGGTCCTGCCGGCCCTGCTCCTCATCCTGGCGATCAACATCGTGCCGTTGGTCTACAGCACGGTGCTCGCCTTCTTTCAATGGAACCTGATCCAGGCCGCCACGCCGCCGCGCTTCATTGGCATCGACAACTTCATCCGGCTCATCACGCGCGACCCACAGTTCATCTCGGCGACGCTCAACACCGGCATCATGGTGGTCGCCACGGTCGCGGTGCAGACCGTGCTCGGTGTGGCGGTGGCGCTGTTGCTCGACCAGAAGCTGCGCTTCACCGGCGTGGCCACCACGCTGCTGCTGATCCCGCTGGCCCTCGCGCCGGCGGTGGTGGGGCTGTTGTTCAGCAGCCTGTTCAACAGCACGCTGGGGCCGGTCAACTACCTGCTCAACGCCATCGGCCTGCCGGCGCCCTCGTGGCTTGGTGACGCGAAGTGGGCGCTGGCCAGCGTGATCATCGTGGATACCTGGCAGTGGACACCGTTCATGATCCTGCTGACGCTCGCCGGCCTGCGATCGCTCAACCCTGAGCCGATCGAGGCGGCCCTGGTCGACGGCGCCAGCGCCTGGCAGCGCTTCCGCTACGTCAAGCTCCCGATGCTGCTGCCGGTGCTCACGGTGGCGATGCTGCTGCGCGCCATCGACAGCTTCCGAACGTTCGACCTCGTCTTCCTGCTGACGTTCGGAGGGCCGGGGACCTCCTCGACGACCATGAGCTTCTACGGCTTCAAGGTCGGGCTGCAGAACTTCGACATCGGCCGCGCCTCGGCGATCGCGTTCCTGATGGTCCAGGTCTTCATCATCTTCGTGCTGCTCTTCTACTCGCGGAGCAAGGACCAGCTGTGAAGCCGAAGCCGCTGGTCCGTGCCGCGCAGTACGTCGCGCTGCTGGTGGTGGTCGTGGTCTTCACCGCGCCGACGCTGTGGATGCTGCTCGGCGTCTTCAAGCGGAACGTCGAGCACCGTGCCCACCCGCCGGTGCTGATCCCGAGCGACCCGATTGGCGCCGCTTCGGACACGATCCGCTTCGCCTTCGAAGGCTCGCCGGTTCCGCTCGACCAGGTGTTCGTGAACAGCCTCGTCGTGGCCCTGGGCACCGTGGTCGTCACCCTGCTGGTCGGGACGACCGCTGCCTACTCGTTCGCCCGCTTCCGGACCGGCGGCGGCAGCCTGCCGTTCTTCATCCTCACGCTGCGGATGGCGCCGCCGATTGCGGTGGCGCTGCCCTTCTTCCTCGTGTTCCGGGTGCTCGGCCTGCTCGACTCGCAGCTCGGCCTGATCATCGCCTACACCACCTTCAACCTGCCGCTGGTCATCTGGCTGCTGCGCAGCTTCTTCCGGGAGCTTGATCCCTCCATGGAAGAGGCGGCGCTGGTCGACGGCGCGTCGCGGTGGCAGTCACTGCGGCATATCGCGCTGCCGCTGGCCATCCCCGCCATAGCCAGCACCGGCCTGCTCGTCTTCATCTTCAGCTGGAACGAGTTCTTCTTCGCCACGCTGCTGACGTCGAGCGACGGCCGCACGATTCCCGCCCTGCTGCCGCTGTTCCTGCCGCGGTCCATCTCCGCCGGTCAGCCGCTGGGCGCCTCGTTCTTCATCGCGGCGGTCAGCGCCGTGCCCATGATCATCCTGGTCCTCTTCCTCCAGCGCTATCTCATCCGAGGCCTCTCACTCGGCGCCGCCAAGGAGTGACACCGTGAAAGCCCCTTACGCCTTCTACCTGCCGGAGGATCCGGACAACACCATCCTGGACAGCGCGATCGCATCGGTCCGGTTTGCCGCCAAGGTGTGCGACGACCCCGGCGACGGCACGCTGCGCTGCCAGTCCATGGACGCCATCCCGGACGGCACCCTGGTCCCGTTTCGCGATCGCATGATCGATGGCGTCGGCTACTGCACCGATACGGTCTTCGCCGCCAACCAGATCATCCGGTTCGGCCGCCTGCTCCGGTCGGACGCGCTCATCGGGTTCGGGACGCGGCTGGCGCAGCACTGCTTCAACGGCGGCTTCTTCGACGACGAGAACCTGCCCGTGCGGCTCTACTACGTCATCGACGACGACAGGTTCCTGGACAACCTCGAGGGCCATGACACGTACATCGAGCCGGGGCACATGGCGCGGGTGGGGCACCAGCTGCTGATGCTGAGCGACGTCGTGGGAGCGCCCCTCGACCAGCGTGCCCGCGACGCCGGCGCCCTGATCGCAGAGTGGACCACGACCCTGGAGCGCTGCGAGAACGGGTGGTTCCCGCGCCGCTCCACCCCGGACGGCAAGGTCTTCCGGCACGCCGCCGATGCGTTCGGCCCGGTCGGCCTGGGCGCGCCGCTGCCGCCGGACCCGATCTACGACCAGAGCGGGAGCGGCGTCCTCATCCTGCAGCTCCTGGTCGAGGCGCACGAGCGCGGCCTGGCGGACTACAGCGGCGCCATCGAATCGACGGTCGACGCGTTCATCGGCGCCAATGGCTTCTTCGGCAGCACCAACTCGGACACCGAGGATCTGCACGAGAACGTGACGTACGCCATGGCCTTCCAGGCGCTTCGGGCCGCGGGCCGCGCCATGGGACGCACCGATTGGACGGAGTTCGCTTACAGCGCCTGCCTCGAGCCGCTCGCCCAGTTCGAACTCGTGGAAGACCTGAACGGCCTCGAGACGAAGGGGCTGCTGTACATGGAGGACTCCTGGAACTCGGCCTGCACCTGGGAGATCGCCGAAGCGGCGGAGGCCTATCTCCAGGCGTTCACCGATCGCGGCCGGCGCAGTGACCTGCACAAGGCGCTGACGATGCTTCGCGGACTGGCCAAGCACCACCACGGGCCGTATGGCTTCCTGACCGAGGCGGTCGACTGGGATGGCCACTCGGTCGTGACGCGACACATGGACGGACGCCGCTACTCGGACATCGTCACCACGCACCCGTTCCTGAACAACCTCCACGTCCTGGAGCCGACGGTCACGTTCCTGGAGCGCTTCGCCGTCCGCTCGGCGATCGATGGAGTGGAGGCCTACTACGACCCGGAGGGCAATCGGCTGGGCCCGGCGCGTCTGGAGGGGGCCGGTTGGCTGCCGAGCTAGTCGCCTTCGGCGACATCAGCATCGATGTCGCCGTGCGCATCCCGCACCTGCCACTGCCCGATGAGAAGCTCTGGGTCGAGATCATTGGCGACCAGCAGGGCGGCATGGGCGCGAATGCCGCAGCCGCGTTCGCGTCGCTCGGTGGGCGAGCCGCGCTGGTCACCGCGGTAGGCAACGATGCACGCGGTCAGGCTGCGATCGATGATCTGCAGCGGCGAGGGGTGGACGTGTCCGGCCTGGTGCACCTCGACGAGCCGTCGTTCTGGACCCTGGCGCTGCTCGGTGACGGCGGCGAGAAGAGCCTGCTGCAATTCGCCACGCCCGCGCTCCACGTGCCGTGGGATGCGGTCGACTGGTCGATCCTCGATCGCGCCGCGTACGCCCACACGGTGGCGGACGAAGGGGAGGGCAACCTGCGGCTGATCCGTGAAGCCCGGTCGCGCGGCGTCAAGGTATCCATGGATTTCGAGCCGACCGCGCTGGACCACGACCTGCAGCGCGAGCTGCTGGCCGGATGCGACGTGGTCTTTGCCACGCCCCCGGCGATTGCGTCCCTGGGCGGACCGGCCGATCCCGACGCCGCCGTCAGCTGGCTGCTCAGCCAGGGTCCGGGCATCGCCACGCTCACGCTCGGTCGGGATGGATGCGTGGTTGCCACGGCCGACGGTGATCGGCGCCGGATCCCGGGCCTGCAGGTCGAGGCGGTGGACACCACCGGAGCCGGTGACTGCTTCGCGGGCGCCTTCGTCTGGGCCCTCACCCGCGGGCGGGCAGCCGGGGAGGCGGCCCTGGTGGCGAACAGCATGGCGGCGATGAGCACGACCGCCATCGGCTCCCGGGGGCGGCTCCTGTCGCTCGTCGAGCTCGCGGCACGGCCGGAGCTGGCCGAGCTGCATCTCGAGGACTGGCCGCGATGAACGAGCTGATGTGGCGCGAGATGCAGTCCCAGCCGGACGACCTCGCCGCGGCGCTGCCCGACCTTCGTCGGCAGGCGGTTGAGCTGGCGAAGCTCGAGGCGCCGCACGTGGTACTGACCGGCAGCGGCGATTCCCTGTTCGCGGCGTTGTCCCTGGAGCTCGCCTTCGGCGCGGAGCTGCGTCGCGCAGTATGGGCGATGCCATCCGCCGCTGCGGCACGATACGGGTCCGGCCGCGTGGACGGCCTGACGGTCGTGATCTCGGTCAGTGGCGAGGTCCGGCGCACGATCGAAGCGGCCTTGGCCGCGCACCAGGCGGGCGGGCAGGTGGTGGCCGTGACGGCCGGCGCCGAATCGACGCTGGCGCGTGAGGCCGACGCCGTGATGCTCATGCCGCCGCCCATCACGCGGGCCACGCCTCACACCCGCGACTACACGCTGACGCTGCTCGCCCTGCTGGCGACGCTCGAGGGGTTGACCGGGCGCCACCTCCCGGAGCTCGACGCCTGGCCGACACAGGTCCAGCAGCTGCTCGACGACGCCACCGCCTGG
>DASSNX010000171.1:0-2852 GCA_035701185.1 Candidatus Limnocylindria bacterium
CACGGCGGCCGTCTTCGAGCCGTACGCATGCGGCTCGGCGGGCGATACGGGGATCATGCGCGCCAGCCGTGACGAGCTCGACGCCTTGCTCAGCCAGGCGCGGCTCACCGGAATCTCGATGGCGATCCATGCCATTGGCGACCGCGCGGTCGTTGAGGTGCTCGACGCGTACGGCCGCGCGCCGGCGCGGGCGGATGGACCGCCGGACCGCATCGAGCATGCGCAGCTGGTGCGGGCGCAGGATCTGGAGCGCTTCGCCGCCCTGGACGTGACCGCCAGCCTGCAACCGGTCCACTGCCCTTCCGACCGCCCCTCGGTCGAGGCGTGCTGGCCCGACCGGCTGCAGGATGCGTATCGGCTGCGCTCTCTGGCACGAGCCGGCGCGCGGCTCGCCTTCGGCTCGGACGCGCCCATCGAACCGGCCGATCCCTGGCTCGGCATGTTCGCCGCGGTCCATCGCCGCTACCCGCACGAAGCCGAGGATTGGCATCCGGCCGAGGCGCTCGACGTCCGAGCCGCGTTGGCCGCGTACACCGTCGGTCCCGCGCGCTCCTTTGGTCGGAGCGACGAGGGACACCTGCGCGTCGGAGCGGTGGCCGACCTGGCGGTGCTCGACGTCGACCTGGACACGCTCCTCGCCGCCGACGAGCGGCTGGCGGACGTTCGCTCGGTGCTCACCCTGGTCGGAGGGCGCGAGACGCATCGGTCCTGAACGGGCGTTGCGGTCAGGCACCGTTGGAGTAGCATCGCGCGAGCGGACAAGCGGTTGTCGCTTCGCACGCTTCGTTGGGCACGGAGGTGGAGCAGTGAGCGAGCGTTCCGAGCAGCACGCCGGCTTCGAGGTGGAGCCGGCGCAGGCGATTCCGGTCGGTCCCGGAAGCGCCTCATCCTTCAACCCGCAGCGCCTTGACTTCGGCCACTACGCCGGCTACTCCATCGAGGAGCTGGCCCAGACCGATCCGGACTATCTGCACTGGCTGGCCCGCCACCCATCCGGCGCCCGATATCGCGCCGAGATCTCGCGTGCGCTCGGCATGATGTTGCGCTCGACCGAGTACTGATCCCATGGCCGGCTGTGAGCCGCTCGGCGGCGATCTGGCTTCGGCGCCCGCGGTCACCAGCTGGGCGGAGAACGAGATGCAGGTCTTCGCCATCTTCGGCGATGGCCAGCTGTGGAATCGCTACTGGGACGGTGTGGCCTGGCATGACTGGGAGCCGATGGGCGGTTCGCTGACTGGCGATCCGGCAGCCTGCTCGTGGGGAGCGGATCGGATCGACCTCTTCGCCCGTGGCACCGACGGGGCCTTGTGGCACTGCTGGTACGAGCCGGCCGGCTGGCAGGCGTGGGAGTCGCTCGGTGGGCGGCTGACCTCGGACCCGACGGCCTGTGCCTGGGGCCGTAATCGGCTCGATGTCTTCGCCCGTGGCAGCTCGAACGAACTGCTGCATGCCTGGTGGGACGGCTCGGCCTGGTCCTGGGTCTAGTTGTAGTTCCCACGGACGTTGTTGACAGATGAGAGCCTCCGTGCACGGTTGCGGGAGTTGATGAAGCTCCGCACCGACAGGAGGCTCTCGTGGCTCATGCTAGGGCCAAACTCAGCGTCTTTGGAAGGCAGCTGCTTGTGCAGCGCGTGACTGTCCTCGGCTGGTCGCCAGCCGCCGCCTCCGACGCGATGGGCGTCAGTCGCGCCACGGCCTACAAGTGGCTGCGCCGCTACCGGGAAGAAGGCGATGCGGGCCTGCTTGACCGCAGCAGCCGACCGCACCGCTCGCCGCGTCGACTGCCGGCCCAGGTCGAACAGGCGATCTGCTTGGCGCGCGCCGAGCGTCGTTATGGTCCACATCGACTGGCGCCGCTGACCGGCGTTCCGCGTTCGACGATCTACGCGGTGCTGCGGCGCCAGGGCGTGTCGCGGCTGCGGGACAGCGATCGGGTGACCGCCGCCCCGGTGCGCTACGTGGCCTGCCATCCCGGCGCGCTGCTGCACCAGGATCACAAGAAGCTGGCGCGCATCCCCGACGGCGGCGGCCACCGCGTGCACGGCCGGCCGAACGTCTCCGGCCGTCACCGCGGCGACGGCTACGACCATTTCGAGGTGGTCATCGACGACACCAGCCGGGTCGGCGTGGCGATTGAGGTGCCCGACGAGACGGCCGCCAGCGCCGTCGCCGCGCTCGAGCTGGCGGCCGCCTACTTCGGGCGGCTCGGGGTGCGCATCGAGCGGGTCATGACCGACAACGGCTTCGCCTACACCTCGCGACGCTACGCCGCCAGCCTGGCCGGCCTGCGCGCCCGCCACAAGCGCACGCGCCGCTATCGACCGCAGACCAACGGCAAGGCCGAGCGCTTCATCCAGACCCTGCTCCACGAGTGGGCCTACGGCCGAGCCTACGTCAGCAACGCCGAGCGGCGCGCGGCCTTGCCGGTCTACCTCGACTTCTACAATCACGAACGACCCCACACCGCGCTCGGAGGCCTCACCCCGATGCAGGTCCTTGTCAACAACGTCCGTGGGAATCACAACTAGACTCCTGCCGATGAGCACGAGCGAGCAACCGTATTCACCTGGCCTGGAGGGGGTCGTCGCCGGCGAGACGGCACTGTCGATGATCGATGGCGCCGCTGGACGCCTGCTGTACCGCGGCTACCCGATCGCCGAGCTGGTCGCCCACGGCACCTACGCCGCCGTGGCCGAGCTGCTGTGGACCGGGGAGTGGCATCCCGACGCCCGGCTCTCGCCGGCAGTTCTGCCCGGCCCGGTGATCAGCGCCCTGCGCGCCCTGCCGCCGCAGACGCATCCCATGGACGCGCTGCGCACGGCGGTCTCGGTGTGGGGCGCGGTCGAGAATCC
>DASSNX010000172.1:0-3549 GCA_035701185.1 Candidatus Limnocylindria bacterium
ACGCACATCGTGACTACGGCGGCGTAGAGCCCGCCATCAATCGTGCCGAGCTGCAGGCCGAGGGCAGCAACCACGATCCCCACCTCGCCCCGCGGCACCATTCCCCAGCCGACCACGGCTGCCGCACGCCCGCCGAGCCGCAGCGCACCGGCGAAGGCGCCAACCAGCTTGGTGGCAATGGCGACCAGCGTGATGAGCACGGCAACGCCCAGCACCGCCGGGTCGCCCAGGGCCGAGAGCTGGACCTGCGCTCCGATGGCGCCAAAGAAGAACGGGGTGAAGAAGGCGGCCACCGGCGCCACCTCTGCCTCGAGGGCGTGGCGCTCGCTCGACTCGCCCGCGACCAGGCCGGCCAGGAAGGCGCCGATGATCGCGGCCAGGCCGATGGCCGCCGAGGCTGCCGCAAGCCCAAGCATCAGCAGCATGCCTGGCAGGAACGGCGTCTCGGCGAACCGCGGCTCGGTCAGCAGCGCACGGTGACGGCTGAGCAGCCGGGTGCCGCCAACGCCCACCAGGCCGATGAAGGCCAATGCCACCGCCAGCGTGCCCGCGATCCGCAGCGGGTCCAGCCCTCCGCCCGCCAGGCCGCCGGCGACGGCCAGGATCAGCATGGCCAGCACGTCGTCCACGACGGCCGCACCGATGATGACGCGCCCGATCTGGCTGGACATCAGGCCCAGGGGCTGCAGCGCCCGCGCCGTCACCCCGACGCTGGTGGCGGTCAGCGCGGCGCCGACGAAGATCGCGACCTCGGTCGGATGGCCCAGGGCCAGCCCGAGGCCGATGCCACCGGCCAGCGGCAGGATCACGCCCAGCACCGCCACAATCAGCGCTGTGCCGCCGACGCGGACGAGCTCCGGCAGCCGAACCTCCAGCCCCACCTGGAAGAGGAGCAGGACCACGCCGATCTCGGCGAAGAGCTGCGTCTCGGGGCCGATGGCGTACCACCCGAGGACGCTCGGCCCGACCAGCACGCCGCCCAGGATCTCGCCGATGAGGGCCGGCAGGCCGAGCCGCTTGAACAGCTCGTCACCGAGCTTGGCGGCGAGCAGCAGCACGAACAGCTGCAGGAGCACCGAGGTCAGGTGGTCCATCGGCTAGAGGAGATAGCGAACCCAGAGATAGAGGCTGCTCAGCAACAGCATGGCCACCGTGACCGGCAGCCCGTAGCGCAGGTACGTCCCGAAGCTGATGCGATGACCCTCGCGTTCGCTGAGGGCCGCCAGGACCACGTTGGCCGAGGCGCCGATGATCGTCGCGTTGCCGCCCAGGTCGGTTCCGATGGCCAGCGCCCACCACAGCACGTCAGCGCCGGCGCCATGACCGGCATGGAGCTGCTGGACGAGCGGCGTCATGGTCGCGGCGTATGGGATGTTGTCGATCACCGCCGAGGCGGCGCCGGAGAACCACAGCACCAGGAACGAGGTACTGCCAAGGGCGCCGCCAGTCAGGCGCGCCACCAGGTCGGCCGCGCCGCGCACGACCCCTACCTCGATCAGGCCCGTCACCAGCATGAAGAGGCCGATGAAGAAGAACAGAGTCGGCCACTCGACCTCGCGCAGCACCTCGCGCGGGTCCTGGCGGGTGACGAGCATCAGCACCACCGCGCCGGTGAGCGCCACGGTCGCCGGCTCGTAGTTCAGCGGGCCGTGCAGCACGAAGCCGACCAGCGTCAGGCCCAGCACGACCAGGGATCGGCGCAGCAGCCCCGGGTCGCTGATCATTCGGCGCTCGTCCAGGTTGAGCAGGGTCTGGCTGCGTTCGGCATCGGCCACCAGCAGCTGCCGGAACAGCCAGCGCGCGGCGACCAGGTAGGCGACCAGCAGGATCGCCGTCAGCGGCGCCAGGTTGAGCAGGAAGGCGTTGAAGTCGAGTCCCGCCGCACTGCCGATCAGGATGTTCGGTGGGTCGCCGATGAGCGTGGCCGTGCCGCCGATGTTCGAGCCCAGGATTTCGCTGATGATCAGTGGCATCGGGTTCATGCCCAGGCCGGCGGCGAGGAAGAGCGTCACCGGGCCGATCAGCACGACGGTGGTGACGTTGTCCAAGAACGCCGACGCGACGGCGGTGACCACCGTCATGACCACCAGGATCCGATAGGGATCGGCCGAGGCCAGCCGCGCGGCCCGGACCGCCATCCAGCCGAAGACACCGGTGCGGCGCACGACGTTCGCCATCACCATCATGCCGGCCAGCAGGAAGATGACGTTCAGGTCGATGCCGGCAAAGGCTCCCTCCTGGTCCAGCACGCCCACCAGCACCATGGCCAGTCCCCCGCCCAGGGCGGCCAGCGTCTTGTCGACGCGCTCGGTGGCAATGAGCACGTAGGCGACGACGAAGATCGCCCCCGCGATCAGCACAGAGGGCGTCATGCGGGCGGCTGGTCGTCAGGGGTGAGCAGCACCTGCCGCCCGGTGCTGGCGATCCATGCCATCAGCAGCTCGAGCTGGTCGACGTACGCGATCACACGGCGGTCCGCATCGGTCACCGGCAGGCCGTTGACGCCCGACTGCCGGAGCCGGTGGAAGATCGTCCGCAACGTGTCCGAGGCCTCAACCCAGACCGGCGGCTGCATGACGTCCGACGCCGTCCGTGCGCCGATGTGCCCGGCATAGCGAAGCGCATCCTCCACGTCCTCGATCGCACCCAGCGACTCCTCGGGCACGACCTTGAGGAAGATGTCCTCCAGCAGCTCTGTCACGCGCACCAGGCCGATAAGCCGATCGTCGTCATCCACCACGGAGAGCACCCGGCACGCCGGGTTGCGGACCGCCTGCTCGGCCAGGGCGTGCAGCGAGGCCGAGGCGCGCACGACGATCGGGTCGGTGCCACCGACGAGACGCGCGATGTCGATGGCCGAAGTCGAGGACGAGATCGGCGCGGGATCACTCACCGCAGAGCCTCCAGGAACGAAAACGAGACCGCGCAGTACGTGCGCAGTCTCCTCCATACGCGGTCGGGTAAGGGCGGATCGCGACGCCCGCGACGCCCTGAACCGAGCGCCGACCTGCGCAGGATAGCGATCCCTCCCCTCGGCGGGCAAGCCCGGATCGGCCCGGTATCATCCGAAGATGGGAGCCCACCCTCCGTGACGCGATGACCGGCAGCCTCGCGATCACCCTGCTCGCCGCCCTCGGCACGGCGCTTCTCCTCGGAGCGTTGGCGCATCGGCTGGGCCTGGCCCCGATGATCGGCTACATCGCGGCCGGATTGGTGGTGGGCCCATTCACACCCGGCGTCGTTGCCGACCCGGACGAGGTGCTCGCCCTCGCCGACATCGGGGTCGCGCTGCTGATGTTCAGCATCGGCCTCCGGTTCCGGCTGACGGAGCTGCGCGAGGTCGGGCGGCTGGTCCTCATCGGCGCCCCCCTGCAGGTGGCGGTCACCATGGCGCTCGGCGTCGGCGCCATGCTGGCCCTGGGCGCCGATCTCATCGAGGCGCTGTTCATGGGTGCCATCGCCGGCATCTGCTCCAGCGTCGTGCTGGTCAAGGTGGCGGGCGAGGAGGCGTTGAGCACCACCGCCGACGGGCGCATCGCCCTGTCGTGG
>DASSNX010000173.1:0-6321 GCA_035701185.1 Candidatus Limnocylindria bacterium
AGACCCCAGGCCGGGCGCTGCCCGCCGGCGTCGTGGTAGGTCATCTCGACCGCGTCATGGCCGCGGATGACGCGCATGCCGCGGACCGGCAGCGCGTCGGCCTGCCAGGCGTCATCGGCCAGGCCAAGCCGTGCGAGCTCCTCGGCGATGCGCGGGCTGGCGTACTCGGCGCACGCCTTCGGCCGGGGGTGCGAGCGCGCCTCGACCAGCAGGACGTCACGGCCGGCGTGAGCCAGTGCCGCGGCAGCGGCCGAGCCCGCCGGGCCGGCGCCGATCACCAGCACGTCGCAGCTCAGGTCGCTCATCGGTACACCGTCGTCACCCGCGGCCACAAGGGCACCGTGCGGCGGACGACCGATAGTCCGGCCTCAGCGGCCAGCGAATCCAGCTCATGCAACGTATACGCCCGCCGGGCCGATGCTGGACCGTCGGCTCGGGTGTATCGGCCTCGCGTGAAGGCCAGGACCGGTGCCAGGGACATGAGGTAGGCCAGCCGTCCGCGCCGCAGGTCGTTGACCACGACCGCCTCCCGGGCCACGCGGCGCATCTCACGAAACGCGGCGATCGCAGCCGGGGCGTCCAGGTGGTGAAGCAGCAGCGAGGCGTGGACCACGTCGACCGAGCGGTCAGGCAACGGCAGGGCGGTGACATCCGCCTCCAGGAATTCCACGCCATCGGTTCGCGCCAACCTGGCGCGCGCGATGTCCAGCATTTCCGCGCGAGAGTCGCCCACCAGGATCCGGACCGGTCGCTCGCGGGCGAGCCGCCAGGCGAAGTCACCGGAGCCGGCCCCGATGTCCAGCACGGACGCATCGGCCCGGCCATTGAGAGCGCCAAGCACGGCACGCACCGAGGTCGTCACCCCACCGGGCAGGCGATTGAGCATGGCCATCTCGCGCAGGTTGATGCGCAGCTCGGCCGGATCCAGATCCGCGGCGTCCAGCAGCTCCAGCTCGCTTGATCGCGTCGAGAGGGGCATGGGGACGGATCGTACGCCGATCGGCCCCGGATGCCGGATCAGGCCGCCCGAACGTCCCTCCGCCCGAAGCCGATGGCACCGATCGCGAACAGCAGCACCGCCGGCAGCCCAAGCGCCAGGTACCGCCACAGTTCGGTGCGGTGGATCAGCGGATCGCCGCCGAGCGCCCAGTCCCACGGGGAGGCATGCCGCCACGGCGCGAGGACATCGCTGATCGGGAAGAGCGCAATGGCCACGTAGCCGAAGACGGCGATGGCCATGCCCGCGGCCAGCACCAGGCCCGGCCGCCCGGTGAGCCCGGCCAGCGCTGCTGCCACGCCGGCGTGAAACGCGGCCAGCAGGATGCACAGCGCAATCGTCTCGGCCACGCGATCGGTGCCGATGTCCACCCCGAACGCCTGGTTGCTGGCGAACTGGACGGCGAACATGACCAGGCCGATGACGGCCAGCCACGCGCACACGGCCAGCACCCGGCCCCAAAAGACGGCACCGCGGCTGACGGGCTGGGCCAGGTACGCCTCCATCCGTCCCGAGTCCTCGTCGGAGGCCGTCTGCCCGTTCATGAGCAGGACCCCGGCGATGGCCAGCGCCAGCGGAACGAGGACGGCATACAGGTTGCCGCGCAGGAAGCCGGCGGGCGTGCCGAAGTCGGAGAGGCCGAAGGCCTGGACCAGCGCATCGGGCATGCCCTCGACCAGGCTGGAGAGATCAGGCTGGTCCCGGAACGCCGGATAGAAGGCGACCGTCAGCCCGATCAGCGCGCCAAGGCAAAGTGCCCAGACCACGCTGGCGCGTCGGGCGGCTCGCAGCGGGACCGCGAACAGCTCGTATGCCCTGGCACTCACGACGCCGGTTCCTCGTACAGGCCCAGGAACGCCTCCTCCAGGTCCGGCTCCTGGATCAGGATCGAGTCGATCCGCTGGCCGTACAGCGCGTCGATCAGCGGCCTCGCCGACCCGGTCAGGACCGCCGAGAAGTGGCGGCCGTCGACCTGCGGCTCATCGATGCCCGGGACGGAGGCCAGCCCCTCCGGCACGTCTGCGTCGAACCAGATCTCGACGCGCTGCCGCGCCAGGTTGCGGATGTCATTCACCGTTCCCTCGGCGACGATCTTCCCGGCCCGCAGCACGGCCAGCCGACCGGCCACGCTCTGCACCTCCGACAGGATGTGCGAGGAGAGCAGCACCGTGGCGCCGGCCTGCTGCCGCTCGCGTACCAGGCTGAGGAACTCGTGCTGCATCAGCGGGTCGAGGCCGGCCGTCGGCTCGTCGAGGATCAGCAGCTCGGCATCGGTCAGGAACGCGGCGAGCACCGAGACCTTGCGCCGGTTGCCGCTGGACAGATTGCGGATGTTGCGGTCCAAATCAAGCTTGAAGCGCTCTGCCAGCTCGTCCACGCGCTCCCTGGCGAACCGCTTGCGCATCCGCCCGATGGAGTTCAGGAACTGACGGGCGCTGATCCGCTCCGGCAGACGCAGCTCGCCGGGGACGTAGGCCACACGCTCGCGGATCTCGGGACCGTCCGTGCGGGGATCGGCGCCGAAGACGCTGATCCGACCCGCGGTGGGCCGCAGCAGGTCGAGGATGCAGCGGATCGTGGTGGACTTGCCGGCACCGTTCGGGCCGACGAAGCCGAACACCTCCCCTGCTCGCACCTCCAGGTTGATGCCGCGCACGGCCTGGACGGCACCGTAGTGCTTGACCAGGCCGTCGACCACGATCGGCGGTGCGTCTGTCATGGGGCCTCCAATGTACCGCGCCGCGCCGGTCGGGCGTCGGCATCCGTGCATCGGCTCATGGATCGCGCATGGCACGATGTGCCCGCATGCAGCTGGACGCGGTCATCAGGGCGGTGGAGGTGCACGCCGGCGGCGAGCCGGGACGCGTGGTGGTCGGCGGTGTCCACGACGTGCCGGGCGCGACGATGCTCGAGAAGCGCAACCACCTGGCGCAGCACGGGGATCGGCTCAGGCGCCTCATGCTCCGCGAGCCGCGCGGCTACCCCGCCCTCTGCGCCAACGTCCTCCTCCCGCCGAGTGCTCCCGAAGCGGATGCCGGCTACGTGATCATGGAGCAGTCCGAGTACCCGGCCATGTCGGGCTCCAACACGATGTGCGTGGCCACCGTGCTCATCAACGAAGGCCTGGTGCGCGTGAGCGAGCCGGTGACCGAGCTCACACTGGAGGCACCCGCTGGTCTCATCCGCGTCCGAGCCGATGTCCACGCCGGCAAGGCCACGGCCATCACCTTCGAGAACGTGCCCGCCTTCGCGCATCGCCTGGACGTGCCGGTCGAGGTGCCGCAGCTGGGCACCGTGGTGGTGGACGTGGCCTGGGGCGGCATGTTCTTCGCCCTGGCCGATGCGGGCGCGCTGGGCTTCCGCCTCACACCGGACGAGGGCCGCGACCTCGTCCGGGTGGGCGAGATGGTCAAGGCCGCCGCCCGCGAGCAGATCCCGGTCAGCCATCCCGTGACGCCGGAGCTGGCCGGCATCTCCATCCTCGAGTTCACCGGGCCGCCCTCGGTCCCGGGCGCGCACGGCAAGAACACGGTGGCCATCTCCTCCGGCACGCTGGACTGGTCACGGCCCGAATCCTTCACCGGCGTCCTCGATCGCTCGCCGTGCGGCACCGGCACGTGCGCCCGGATGGCGGTGATGCACGCCCGCGGCGAGCTGGGCATCGGCCAGGACTTCGTGCATGAGGGAATCCTGGGCACCACGTGGACGGGGCGGCTGCTGCGCGAGACGACCATCGGTGGCGTGCCGGCGGTGGTGCCGCAGCTGACCGGATCGGCCTGGATCACCGGCCGCACCGACTACGTCGTCGACGAGGCGGACCCGTTCCAGGACGGCTTCACGGTCGGCGACCTGTGGGGCCTGGTCGAATAGCCCTAGGCGACCCACTCGCGGCCGCGGCTGGTCCGGACGGCCTCGGCCAGGACCGCCGGCAGCAGGGCCAGCACGCCGACCAGGGCCCATTCGGCGAGCGACAACGGGCTGGCGTGGAAGGCCAACGCCAGCTGCGGCACGTAGGGGATGCCGACCTGCACGGTCACGACCACCAGGCAGGCGAGCAGCAGGAAGCCGTTGCGCGCCAGGCGTGTGACCGGCAGGGTCAGGCTGCGGTTGGCATAGGCCCGCACCGCCTGGCCGATGGCGAGCACGTTGAACGCCAGCCAGCGGGCGTGATCGAAGTCACCGCCGCGCAGCTCCAGCACCGCCAGCGCCGCCACCGCGGTGAAGCCGCCCGCGACCGCGATCCGGACCAGGACGCTGGTCGTCAGCAGCGGCTGCTCGCGAGGCCGCGGCGGCTGGCGCATGGCGCCGGGCTCCTCCGGCTCGCGTTCGAACGCCACGGACGTGGAGAGGTCGATGAACAGCTCCAGCCACAGGATCTGCAGCGGCAGCAGCGGCTGCCCGTAGCCGGCGAGCGTGGCGATGAGGATGAATCCCAGCAGCGCGACGTGGGTGGAGACCAGGAAGATGAGGCCCTTGCGGATGTTCGCCACGATCCGGCGACCCTCCCGCAGCCCGTCCATCAGGGTCGCGAACGAGTCGTCGCCCAGCACGAGGTCGGCAGCCTCGCGGGCGACCTGCGTGCCACTGCCCATGGCCACCGCCACGTCGGCGCGGTGCAGCGCCGGGGCGTCGTTCACCCCGTCACCGGTGACGGCCACGGTCCGACCGATCCGTCGCGCGGCGTCGACCAGGCGCAGCTTCTGCTGCGGAACGGCCCGGGCCACGACTCGCAGCCGCGGAAGCAACGCCTCCAGCTCCTCGTCGCTGAGCGCGTCGATCTCGGCGCCGGTCACGACGTGCGAGGTGTCGAGGCCCGCCGCCCGGGCAATGGCGGCGGCAGTGACCGGATGGTCGCCGGTGACCACCACCGCCTGGATCCCCGCCTCACTGGCCGCGGCCATGGCAGCGGCGGCGTCCGGCCGCAGCGGATCGGCGAAGACGACGAACGCCTCCGGCTGCCAGCTGCCCCCAACCGGCCGCGACACCAGCAGCAGGGTCCGGCCACCGCGCTCCGTCTCGGCGGCAAGCGCCGCCCTCCAGCGCTGCGCATCGGCTCCGAAAAGCCCGTCCGCGAGCCGTTCGACGGCCTCCGGCGCCCCGATCGCCAGCTCCCCATCAGCGGTCCTGGTCCACGACCACGGCCGGTCATCAGTCGGTGAGCGGCAGTCGAGGAGCTCGCGCGAATCCAGGCTTGGCGTCATGCCCAGCTCGACGAGGCGTGCCTCGATGGCCCGTGTGAACGAGCCCGTCGCCGCCCCCTCGGAGGCGTGCCAGGCATCGTCCTCGGCGCGCAGCGCCCGGGTCAGCAACGCGGTGAGCTGCGGCCCCTCCATCGGTCCATCCGGCCCCACCACGCGCGCGACCGCCAGCCGGTTCTGGGTGAGGGTGCCGGTCTTGTCGCTCAGGATGAGGTCCACAGCGCCGAGCGTCTCCTGGGCGTTCAGGCGGCGCACCAGGACCTGCTTGCGCAGGAGCCGATGCGCACCGATCCCCAGCACCACCGCCAGCAGGATCGGCGGTTCCTCCGGGATGGCCGCGATTGCCGCGCTGATCCCGGCCAGCAGGTTCGCGCCCGCACCCTGGCCCCGCACGAAGCCGAGGCCCACCGTGATGACGATCAGCGACACGGCGGCCACCAGCAGGATGCGCACGAGCCGATCGAGCTCCCGCTGGACCGGGGAGCGTCGCCGCTCGGTGCCGGCCAGCGTGCTGGCGATCTTGCCCAGCTCGGTCTGCGTGCCGGTGGCAACGACCAGGCCGATGCCGGTCCCACCGACCACCGCCGTGCCGGCGTAGGCCATGCTGCGTTGGTCGGCCAGCGCCGCCTCCGGCGGATCGGGCTCCGCGTGCCCGGGCTCCGGCAGCGATTCGCCGGTGAGGGCCGAGCGGTCCACCTCGAAGCCGTCCGTCCAGGACAGGCGCAGGTCGGCCGGCACGATGTCGCCCGCACGCAGCAGGACGACGTCACCCGGCACCAGCTCGGCGACGGGCACGTCGGCCGCCACGCCGTTGCGCCGGATGCGGGCAAACGGCGCGGTGGCGATGCGCAGCGCGTAGAGGGCCCGCTCGGCCCGGTACTCGGTCACGACGTCGGCGCCAACGATCGGCACCAGGGCGGCCAGCATGAGCAGCCCGTCGCGCGTCTCGCCCAGGACAACCGCCAAACTGCCCGCGGCCAGCAGCAGCAGGATGAAGGGCTCGGTCAGCGCGTCCCAGACCAGGCGCGGCAGCGCCGGCGGCTGATGCTTCTCCAGCTCGTTCGGCCCGTTCTCCGCCAACCGCTGGCTGGCGGTGGCGTCGCTCAAACCGGTCGCCGGATCCAC
>DASSNX010000174.1:0-3407 GCA_035701185.1 Candidatus Limnocylindria bacterium
AACCTCATGCTGCTGGCATGGATGGCCGGACCGCGCCTCGGGGCCCTGCTGCTGCTGATCCCCGGCTCACCGGTCCCGAACGAGATCGGCGTTGGCAACATCCACCTCATGATCGCCGCGGTGGCGGTCGTGGGATTCCGCTTCCCGCAGGCGTGGGCGTTCAACCTGCTGACCAAGGTCACGCCGGGCATCGGCCTGCTCTGGTTCGCCGGACGACGGGCATGGCGGTCCCTCGCCTGGGCGGTTGCGACGACGGCGCTGATCACCGGCGTGTCGTTCGTGATCGCCCCGCACCTATGGTTCGAGTGGATCGACACGCTGCGTACGAACAGCTCGGTGGCCATCCCACCCTACGCCGTCGCGCTGCCGCTTCCGCTCGTCCTGCGGCTGGTGATCGCCGCGGCACTGGCGCTCGTGGCCGGCCTGCGCGACTGGCGCTGGCTGCTGCCGGTGGTCTGCTTCATCGCGCTACCGGTGCCGTGGGTGCCCGCCCTCAGCCTGATCGTCGGCAGCATCGCCATCTGGCGCGGGCGCGAGCGGTTCGGAGTCGGCGCTCCGGCGGCTCCGGCGGCTCAGGTGTCGCAGGCGGGCAGCAGCAGCACCTGAACGTCATCGCGATACGCCTCGCACCAGCCGTCTGACGCCGCAGCCTCGACGATCGGCGCACCTGGCGCCACGAGGATGGCGTCGACCCCGTAGGCATCGGTCAGTTCCTGCCAGCCGTCGCTGGCCGCCCGCAGGCTCGAGTAGTCGGCGAGGAGCTGGTCCGGGTACATGTCGTTGCGCCCGTCGACGAAGACGCGCAGGCCGTCATCCCACGAACGCCCGATGAGGTAGCCGCCCCATCCGTACTCGGCCAGCACGTGGGCCGCGGGGTTCGCCCGCTCGAGTGCGTCTGCGCCAGCGACCGGGAACGAGCGCCGCAACGTGTCCGACCAGGTCGCCGCGCGCGGCAGGAGCAGCACGCCCGCCACGGCGATGACGAGGACGGCGACGCCGAGCTCCATGATCCGCCGCGGCAGCTGCGCCGACGCACGCACCGGCCGGGAGGCCGGAAGGACGGCGTCGAGCCCGAGCGCGAGGGCCGGCAGCGCGAGGACGGCGAGGACCGGTGCGTTGCGCACCGAGAGGAGCGCCAGGGCGGCGCCTGCGGCCGCCACGAACCGCAGCCAGGCGGGCCGGGCGCGCGCCGCCGCCACGATGAGCCCGACCAGCAGGACGAGCAGCCCCAGGTTGGCCGGGTCGTGGAAGTCGGGTGACTGCCATTCCTGGATGTTCGCCAGGCCCCAGTCGCTGGGCTCGAGGTAGCGCAGCGGGTAGAGGAGCCCGGCGGGGCCCGCCGGCGTGAGCATCGAGGCGAGCAGCGACGCGACCGCGGAGGCGGTCATCCAGCCACGCGCGCTCGCCATCCGCGTCGCGCCGGCGAGGGTGACGAGCGTGTAGATCGCCACGATCCCCAGTCCCACGACGTAGAGGCCGTGGAGGTTGGCCCAGACGATGAAGAGTGGTAGGAGCACGAGGCTGCGTCGTGGCCGCTCGGCGTCGAGACGCATCAGCACCGCCAGCAGGATGCCGAGCATGAGCCAGCTGAGGACCTGGGGCCGCATCGTGACGAAGCTCACGAGGACGACAGCTGCCAGCGTCAGCGCGATGAGCGTCGGGGCCGTCCTGGCGCGCTGGCCGGCCTCATCACGCAGGGCAAGTGCCGGGATGGCGAGCGCCGACGCAGCCACGATCCCGAAGAGGACGAGCGTCGCGGCCTCACCCAGCGAACCGACAAGCCCCGCGATGATCACCTCGCCGAGCCACTCGTGGAGCACCCATGGCCCGTCGTACGTGAACGAGTAGGGATCGCTGGCCGGCAGGCCCGACTCCAGGATCAGGCGCCCGGTGCGCAGGTGCCAGAAATAGTCCGCGTCCACCGGGCCGCGAGCCACCGCGACGAATGCCAGGACGACCCCGGCGACCAAGATGCCCAGCATCGAGGGGGTTGGCATCCACCGCGGGAGCGCTGACGCCGGGCGCTCGGGGGCGTACATCGCGGCGAGTCTACCGGGTACCCTCCCGGCGTGATCGACCGCCCGATCGTCCGGGACCTGCTCGTACTGGGAGTCCTGGCACTGGTCGTTCGGGGCCTGACCGCCTGGCTCCTCCCGTTCCCGCCGTACACCGATGCCGCCTACTACCAGCTCGTCGCGGAGCGTTTCGCCGAGGGCCATGGCTTCAGTGTCCCGGTGCTGTGGAGCTTCCTCGAGGTCGGTGGCCGCCTCCCGGCTGACCCGATGCTGCCGGTTCCGAGCAATGGCCACTGGATGCCGCTGACCTCCATCGTGGCCGCCGGCTTCATGGCCGTCATCGGCCCCGACTGGCGCGTCGCGCAGATCCCGATGGTCATCCTCTCGGCCGCCCTGGTCCCGTTCACGTACCTGATCGCCTGGGAGATGTGGGCCTCGCGGCGCTCGGCGATCATCGCGGCGATCCTCGCCGTGTTCGCCGGCCCGCTCCTCGTTCACTACCCGCTCGTCGAGAACTTCGCGGTGTTCGGCGCCGTCGGCGCCGCGGCACTCTGGACCGCCACGCGGGCGGTGACGGCGGCGCGCCCCGCCTGGTGGATCATCGCGTCCGGCGCGCTCGTGGGCCTGGCGACCCTCGCGCGCATCGACGGCATCTTCCTGGCGGCCGCCCCGGCCATCGCGTGGTGGATCCGTCGCCCGCGCGTTGGCGTGAGCGTGGGGGTCGTTAGTGCCGTCGCCTGTCTCGCAGTGCTGGCGCCGTGGCTCATCCGCGACCTCGCCGTGTACGGCAGCCCGCTGCCGTCCGCGGGCGGGCACACGCTGTGGATCCGCACGTACAACGAGCAGTTCTCGATCGGCCACGAGGTCTCGCTGGCCACCTTCCTAAGCTCCGGCCCGGGCGTCGTCATCGGCTCGCGGATCGGTGCCTGGGTCGAGATCATCGGTCGCACGCTCGGGCTGCTGGGAGGTGTCTTCGCGATCTTCTTCTTCGGCGGCGCGTGGCTGGCCCGACGGCGCAGCGACCTCGCGCCGTTCCTGGGCTATTGGCTCGTCATGTTCGTGGCGATGGGGCTCGTCTTCGCCTTCCACGCGCCGAAGGGCGCGTTCCTCCACACGGCGCCGGCATGGCTGCCCTTCGCGTTCGCCCTCGCCGCCGGCTCGGTGGGTCCAGTCGCGGCCGCGCTCGGACGCTGGTGGCGCTTCCTGCGGCGGCCGCAGACGCATCGGTTCCTGGAGGTGACCGGCGTCATTGCCGCGGTCGTCCTGTCGCTCGTGGCCTCGGCCAGCCAGCTGGTGACCTGGAACCGCTCCGATGCCGAGCTCCGTGCGGCAGCCGACTACCTGGCGGGCGCCGCTGATCGCTCCGACGTCGTCCTCTCGTACGACCCGGCG
>DASSNX010000175.1:0-6932 GCA_035701185.1 Candidatus Limnocylindria bacterium
GCTACCAGTTGGTGGCCGTGACGCGCTGGACCTCGCCGATGGACTCCAGCCAGCGCTCGGCATCGATCGCGGCCTTGCAGCCGTCGCCTGCCGCCGTGATGGCCTGGCGGTAGCGATGGTCGTGGACGTCGCCGGCCACGAACACGCCCTCCACGTTGGTGTTGGTATCCCCGTCGTCGACCGTCTTGCAGTAGCCGCGCGGGTCCAGGTCCAGCTGTCCCTTGAACAGGTCGGTGTTCGGCTTGTAGCCGATGGCCACGAACATGCCCTGCACGTCCAGGGTCGACTCGTCGCCGCTGGCCGTGTCACGCAGCGCCAGCTGGGTGACCGTCATGTCGCCGCGGACGTCCGTGACCTCCGTGTTCCAGATCACCTCGATCTTGGGGTGCGCCATGGCGCGGTCCTGCATGATCTTGCTGCCGCGGAACTCGTCGCGGCGGACCAGCATGGTGACCTTCGAGGCGAACTTGGTGAGGAACAGCGCCTCCTCCAGCGCCGTGTCTCCGCCGCCCACCACGGCCACGTCGCGATCGCGGAAGAAGAAGCCGTCGCAGGTGGCGCAGGCGCTCACCCCACGGCCCCGGAACTCCTCCTCGGACTGCAGCCCCAGCCACAGGGCCGATGCGCCGGTGGCCACGATCACGGCGTCGGCCAGCCACTGCTCGTCGCCGATCCACAGCTTGAAGGGCCGCTCGCTGAAGTCGACCTTCGTCACGTCCTGGTCGATGAGCGTCGCCTCGAAGCGCTCCGCCTGGTCGCGGAACAGCTGCATCAGCTCCGGGCCCATGATGCCCTGCGGGAAGCCGGGATAGTTCTCGACCTCGCTGGTGATCATCAGCTGGCCCAGCGGGGCATTCCCCGCGAAGACGACCGGCTCCAGGTTCGCGCGGGCGGCGTAGATGGCGGCGGTGAGCCCGGCGGGCCCGGAGCCGATGATCGCGACCTTGCGGTGGCGGGTATCGGTCTGTGGTTCGGTATCGGTCTTGGGCGGTGAGGTCGCGGTCATACCCGCATGGTAGCGAACCTGTCGAACGGCTCAGCCGGTGGCCCAGCGCACGGCAGCCTCGAACGGCTCGGGACCCGCGGCCTTGTCGATCACCGCGGTCATCGGATCGTGGCGGATCATCTGCGGCAGATTCCACGCCGGGCTGGCGGTCCAGCACACCACCGGCATGGCCGGATACCGATGTCGGACGGCCATGAAGGCCGCGGCTCCCAGCTGGCCCTGCAGCCGCCAGTCCAGGACGAGGACGTCCGGTGGCCGCGTCTTGGCGGCGTCGAGGAAGTCCGCCGGCGCGCCGTAGACGACGGCCGCCGCGCCCAGACCACGGCACAGGTCGGCGGCGAGCTCGCCGAGCGCCGGATCGTCCTCCACGATGGCGATGCGCGGCGCGGCCGCCTGCGCATCCAGCCGGACGGCGGCGGGCTGCCGGGCAACCTGGGACGTGGTGACCGAGACGCTCACGCCTGCCGCCGTTGCACGCACCGTGCCGGATTCGGCGCAGCAGGTGCCGAGCGGCTAGCATCGGGCCTGTGATCGAGCGGCGCCAGACCCCCACCGTCGACGTCGGCGGCGTCGCCATCGGCTCCGGACATCCCATCGTCGTCCAGTCGATGACGAACACCGACACGGCAGACGCCGATGCCACCGCCATCCAGGTGGCGCAGCTGGCCCATGCCGGCAGCGAGCTGGTGCGCGTGACCGTCAACAACGACGAGGCCGCGCAGGCGGTACCCGTCATCCGCGAGAAGCTGGACCGGCTGGGCGTCGGCGTGCCGCTGATCGGCGACTTCCACTACAACGGCCATCTGCTGCTGACCAGGTATCCTGCGGCGGCCGCGGCGCTGGCCAAGTACCGCATCAACCCGGGCAACGTGGGTGCCAAGCACCGCGATGCCAACTTCCAGCAGATCGTGGAGGTGGCGATCGCCAACGGCAAGCCGGTGCGCATCGGCGTCAACTGGGGCAGCCTCGACCAGCAGCTGCTGACCGACCTGATGAACGCGAACGCGGCGTCGCCCGAGCCGCGCGACAGCCGCGAGGTGATGATCGAGGCCATGGTGGAATCGGCGCTGCGGTCCGCGCGCCTGGCCGAGGAGACCGGGCTGGGCCACGAGCGCATCATCCTGTCCGCCAAGGTGTCCGGCGTGCAGGACCTGGTGGAGGTGTACGCCCGCCTGGCCGATGCCTGCGACTATCCCCTCCACCTCGGCCTGACCGAGGCCGGCATGGGCTCGCGCGGGATCATCTCGTCGACCGCCGGGCTGGCGATCCTGTTGCAGCGTGGAATCGGCGACACCATCCGCGTCTCGCTGACGCCCGCGCCGGGCGGCGACCGGACCGAGGAGGTCCAGGTGGCGCAGCAGGTCCTCCAGTCCCTTGGCCTGCGCTCCTTCACCCCGCAGGTGTCCGCCTGCCCCGGCTGCGGGCGGACGACGTCGACGTTCTTCCAGGAGATGGCGCGGGACATCGGGGAGTATCTGCGCGAGCAGATGCCCGTCTGGCGCCAGGCGCATCCCGGCGTCGAGGATCTCAAGGTGGCGGTGATGGGCTGCGTGGTGAACGGCCCTGGCGAGTCGAAGCACGCCGATATCGGGATCTCCCTGCCCGGCACCTTCGAGGAGCCGGTGGCCCCGGTATTCGTGGACGGGCAGCTGCGGACGACACTGCGCGGCGATGACATCGTGCCGCGCTTCCTGGAGATCCTGGACGAGTACGTTGCTCAGCGATACCCGGCGGTGAGCCAGCCCGCCTGAGCTCGGGCCGGCCCCATCCGGCGCCATCCGGCGCCGATGCCATCGGACGCCGATATTTGGCGCAGATTCCGCGTGGGAGCCCGATTCGCGCGCGATACCGATGAAATATCGCGCTACTCAGCGCCTGGAGTGCCCAACGTGGTCACTCGCGCGGCCAGAAGCCTCATATATCGCCGAACTGCAGCGCCGCGAGCCGTTCGGGCGCGAAATCGGCTCATATTGCGGCGCGGCCACCCGGCTGAGCAGCGGAACCGGGTCTGAGAGCTACGCCCCGGTCGTGGCGGCCAGGAACGTCCAGGCGGCGGCGACGAACGTCAGCACCAGCAGCGCAATCAGCGCCAGCGGCAGCAGCGCCACCGCAATGTTCTGCTGGACCTCCTGGTGCTGCGGATCGTGATGGTCGGCATGCAGGTCGTGGACCGTGTCGACCACCATCTCGCCGTGCTCCTGCCGTGCGGGAAGGTTCTGGGTCATCTGCTCCTCCTCAGCCGGGTGCCGGGTGGCCGAGCGCCAGCGCCAGCTGACGCTCGAAATCGGCCGCCGAGAGCTGGCCGATCTGGCGGCCGCGCACGACGCCGTTGGCATCGATGAAGAACGTCTCCGGCGGTCCGAAGATGCCATACGCCTCGGCCACCTGCTCGCCCGGGTCCATGGCGGACGGCCAGCTGGCGCCGATGCGCTGCATGAAATGGCGCGCCGCTTCGGCGTTGTCACGATAGACGATGCCCACCAGGACTACGTTGTCGGCCGCATGGCCGGCCAGGCCGTCGTGCAGGATCGGGAACTCGTCGACGCACGGCACGCACCAGCTGGCCCAGAAGTTGACGATCACCGGGCGGCCGCGCAGGTCGGCGAGGTGCAGGCGGTTGCCGTCGAGATCGGTCAAGGCGAAGTCCGGCGCGGTCTGCCCGATGTTCGCGCCGATCGCCGGCGCGGTGCCACGGGCCAGCAGGACGGCCACCCAGCCGGCCAGCAGGACCAGCGGCAGCAGGGCGCCGACCACCAGCCAGCGGCGCGGGAGCGTGCCCAGCTGCCGCGCGCCGAGGGCCGCGCCGGTCACGTCGTGCTCAGTGCTCGGGCGCGTCGTGGTGCGGCCCCGACTCGACCTCGCGCCACTCTCGGTTGGCGGCGCGGACCCACGACCAGACGCCGTACAGCAGGACCACGATCCCGGGCAGCGCCAGGAATGGGTTGAAGATGCGCGACAGGACGTCCAGCACCGGGAGGGTGTAGGCGTCATCCGGCTTGAGCGTGAAGCCCGCGCCGATCAGGAAGGCGCCGACCGACATGATCACCGGCAGGAAGCTGCCCGGCGGCAGGTGCACGCCGGGTGGCGGGGTGGGGCGCGGCCCGGGCGCGCTCGAACGGACGGTGACGGCGAACACGATCGCCAGGATCAGGATGATGGCGACCCCCAGGATCAGGAAGCCGATCGTCGAATCAGGCACGTCCGCTCCTCGTCAGCGCAGGAAGTAGAGCGTGGTGAACAGCGCGATCCAGACCACGTCCACGAAGTGCCAGTAGATGCTGACCGCCTCGACCGCGACGTGGTTGCGGGCGCTGAACTGGCCCTGGCTGGCGCGTGCCACCAGGATGGTCAGGCCCACCGTGCCGCCGAAGACATGCGCGCCGTGGAACCCGGTCAGGGTGTAGAAGACCGTGCCGAATACCCCGTCGCCGATGCCGAAGCCGAGCACCGAGTAGTCGTAGGCCTGGCCGATGAGGAAGATCACGCCCAGCAGCAGGGTGACGGCGGTCCAGAAGCGCATCGCGCGCTGGTCGCCGCGGCGAATGGCCCACACCCCGAACTGCATGGTGAAGCTCGACGCGATCAGGATGATCGTGATCGGCAGGGCGACCGGCATGATCTCCAGCGGCTCGTTGGGCGGTCCCCAGGTGCCGACGAACGAGGCGCGGGCGTTGAAGTACGCGGCGAACAGGCCGCCGAAGAACATCACCTCGCTGGCGATGAACAGGAGCATCCCCACCAGCGGGGTCGGCAGGCCGGCCTCGCGATGCGGGCTGTACGCCTCGGGCGCGCCCATGCTGGCGCTGACCGAGGTCGGGGCGTCGACGCTCATCAGGCGGGTCCCCCGTCGCCCGGCTGCCCGCCAACGTTGCCTTCGGCATCGGGCGGTGGCGCGACCGGCAGGTTGTCGGCGGCCAGGTGCTCGGCATCGCGCTTGTGGCGCAGATCGAAGACCGGGCGTTCACTGCGGACCGGCGGCAGCCGGTCGAAGTTGTACGGCGGCGGCGGCGAGCTGGTCGCCCATTCGAGGGTGTTGCCCTCCCACGGGTCATCGCCCACCCGCTCGCCGTTGATCAGGGTCGCCACCACGTTCACCAGGAACGGCAGGATCGATGCCGCGATCAGGAACGCCCCGACGGTCGAGACCAGGTTCCAGAAGACCCAGATCGGCTCCGGCGCGTAGTCGGCGATGCGGCGCGGCATGCCGCTGATGCCCAGCGGGTGCATCGGGAAGAAGGCGGCATTGAAGCCGATGAACATCAGCCAGAAGTGGATCTTGCCCAGGCCCTCGTTCAGGCGGCGTCCCGTCATCTTCGGGAACCAGAAGTAGGTGGCCGCGAAGACCCCGAAGACGCTGCCACCGAAGAAGACGTAGTGCAGGTGCGCCACCACGAAGTAGGTGTCCTGCAGGTGGAAGTCGACCGGCGGGCTGGCCAGCATCACGCCGCTGATGCCTCCGATCAGGAACATCATCAGGAAGCCGATGGCGAACAGCATCGGCGTCGTGAGGCTGATGGACCCGCGCCACAGCGTGGCCATCCAGTTGAACATCTTCACCCCGGTGGGCACGCCGATCATGGCGGTCATGAAGGCGAAGAACGGCAGCAGCACCTTGCCGGTGGTGAACATGTGGTGCGCCCAGACGCTGAAGCTGAGCAGGCCGATACCGATCGTGGCGAACACGAAGGCGCGGTACCCGAACAGCGGCTTGCGGCTGAACACCGGCAGGATCTCGCTGACCACGCCCATCGCCGGCAGGATGACGATGTAGACCTCCGGGTGGCCGAAGAACCAGAAGAGGTGCTGCCACAGGATCGGGTTGCCGCCGGCGTTGGGGTCGAAGAAGTGGCCGCCGTAGTTGCGGTCGATGAACAGCGCGATCAGGCCGGCGGTGAGCACCGGCGTCGCGAGCAGGATCAGGGTCGCCGTGACGAGCACCGTCCAGGCGAAGATCGGCATCCGGAACAGCGTCATCCCGGGCGCCCGCATCTTGAAGATGGTGGTGATGAAGTTCACCGCGCCCAGGATCGAGGCGGTGCCCACCAGCGCCAGGCCGATGAGCCACAGGTCGGTGCCCGCTCCGGAGGCGTACTGGTTGGTGCTGAGCGGGACGTAGCCGGTCCAGCCTTCGGCGGCGGCGCCGCCGAACAGATAGCCGGTGAAGATCAGGCCGCCGCCCAGCGGCAGCAGCCAGAAGGACAGGGCATTGATGCGCGGGAAGGCCATGTCCGGCGCGCCCAGCTGGAGCGGCACGACGTAGTTGGCGAACCCGGACAGGACCGGCACGACGAACAGGAAGATCATGATCGTCCCGTGCATCGTGAAGGTCTCGTTGTAGGTCTTCACGTCCAGGAATTGCAGGCCCGGGACGGCCAGCTCGGAACGGATGACCAGGGCCAGGATCCCGGCGGCGAAGAAGAACAGGAAGCTGTTGACGATGTACAGGATCCCGATCTTCTTGTGGTCGACCGTCGTCAGCCAGTCGATCACCCAGGAGCGCCGGTAGGTCTCCGCCTGGGGGGTGAGGGTGGTGGTCGCCATTGGTCTTGCCTGCGCTCCCCTACTTCACGATCAGGTCGCCGACCATCTGGGCCGGGTGGTATGAGCAGAAGAAGGTGTAGGTGCCCGCCGGCAGTGCCGGCACGTTGAACGTGCCGCTGGCGTCGGGGCCGGTCAGGGTGTCGCTCTTGAACTCCGCTTTGCCGTCCTTGTCCTGGATCACCACGTCGTGCGGAATCGCGTCCTGGTTGGTGAAGGACAGCGTGCTCGGCTGGTCCGCCTTCGCGTCCAGCTCCTGCTTGTCGAAGGCCACGTTGCTCGCCGTCAGGGCCAGCTGTTGTCCGCCGGGCTGGACCGATGGCTTCGGCGTGCGGCCCGCCTTGGCGTCCGCCAGCCACGAGTCGTAGTCGGCACGACTCACCGCCTG
>DASSNX010000176.1:0-3355 GCA_035701185.1 Candidatus Limnocylindria bacterium
CTGTCCGGTGAGGCCGATGACATCCTCAAGACCGACGCCGCCCTGATGGAGCTCTTCCCGGAGGACGCCAGCCTGAGCCGATGGCTGCGCCTGGCCGAGCAGAAAGTGCCGTTCCAGGGCCTGCCGGCCCGGATCTGCTGGCTCGGCTACGGGGAGCGGGCGAAGGCAGGGTTGCGGATCAACGAGATGGTGGCATCGGGAGAGCTGGCCGCGCCGATCGTGATCGGGCGGGATCACCTGGACGCGGGTTCGGTCGCCAGCCCCTACCGCGAGACCGAGGGCATGGCCGATGGCTCCGACGCCATCGCCGACTGGCCGATCCTGAACGCCCTGCTGAACACGGCCGCCGGCGCCACCTGGGTCAGCTTCCATCACGGGGGTGGCGTGGGAATCGGCTACTCGCTGCACGCCGGCATGGTGGTGGTGGCCGATGGCACCCCCGAAGCCGCCGCGCGCCTGGAGCGGGTGTTGACCACCGACCCGGGCATGGGGGTCATCCGCCACGCGGACGCGGGCTACGAGCGGGCGCTCGAGGTCGCGCGGGAACGCGGCGTGCGGGTGCCGATGGCCGAGCGCGAGCCCCGCCGTTAGACGATCAGCGCCGGCGTCAGGTCGCTGACCCGGGAGGCGCCGGCGAGCGCCATGTCCTGCTCCAGCTCGCCGGCCAGGATGTCGAGCACGCGGCCGACCCCGGCTTCGCCGTCGACCGCCAGGCCCCATAGGATCGGCCGGCCGATGCCAACGGCCGTGGCGCCGAGGGCCAGCGCCATCATCACGTCCGTCCCGCGGCGCACGCCGCCGTCGAAGAGCACCGGCCCCCGACCGGCGACCCGGTCTACCACCGCCGGCAGCGCGTCGAGGCTGGCGATGGCGCCGTCCAGCTGGCGCCCGCCGTGGTTGCTGACCTGGACCGCCGCGGCACCGTGCTCGAAGGCGCGCACGGCGTCGTCCGGATGCAGGACGCCCTTCAGGATCACGGGCAGGCCGAACCCGGCCAGCCACTCGAGATCGGACCAGCCCAGGGTCTCGACAAAGCTCTGGTCCGCCGCCGCGTCCAGCGAGCTCTCGGCGGCCACCGCCACGTTCGGCACGCTGACGTCGAAGGGCAGCTCGAAGCCGACCCGGATGTCCGGCTCACGGTGGCCAAGGCGCTGGAGATCGGCGGTCATGACGAACGCCTCGTAGCCGGTTTCCACCGCCCGCTCGACCAGGGCTCGGCGCGCACCGGGATCGGCCAGCAGGTAGACCTGGAACCAGCGTGGCCCGCCGACCCCGGCGACGTCGGCCATGTCGGTGCTGGCCGAGGTCGACAGCGTCATGGTGATGCCACGCGCCGCCGCGGCCCGGGCCGTGGCCAGCTCCCCGTCCGGGTGCGCCAGGCGGTGCAGCGCGGTGGGGCAGGTGAAGAGCGGCACCGGCCAGCGGCGGCCGAACACTTCCACCGCCATGTCGATCCGCGAGGTGTCGGTCATCACGCGCGGCAGGAATCGGCGACGCCAGAAGGCCGCGAGATTGTCGTTCAGAGTCCGCTCGTCGTCGGCGCCGCTCCCGTAGTACGCCTGCGCCTGCTCCGACAGGCGCTCGAGCGCCGCGCGCTCGTAGTCGTGGACGTTGATGAGCGTCGGATCCTCGACGCTCGGCGCCTCGAAGCCGGCCTTCGGCGCGTCGCCCGGGACGGGGAGGGTCGACGGCGACATGCGCGCGAGGATAGAGGCCGCGTAGCATCGGCGCCATGCCGTTCGATCCCGAGGCCCCGCTTCCCGGCGCGCCCGACCCGTGGGCCGGTTCCAGCATGCCGGCGCTGCGTGACGGCCCGCCCTACGCCATGACCGAGATGATCGCCGCCGAGCCGGCGCTGGCTGAGCGGCTGGCACGCCGCCTCGGGGCGGACCAGGCGGTCGCGCGGCTGGCCGCCGATCTGCGCGCGGCCGCCGAGGCCGGCGAGCCGATCCTCACCACCGGCTGCGGCACCAGCGAGCACGCCGCCATGGTGGTGGCCGCGCTCCTGGTCGACGCCCTGCGCAGCGAAGGGAGTTCCGAACCCTGGCTGTCCAGCGCCCAGGCCTTCGAGCTGGCTGCCCGGCCGCCGGCCAGCGGCGTGGTGCTCGGCATCTCGCACGAGGGCGGCACGCCGGCCACCAATGACGCCCTGCAGGCGGCCGCAGCAGCGGGCGCGGCCACCGCCCTGATCACGGTCAGCGAGCGGTCGCCGGGCGCTGCGATCGTGGACGCGGTCATCACCACCGACGAGCAGGACCAGAGCTGGTGCCACACGGTGGGCTACCTGTCACCGATCGTGACCGGCGCCGCTCTCGGCATGGCGCTGCGTAGGGCCAGCCTGGACCCGATCGCGGTGCGGGCACTGGTCGACGCGGCCGATGACGCTCCAGGCACGGAGGCCGTCGCCGCCACCTTCGCCGGCTGCACGCGCCTGCTGGTCGTCGGCTCGGGACTTGACTACCCCGCCGCCCGCGAGCTCGCGCTGAAGATCGAGGAAGGGGCTCATCTTCCGACCGTGGCGCACCAGCTCGAGACGATTCGGCACGGCCACCTGGCCGCGGCCGATGCGCAGACCGGGCTGGTCGCCATCCTGACCGATGCCGACGGCCGCGGCTCCGCGCTCGTCGAGCGCACGATCTCGGTCCTGCGCGCGGCGGCCGCGCTGGGCATGCCCGCCGCCGCGATCGTGGCGGCCGACCTGGGCGACGACGTCCCAGCCGAGCTGACGCCGGCCGGCCGGCTGGCGGTTCCGGTGACCGAGCGGCTGCCGCGGACCATCGCCGCCAGCCTGGGCAGCGCCCGGCCGCTGCAGCTGCTGGCCGAACGGCTGGCGCGCGCCCGCGGCGTCAACCCCGACCCCATCGGCCGCGACGACCCGCGCCACGCAGCGGCGGCCGACGCCTAGCGCACAGAGGCACGCGCCGGGCGCAGGCTAAGATCGGTCCATGGTCAGCCTGATCGAGTGCGTGCCGAACTTCTCGGAGGGCCGCCGGGCGGAGGTCGTCGACGAGATCGTGCGCGCCGTCGGGCAGATCGACGGCGTGACGCTGCTCGACCATTCCCGCGACGAGACCCATAACCGCAGCGTGGTGACCTTTGCCGGGGCCGCCGAGCCCGTGGTCCGCGCCGCGACCGCGGCCGTCGGCCGCGCCATCCAGCTGATCGACATGGAGCAGCACACCGGCGCCCATCCCCGCATCGGCGCCGTCGACGTCATCCCCTTCGTGCCGCTGGGGAGCACCCGGATCGAGGAGTGCGTGGACCTGGCGCGGCGCTTCGGGGAGCAGATCGCGAAGCTGTTCGACATCCCGGTCTACCTCTACGGCGAGGCGGCCCTGCGCCCCGAGCGACGCCG